>RZYO01000003.1 GCA_009930325.1 Spirochaetia bacterium | reverse complement strand
TGTAATAAGGGATTAAGACTTACTTTTGCTAATGTTCCAACAATGTATCCGTTGATATTGCTCGTAATAATTGATTGACCTGTAATAAGGGATTAAGACGTCCCATTCTAATAATATGAATATTGTAGGTTCGCTACAATCGTAATAATTGATTGACCTGTAATAAGGGATTAAGACACTCTTATAATCAAGTCCAAATCGCTCCCCATAGTGTCACCGTAATAATTGATTGACCTGTAATAAGGGATTAAGACAGGGTAGAATCTACCTACCAAATTATCCATATAGTACCATGTAATAATTGATTGACCTGTAATAAGGGATTAAGACAAGCTAGATTGTCGGTTGCTGTTCTATACACTTCTTGGACTTTCGTAATAATTTATTTTTTAGTAAATATAATATTTTTCCTATATAGCTTCTCTAATTCTTTGTTTATTTTTATTTGACATTAGGAAACTATAGTATTATCATTTAGTTAACAGTGGTTTTTATTGAGCAACATGCAGAATCTATTTAGCTTATAAAAAGTGAAAATATATAAATTTGATTATTTATTTTTAGATAGACTATTGTCTTTTTATAGGAGGATGAATTATGAAGAAACTATTATTATTTACATTAATCTTATTAATTTTAGACTCTAATATTTTTGCTGCAAACAATAATAACAATTTAAAAACTGAAGAAACAAATAATGTACAAGAAATCAATAATCACGAAAACTATATTATAGTTAGTAGGATGCTCTCTAAAACAAAAAAAGCTGAAGATTTTCAAATAGATTTAATTGAAAAATTATCAATTAATTTTAATGAAAATGAAAAAGATATTTTATATGATGCAAATAAAAAAAAGATACTCTTACCTTTCTTGGTTAATACTATAGTAGGACATGGTATTGGATCTTTTATCCAAGGTGATATTAAGGGTGGAACACTTTCAATATCGGGTGAGTTAACTTATTTTTTTATAATTAGTATTGGCTTTTGTTTGTCAGAAGCTACTGATGAGAAATTAGGTAATCCTACGATGCTAGTTGGAGTTATTGGTCTTGTAGCATCTAAAATTTATCAAATGATAAGACCCTTTTATTATGCTTCAAATTATAATAACAAATTATCTGAATCTCTTAACTATGTAGCAATAAAACCAAGTATTTCTACAGATAAAAAGTTTAGTTTAAACTTGTCATATAAAATACCACTATAATTATAATTAAGTTTGTTTACTTTTGAAGACTCATATCAAGGTGGATTATTGATTCTTTTACATAATTATTAATTTAGGTAAGTTAAAATACCTAAAATATATGAAAGTTGGATAATGATTATTGTAGTAGTGAATTTTTTATTAAAAGATGATGTTTTTGATTCCTAGAAGTATCTTTAATGGACTCTTTTATAATCAAACAATAACTAATTAATCATAAATTTTTTTTTTAAAAATATAAAACCCTTTTTTTATTTAAAATACCTATTATTGCAAATCCGCACTTTTAAAATGAGTGCTTTTTAACAAATCCGCACTTTTTATAATAGTTAATCTTTAAAAGATTTTGAAATGGCAATTATTTTATTTTATTATCTAAATTTTAGAATATAGAGGGGAATACAAAATACTTTAATAATTTTACTATAGAATAATTTTTATACACCCTAGAGCCACTTGAGTGTGTAATTGTATTAGGTTTGGTGTACCAATGAAGATTTGAAATTTTGTAAAAAAAATAATGTGAACTAGAGTGTAATCTTTTAATATCTTAATCTTTTGTATACTTAAAATGATTAATTTCTTTCTTATGAAGAAGGGGTGCTTAGATTAACTGTTTCAGTTATAGAATAAATACCTGTATCCAAATCCATTCTATATGTTTCTAAAATAAGTTCATTGGTATCATTAATTTCAAATTTTAAAAAAGTACTTTTTGCCCCAGTATCCTGTGTACCTCTAGCATGACCCGAATCAATTTGCCAAGTGTTATCTCCAAGTCGTAAGTTACTGCTGTAATTATGAGTATGTCCACAAATATAAGCTGTGACATTGTATTGATTTAATAAAGCCCAAAATAAGTCTCTATTATTTTCATGATTATCAAGACTGTCTCCAACATGTCTAAGTCTTCCTGAATCTTCATCAGCTAAAGGAAATGCAGGTTCGTGTCCAAAGACAATTATAATTTCTTTTTCTGTCTTTTTTAAATCTTCCTCTAGCCAATTATAAGTAGCTGAAACAATATCACCATTTGAACCAATATCAGAAGTACCATCAAAATATTCATTTAGTATAATAAAATGAATTGGCCCTTTTTCAAAAGAATACATAGTTTCCTTAGTCCCTGTTGGACCCTCACTAATAATATTTACTCTTGATTCTATAACCGGGTAATAATTTCTTATCCACTCCATGTCAGATGGAGTTTCTGCTTCATGATTACCTACGATAGGAAACCATCTGTAATCAGTATTGATATATTTCTTAATAGTTGCTAAAACTTGGCCAGGTGGATCTATATCTCCTACTGAAAACATGAAAAGTCCATTATCGACTGTAGCGATAGCTTCGCATGCTCCACGAAACCAATCTGGATTATTTCCTGTAAATTCTCTCATATCTGAGGCGACAATAAAAGATTTGAAATTTTCATCAGTATCATTTAATACATAGGAATCATTGATTATATCAATTTCACTGATAGGAGAATATCCTAAGAGGCATGAAATAAATAAAAATAAAAATAGAATCCATATAAATCTATATGCTTTAGTTTTCATATTAGCCTTTACCTCAAGTTTCTTTTATATATAAAATATTACCATAAATCCTTATACAATATGAAAAAAAATAAACTATATCTGTTTCTTATGATAAATTATTTATAAAGCAACAGCTATTCTCTAAAATCGAGAACGTATAGCTCATGGAAAAAACCTTATGAAATTGAAGAGCTCTCAATACTAAGTAAATTGTAGCATGAAATTATTAATGTTCTTGAAACCTCTTTCTTGAAGTATAATTTATTATTAATTTACTAGCTTTTTTTGATTATATAAATTAATTTAAAAATTGATTATTTCAATTTGTTTTAGTTTAATTATGGAATATTATCTTTTTCCAACTTTAGGTAAATCTAAAATATTGTTTAAGAGCAAGCTTCATGTTATTCTTTTAATAATATGGAAAATACAACACTCTCTTATTATGAAAAGAATAAAGAATTATTTAAAGTAACTACTCAAAAGTTAGATTTCTCTAAATACCAGGATCTGTTTTTAAGCTATTTATTACCAAATTCATTAATATTAGATTTTGGATGTGGTGCTGGAAGAGATACAAAATATTTCTTAGATAAAAATTATAAAGTTGAAGCCATAGATGGCTCAAAAGAAATGTGTAATATTGCAAGTTCTTTTTGCAATATAGATGTTAAAAATATTTTATTTGAAGACTTTAATGAAGAAAATAAATACAATGGAATATGGGCTTGTTCAAGTATTTTACATGTCCCTTATAATCATTTAGGAAAGATTTTTAAATCTTTACATAAAGCCTTACTAGAAAATGGCATATTATATGTTTCATTTAAATATGGGGATTTTGAAGGATATAGGAATGAAAGATATTTTACTGATTTAACTTTAGAGAAATTCTTAGAGATACCTAATATTTTAAAATTATATTCTTTAGAAAATCATTTTATTACTAGCGATGTTAGACAAAATAGAGAAGATGAAAAATGGCTGAATATAATAATGAGAAAGAAATCGAAAAGTATTTAAAAGAAAAGCAATTTAAAAAAATAAAAAGAATATATTTTGATAACAATATTTATAGTGATTTCTATATAAATTCAGATTTCATTATAATTCTTGATAATAATATTTGCGATATAATAAACAATAAACTCTTTGATTATTCTTTATATACCACATCACAAAATGAAATTATCCAAACATATAACAAACCATATTTTAGATTTTTGAATTCAGAAAAAGTTGAAAATATAGATTTAATTGTGTATGGAGATATTGATTTATTTCAGAGCTATGGTAATTACCCAATTAATAGAAGTGGGGATAATTCATATCTAGAAACACTATTTGAATCAGCTTTTATTACAGCTTTTGGAAAAAATGCTTTAACATATTTACATAAAGAATACCCTATTCTCTCAACTAGTGGGACAACCTATTTTATAGATTATGTAGTTGAATTAACTTCAAATAGAATAATTGGCTTTGAATTAAATGGTGTTAATTATCATCACCCTCAAATTATTGGATCAAAAAATTATAAAAAACAATTAGAAAAACAAAATCTTTGTAATAAATTATCAATAGATTTATTTCGACTATCATATGATCAATGCGTTAATACAGAAGTTAATCTAAGTTATATATTGCAAGATATAGTAAAAAATATATCAAATTTAAAACCAAAAAAATTATTAGCAAATAGAAATTTTAACTTATATGAACATCAAGAAGGAGCTTTAGAAAAACTAAAGGAATTACATAAAGAAGATAATAGCTCTATAGTAATAGTTTTACCAACTGCTGCTGGAAAAACACAAATTATAATTGAAGATTTGATTAATTATTTTAATTTTGATCCAAATAATAAAGTTGGAATATTTACTCCTACTTTAGCAATAAAAGATAATTGGATTAGAACAATAAAAAAGAATAATTTACATAATTTTAATATTGAAATTGGAACTTATCATCTACTTAATAAGTTAAGTAGAGAAAAGGAATGTGAATATTTTGATTATATCATTGTAGATGAAGCTCATCATGCAGTAGCAAATTGTACTAAAAATGCTCTAAGTAAATTTAAACCTAAATTACTTGTGGGATTAACAGCTACAACGCAAAGGCTTGATAATAAAAAATTGGAAGATGTCTTTAATTGTTATTCAACAAATTTAACATTAAAAGAAGCAATGGATAAAAATATAATTGCTAAAGCAAGAGCCTATCGAATTGAAACCAATTTAGATTTAAGTAATATAAGATATAACAACTATAAATATAATAGTGGAGATTTAGAGAAAAAAATAAGTGTTGATTCTAGAAATATATTGATTGGAGAATTACTGTTAAAATATTTTAATGATGGTTCTTTGGGTGTAATATTTTGTGTATCTATTAAACATGCACAAGAATTAGCATCTCTTTTGAAAAATAGATTTAACTTAAATGCAAAAGCAATTAGTTCAAAAGATGGGGATAAAGCTAAAAACATATTAAATGATTTCCATAATCAACAAATTCAATTTTTATGTGTTTGTGATTTGTTAAATGAGGGTTGGGATGAACCAAATATAAAAGTATTAGTAATGGCAAGGCCAACATTATCAAAAGTATTATATACTCAACAGCTTGGAAGAGGATTAAGAAGAACCAAGGAAAAAGAAGAGGTATATATTATCGATGTTATTGATAAGTTTTCATATGCTTGTGCACCATATTCATTGCATGCACTTTTTAATAATTCAAATTATTTACCTTGGGGTTATATTTGTGAAAATGATAACCAAGTCTTTAATAATAAAGAATTAATAAATGTGAATGGAATTTATGAAACAATAACAAATATTGTTTCAATAAATATCGATACTCTAGATAAACAACTTGAAGGGTTATTATCTGTTGAAGCGGCTGCAAGAGAATTGTATTTAGGAACAGGTACTTTTAAAAAATGGATAAAAAAATACAAAATACAAGCAGATAAGATTTTAAAATTAGGTAATACAGAGTTGCAATTTTTCTCTTATGAAACAATTGAAAAAATAAGAAGAGAAAGAAACTTAATAGTACATGACGATTCAACTTTGAAATCAGATTTTTTTTCTTTTATTGAAGAAAATGATTATACTTTTTCTTTTAAAATGGTCTTTTTAAAAGAATCTATAAAACTTTGTGATTGTAACGGCCAAATAAATTTGGATCAATTAATTGAGAGCTATAGAAATTTTTATATTAATAGAATCAATGAAAATAAACCCGTTGATAAAAAAGGTTGTATTTATTCAATTGATTTCTTAAATAATAAGACAAAAGTAAAGCAAAGCATATTAAAAAATCCTTTTGAAAAATTTGAGAGAAAAAGATTTTTTGAATATAATAATGATTTAAATAAGATTGCAATGAATTATAAATTATGGACTCAATTAAATCAGAATGATAAAAATGAAATTGTTAATATCATGAATGATAAATTAGTTAAATATTATAATAAATTAGATGGGTAATTAAAAATAATAGGTCACGTCAATAATAGTTTGCAATTTCATTTTTATTAAAACCATTAGTAATCAAAATATTTTATAACTATGCTACGTGCCAGGGCTGTCGTTTTTGCTTGGAATAATGAAGATTTTTTAATATAACATTTTCAGGGATTGATTATCATACTTCTACTTCCATCAAGTATGAGACTAGTAATATCAAATAAGAGTCCATTGATGGTAATACTGTGGCAACTTGACTCCTTCTTCTTATATCAGCATTAGCTCTATCCCTTTTGCATTATTAGAGGCAATTCCCCTTGAATCTAATATCTTTAATCATACAAAGTTAATGAATCTTCTAATCCATTAAATAAACATATTCCTCGCTTTTGGAACTTGTTTTCAAATTTTTTGCTATTAAATTTGCCATTTCCTTTGCATGTTATTTGTCTGGCTGTAGCCAAATTTGCTTTTGTTGTTTAGCAAAATTGGCTTTTGCCTTTTATCCTACATGAGCTAATACATATTGATATTAATAAACTTTCCTTGTCGGTTAAGTTGAAAAATGAGTGTTAAATAAATTTATTAATATAATTTCATAAAGCTCTAAAAAATATAATATTTGATTATTGTTCTATTATCAGAACAATAGTTATTAATTTTTGTATTGCACACAAAACATAATTATGTTATTATTGTTTTATACATAGAACAATATTAGAGGTGTATTATGGTTGATAAAGATTTACTTAAGCAAATAATTATTGAGAATATAGAACTTGTAAAATCGATAGATTATTTTAAAAGAGAAGTTATTCTTGAAGACAGTATGCCTTATGTTTTTGTTGGATTAAGACGAGTTGGTAAATCATATTTATTATATCAAAGAATTCATGAATTAATTAAATCGGGAGAACAATGGGATTCTATTTTATTAATTAATTTCGAAGATGAAAGATTATTAAATTTTAAAGTAGAAGATTTTAATAATTTAATAGAAGCTCATTATCAACTATTTAATAAAAAACCAATTCTTTTTTTAGATGAAATTCAAATAATTGAAGGATGGGAAAAATTTGCTAGAAGAATGGTTGATTCAAAATATCTAATATATATAACAGGTAGTAATGCAAAAATGTTAAGTAAAGAAATTGCAACAACATTAGGCGGAAGATTTTTGATTTTTGAAGTATTTCCTTATAATTTTTGTGAATTTTTAATAGCTAAGCAAATTAAGCATAATAGTACTGATATCTATTCAACAGAAAAAAAAGCTATTATTATTAATAAATTCAATGAGTTTTTGAATTATGGTGGATTGCCAGAAATTATTAATATTAAAGCAAAAAGGAATTATTTAAATAATATTTTTCAAAAAATTTATCTAGGTGATATTGCATTAAGAAATGATATTAATAATATTTATGCATTAAAGTATATTCCAAATAAAATTGCTGAAACAATTAGAAGTTCTCTTTCTTATACTAGATTAACAAATCTAATTAAAAGGTTAGACGTAAAAGTTGGAAAAGCTACAATCATTCAATATATAGAAATGATAAAAGATTCTTTTTTATTATTTACAATAAATAATATTGATTCAAAATTTAGTGAAAAAATAACAAATCCTAAATATTATTTTTATGATACAGGATTATTAAACCTTTTTTTAATAAATCAAACTCCAGCATTATTAGAAAATTTAGTTGCCATTTATTTGATTCAAAATTGTGATAATGAATCGATTTACTTTTTTAATAATAATTCTTATGAAATAGATTTTTATATACCAGAAAAAAATCTTGCTATTCAAGTTTGTTATTCACTTAGTAGTGAAGAAACAAAAGCTAGAGAAACTAAAGCATTAATTGATTTTTCTAAGTTTAGAAATTGCAATAAATTATTCATTATAACATTTGATGAAGAGTATGAAATTGAAAAAAATGATAAAATAATTAAAGTAATCCCAATGTGGAAGATTTTATTAAATTATTCTCATTTATTACAATAAAAAGTATCAATTTTCTTATGATTTATATTTTTACTCTTCACCTAAATATACTAATTTATTTCTACCAGTCTCTTTTGCTTTATATAACCTTTTATCAGCGAGATTGATTATTTTCTCAATTGTTATATCGTTTTTATTAAAAAAGAGAACATCAGAAATACCTGCACTAAAAGTAAATTTAATTTCTTGATTATTAAAAATGAAAGTTTTATTTCTTATTATTTCTAATAGTTTAGAAATGATTTGAACAGTTTCATCTCTTGTTGAATTATAAGTAATAATCACAAATTCTTCACCACCATATCTTCCAAGTAAATCAGTCTTTCTAATGTTATTATAAATAACTTTTGTGAATTCTTTTAAAATGTAATCCCCAGCAACATGACCATATGTATCATTGATTTGTTTAAAGTGATCAATATCTAAAATTGTAACTGAAAAAATTAAATTAGAATTATTATATTTTACAAAATCTTTTTCTAATTGATTGAAAATAAATCTTCTATTATATGTGTTAGTAAGGGCATCAATGCTTGAGAGTTCTTTGATTTTTATTAAATTGTAGTGGTTGTTATAAACATTTGAAATAATACCTGAAATAGTGGATAGAAGATATAAATCTTCTTCACTCCATTTTCTATTTATTTTACATTCATCAAAGCCTATAAAACCTTTTAATTTGTTTTCAATTATTAAAGGATGGATAATAATTGAAAGAATTCCTTGAGGTTCTAATATTGCGAGTATGTCTTCAGGTAGTTCAAAAATATTTTTAGAAAAAACTATCCCATCTTTAATTAATAGCTTTCTCCAAGAAGGGATAACTTCATAAGGAATCCCTTGTAAATCCTTAATCTGAGGATCAACATCTGTATTACACCATTCAAATTCATTGCTTGTAGTAGTACTATCCTCATTGTCAATAAAAATATAAGTTCTTGAAACTTGAGTATATTCACCAATTAATTTTAGAATATTAGTAATTTGGTTATTAAAATCATCTGTTTTTACAGCTAATAAAGCAATTTTCGAAAGAAGTTCCAAGCTTTTCATAGATTTCTACCTTTTTAGTTTGAAATACTTATCTATAAATATAGATAATATAATGGAGTAGTGTTCTTTTCAATAAAAATTAATTATCTAAATAAACTACTTTGTTTCTACCTGTTCTTTTTGCTTTATATAATCTCTCATCAGAAATGTTAATTATTTTTTCAATAGTGATATTATCTTTTTCAAAAAATTCAGTATCTGAAATTCCAGCACTAAAAGAGAGATTAATCCTAATATTATTAATGTTGAATGTTGTTTTATTAATTTCATTTAAAATATTATTAATTTGAGTAGCCGTAGTTTTTTTATATTCATCAGGAGATATAATTATAAATTCTTCTCCACCATACCTTCCTAATATTTGATTAGGGGTTAAAAATTTTGATATCATTTTTGTAAATTCAATTAATACATAATCTCCAATGACGTGGCCGTGGGTATCATTGATTTCTTTAAAGAAATCAATATCTAATATAGTAATTGAAAAGATTTGATTTCCATTTATAAATTTATTTAAATAGTTTTCTAAAACATTGAAAATGTATCTTCTGTTATAGATATTTGTTAAAGAGTCTCTAATTGAAAGTTCTTCTAATTGTTGTTCAATTATTTTTTTTTCAGTAGCATCAATCATTACTGTTAAATAGTATTGCTTTCCTTGACTTTCAATAACTTCACCTGAGAATATTCCATATAGTATAGAATCATCTTTGCATCTTACTTTTAGTTCAATATTTTTTATTTCACCAGATTGCGTTAGTTTATCTGTTGTCTTTTCATGTTTTTCTGGATCTGGGAAAAGTTTTAAATCAGAACTAGTTTTTCCTATTACTTCATTATAAGAATATCCTAATTTATTTAAGAACGATGTATTTACATCAACAAACTTTTTATCATCCATATTACATAGAGCCATTAAAGCAGGATTGTTTTTGAAAATTTTTGTAAATTTCTGAAGAGCTTCTTGCTCTTTTGATAAATCTTTTGATATTCCAAATATACAATCCTCGTTATTCCATTTACCAAACCAAACACGAGTTTCAACGGGAATTATTATATTAGTTTTACTTATTAATTCTAAAGGACATGATTGAATATCACCTATAAACATTTGATTTAGTATTGATGAAGCTTCGTCTCTTTTGTTTTTTGGGTGAAGTTCAATTATATTCATATCTAATAATTCATTAATAGAATAGCCTAGTTTATCAATTGTAGCTTTATTTGCATAAATAATCTTACCTTTCATATTCCCAATGATAATGTAGTCTGTAATAGTATTGAAAAAGTTTTCAAAATAATGTTTATCATCTTCAATTTTTTTAAGATAATAGTGGTTTTTATATAAATTAGAAATAATACCTGAAATTGTTGCTAAAATATTTAAATCTTCTTCTGTCCAATTTCTATTAACTATACATTCATCATAGCCTACAAAACCAAAGATTTTATTATTGATATATAAAGGGTAAATAATTAAAGATTTTATATTTTGAGATATAAAAATCTTATAGAGGTCTTCTGGTAGATTTTCAATATTTGTTGAAAATAATTTCCCTTCTTTATTTAATATTTTGAACAGAGAGGGGATATCAGATAAAGCCCTGTTTTGGAAAAAATGGATTACAGGAGATATGCCAGTGTTACACCATTCAAATTCATTATTAGTGATTGTGTTATCTTCATTATTTATGAAAATGTAAGTGCGTGAAACATTACTGTATTTTCCTATTAAGGAAAGGATATTATTCATTTGACTTTTGAAATTATGTGTTTTAACAGTAATTAATGATATTTTTGACAGCAATTCAAGGCTTTGCATATTTCTCCTAGTAAAAATTTGAATTAAGTTTTCTTAATTTTACAATAAATAATTTCATATAACAAGAATTCATTTTTTATTTTATTTATGAAATACAAAAAAAAGAGATTGTGAATAAGTAATTTAAAGTTATTCCAATCTCTTTTTATTAAAATATGTATTATTATATAGACATTTTTTTTATTTCTCTATGATTTGTTTTTGGTTCTTGAAGTAGTACCATTGTCGATTCAGGAACATCTTCTTTTATCCAAACTGAGGAACCAATTATACAATCTTTACCTATTGTAACATCTCCAAGGATTGTTGCGTTTGCATAAATAGTAACATTATCTTCAAGAGTTGGATGTCTTTTTGCTCCTTTTATGATATTTCCTGAGGAATCTTTAGGAAAGCTTAAAGCACCGAGAGTAACCCCTTGATATATTTTTACATTATTCCCAATGACTGTTGTTTGTCCTATAACAACACCAGTACCATGGTCAATAAAGAAATAATCTCCAATTTCAGCACCAGGGTGTATATCAATCCCAGTTTCTTTATGAGCCCATTCTGTTAGCATTCTTGGAAGTATTGGAACATTTGCATTAAATAAACTATGAGCAACTCGATAGATTGTTAATGCTTTTATATAAGGATAAGATAAAATAACTTCATGAAGGTTTGTTGCTGCGGGGTCATTATTAAAACCTGCTTCAGCATCTTCTTTTATTTTTTTTCTTATTGCTGGAAGTTCTTCAAATAATATTTCTAGTGCCTTATCTGTTTTTTTTCTACTTGTGTGAGCATTTTCACATGTTGTATCACATTCATGATTAAAAGAAAGAAATATTAAATTTGATAAAGTCCATTTTACTGTATTTAATTGATTTATAATTATATCTTGGAAAGATTGACCAGCAGCACCCTCGCAGCGTCCAGGAAACATTAATTCAAGTAGTTCATTTGCACACTTTTCAACACAAAGACTACTAGGTAGAGGTTTTAGGCCTAAGAAGTTAGCACCTTTATCGCTAATTCTATCAAAACTTTCTAAATATTTTTCATAGTTGTTGTCCATTTGTTATCTCCTAATGAAAATATACAAAAAATACAACAAATAAACAACAAAACCGATGCAAAAGCATCGGTAGTTCCTAATAATTTAGATTTGTATATTTTATTTATTCTTCATTTTTAATTAATTGTTGAATTCTGTCATAGAATTTATTACTTAAAAGGACAACAATCACAAGTTTTATAGTATCTCCAATAATAAAAGGAGTTAGTCCAAGTTTGAATGCTTTATTCCATTCCATACTAGTAGATAATTTTAACCAAGGCACCCCAATAGCATATATTGCTATTGTAGCTAAAAGCCCACCAATTATAAAATATGGTATTTTATTATCTTTTTCTTTTCCCAAATCAGAAATTATGCCAGCAATGATTGTTGAAAGAAGCATTCCAAATAGATATCCCCCTGTTGGTCCTATGAGAGCTCCAATTCCCCCGCCACTAGAAAAAATAGGAAGTCCAATTGTTCCTAAAATCAAATAGACAATAAATGAGAAAACTCCAACATTAAAGCCACCTAATAAAGCAGCTAAAATTACAAATAAAGTTTGTAATGTAATTGGAACCGGTGGTAATGGAACTTTTATAAAAGTCCCAACAATAATTAAACCTGTAAATAATGCTGTTATTAATGTTTTTCTTGTATTCATGGGTGTAATATATCAAATGCTTTTATTATTGTAAACATGTTTTTAAAAAATTGGTTAACAATATAATATAGTCTGTTATATTATTGATAAAATAAATAAATATATATATTCTAAATTTAATTATGGGTTTAAAAAATAAAGTATTAGAATATTTAGAAAATGATTCAGAAATGTATGTTTCTGGACAACAACTAGCAGATGAATTAAAGGTTAGTAGAACAGCTATTTGGAAAGCTATTTCTGAGTTAAGAAAAGAAGGTGCTTTAATAAAGGCTGTTACTAATAAAGGTTATTATTTAGTTAGAGAATCTCAAAAACTATCATTAGAGAGTTTAAAGAAAGAATTAAATGAATTTAATGTTTATTATTTTGATGAAATTGATTCAACAAATTCCTTTTGTAAAAAAGTTGAACCTTCAGATATGAAGAAAAATACTATTGTTGTTGCATCCCATCAAAGTAATGGAAGAGGTAGAAGGGGTAGAGCTTTTATATCTCCTGAAGGTGGAATTTATTTTAGTCTTCTAATTAACTCTCATAATAATAATGATGATAATTTATTAATAACAAGTATAGCTTCTGTAGCAATTGTAAGAGCAATAAAAAAAGTTTGTGACATTGATTGTAAAATTAAATGGGTGAATGATATCTATATTAATGATAAAAAGGTTTGTGGAATATTAACCGAAGGTGTTATTGATATGGAAGTTGGAAGAATTAAATCAATGGTTGTTGGAATTGGGATTAATTTTTCAACACCTATTGAACAATTTCCAGAAGATATTAGAGATATAGTTACTAGCATTTATAAAAATGAACAAGCAATTCCAAATAATGTAAATAGGACTTTATTAGTCAAAGAAATAGTAACTGAGATTTATAGTATATGGGAGAACTTACCTAATAAAGCTTTTTTAAATGAATATAGAGAAAAATCAAATGTTATTGGTAAAAATGTAATTATTTATAATAAAGATAATTCATCTCAAACTGGATTTGCAAAAGATATAAATGATAAGGCTCATTTAATAGTAGAATTGGATGATAATACTGAAATAGAATTAGGGACAGGAGAAGTTACATTAAGAGTAACAAAATAGCAGTTTTTATCTTGAATAGAAATTGTGTTATTAGTATCATAAAGCGATTAAAAAATAATAGAATAAGGACAGATTAATGTTACAAGAAATAAGAGAACAATGGAAAACTTTAATTGAAGAACAATTAGCAATTTATGCTAAAGAAATACTAAAAGAAGATGTAATTTTAGCACCTTTAACAATTCAAGTTCCTCCAAAACCTGAATTAGGAGATGTAGCTTTCCCATTATTTGCTTATGCAAAGCAATTGAGATTAGCTCCTGTAAAAATAGCACAAGTTCTAAAAGAGAGAATTGAACTTCTTGCTAATAGACCTTCAGGGCAATTAATCTTAGCAGGACCTTATTTAAATATTAGACTTGATTTTGCCTCCTTGATAAATGATTTAAAAGATAAAGTATTTAATGAAAAAGATGCTTATGGTAATAGTAATGTATTTAATAATAAAAAGGTAATGATTGAATTCAGTTGTCCTAATACAAATAAACCTCTTCATCTTGGTCATATGAGAAATGATAGTTTAGGAGAAAGTGTTTCTTCAATATTAAAAGCAAACGGTGCTGATGTTCAAAAGGTTAATTTAATTAATAACCGTGGTGTTCATATTTGTAAAAGTATGCTTGCTTATAAAAAATTTGGTAATGGCGAGACTCCAGAAAGTTCAAATATAAAAGGAGATCATTTAGTTGGTAAATATTATGTTAAATTTGCTCAATGGGAAAAAGAAGATCCAACTGCAGTAGATCAAGCAAAAGAAATGCTTGTTAAATGGGAAGATGGAGATAAAGAAACTATTGATTTATGGAATAAAATGAACGGTTGGACTCTTGATGGATTAGCACAATCTTATGAAAAAACTGGTGTTCATTTTGATAAATATTATTATGAGAGTGAAACATATAAACTTGGTAAAGATAAAGTTCTAAAAGGTTTAGAATCTGGTGTTTTCTACCAAGAAGAAGATGGTTCTGTTTGGATTGATTTAGAAGAAATTAATTTAGATAAAAAAGTTCTTTTAAGAAGTGATGGTACTTCATTATATATGACTCAAGATATTGGGACTGCAATCTCAAGACATGAAGATTGGCCTTTTGAATCTTTAGTATATGTTGTTGCAAGCGAACAACAATATCACTTTAAGGTCTTGTTCTATATTTTAGAAAAATTGGGATATTCTTGGGCAAAAGATTTACATCATTTATCATACGGTATGGTTAACCTTCCAAATGGTAAAATGAAAAGTAGAGAAGGTACTGTTGTTGATGCTGATGATTTATTTGATAATTTAGCAGAACTTGCTAAACAAGAAATTCAAAATAAAGAGAGAGAAGGTTTAGTTGATGGCCTTGATAAAACTGCTAATGCTATTGCCTTAGGAGCTTTAAACTATTATTTACTACAAGTAGATCCATCAAAAGATATGACTTTTGATCCTGTAAAAAGTATTTCATTTAATGGTAATACTGGACCATATTTACAATATATGGGAGCTAGAATATCTTCAATGCTTAGAAAATTTGAAGAACAAAAAGATGAATATTTAGGTGTTGAGTTTGATCCATCTCTTTTAACTACAGAAGAAGAAAGAGAACTTGTTAAAATGATTGCAAACTTCCCTGAAATAGTTAAAAAAGCAGGTCTTAATTTCAATCCTTCAATTATTTGTTCTAATCTTTATGATATTTCAAAAATGTTTAGTAAGTGGTATCACGATAATAAAATTTTAATGGCTGAAGATAAGAAGATGGTTGTTGCAAGAATAAATCTTGCTAAAATGGTTCTTCAAGTTATTAAGAACTCTTTCAGTTTAGTTGGTATTTCATACCTTGAAACAATGTAATATTTAAAAATAATAATTTAATATATTAAAAAAGAGGCTCTATAAATATGATATAGCCTCTTTTTTGTTTAGTTATATTTTATATTGTTTACAGAATCTATTAATATATCTTTCTTCTTCCCAGATTAAATCTCCGTTTTCTAAAAATAATTCATTTTTTAAATATTTAATAAAAGTTGAAGCAAAGCTTTCAATAGCTAAGTCTAATTCATTGATTTCCAGTCTATTAGTTTCATTTAAGACTTCTAATACAATTCTTGTTTGGGATGCTATCATAGAATCAATTGAAATTGATATTTCTTTAGCTCTCTCATCAATAAATTTTTGCATTTCAACCATTCTATAAAAATCAAATAATGTTTTGTTTGAATAAATACTATGCCAATGATCAACAAGAGATAATAAGACTTCATTGCTATCCCCTTCAAATGAAAAGTTTACTTTGTTCCTAGCTGATAATTTTCTTCCATATAAATACATTTGATTAATTAATTCTTCTTTATTTTTAAAATGAGAGAATATTGAGCTTTTTGCAATATTTAATTTAGTTGCTAAATTTGATAATGAAACATTATCTAAGCCCTTTATTGAGCCTTCTGTTATAAATGCTTTAATTAAATTTAATGCTGTTTTATTATTATTCATGCTTAATATATTAACGACCGTTCGGTAGTTAATCAATATGTAATTTATTAATATTGAACATTTTATTTTTAAAATTACCTTGTATAGTTTATATTTAATTGTTATAAATTATTTAGAAAATATAAAAACAAGGATGTAAAGAGAACATGTACGCACTCGTTGAAATTCTCGGAAAACAGTACAAAGTTGTTGAAGGCGATACCATTCAAGTTGATTTAGTAAATCAAGAAGCTGGTGCAAAGCTAGAATACAACTCCGTTTTAGCCTTAGTTGGTGAAGACGGTGCTAAGTTTGGTGCTCCTTATGTTGATGGTGCAAAGGTTGTTGCAACAGTTGTAGAAGACATTAAGGGCGAAAAGATTAAAGTTTATAAGTTCCATCGTAGAAAGGGTTATCGCAGAACTCAAGGTCACCGCGAAAAATACTCATTGATCAAGATTGAACAAATCGCAAAATAAGGAGAGAAGAAATGGCACATAAGAAAGGTGGCGGCTCCTCTAAGAATGGTCGCGATTCTAATTCACAACGTTTAGGCGTTAAACGTTTTGGCGGTCAGCTAGTATCAGCTGGTGAAGTTTTAGTACGTCAACATGGAACAAAGTTCCACCCTGGTGAAAACGTAGGTTGTGGTTCAGATTATACTCTATTTGCTAAAATTGATGGTAAAGTAAAGTTCATCGAAAAGAAGAACAGAAAATACATTACTATTGAAGCTGTAGAAGGTAAAGTAGTGGTTAATGATTTCACTAACCGCAAATGCCTAATTAGCGAATAAGAGTACAAAAAACGATAAAGGGTTCATATGTTTGGATTTTCCGACGAAACCTATTTAGACGTTGCCTCTGGAAACGGGGGCAACGGTTGTGTATCTTTTAGACGTGAAAAATACGTCCAAAAAGGTGGTCCTGACGGTGGCGATGGCGGCCGTGGGGGTGATGTAGTATTTGTAGTTAAGAACAATCTTAGAACCTTAGCAAACCTAAAAATTACTAGAGTGTTTAGAGCAGAAAATGGTAAAAATGGTTCTTCTCAAAGATGTTATGGCGCAAATGGAAATGATATAGAAATTCCTGTACCTCCTGGTACAGTAATAAAAGATGCTCAAACTGGTGAGATAATTAAAGATTTAACTGGTGAAGAGAGATGGGTTTATTTAAAAGGTGGAAGAGGTGGTTTAGGAAACTGGCACTTTAGAACATCAGTTAGACAAGCTCCTAAATTTGCTCAAACTGGGGAACCTGGTCAATCAATAAGAATTGGTGTTGAATTATTAGTAATTGCAGATATTGGTTTTGTTGGTTATCCTAATGCCGGTAAGTCCTCATTGCTAAATGTATTGACTAATGCAAGAAGTAAAGTTGCAGGTTATCCTTTTACAACAAAAATTCCACAATTAGGAATGATGAGATATGGCGATCATGACATTGTCTTAGCTGATATTCCTGGTATTATTGAAGGAGCTAGTGAAGGTTCTGGAATGGGTTTTAAATTTTTAAGACACATAAGTAGAACAACAGGTTTAGCTTTTTTAATAGATCTTTCTGATGATAGATATTTAACAGCTTATGAAACATTATATGCAGAGTTAGAAGCTTATAGTTCAGATTTGGTTGAAAAACCTAGTGTAATTATTGCAACTCATGTTGATGAAGCTGGAGCAAAAGAAAGATTAGTTGAATTAAAAGAAAAATATAGTGATAAACAAGTAATTGGTTTATGTGTTTATTTTGATATTGGAGTTGAAGAAGTTAAAAAAGCCTTTATTAAAATGGTAAGTGATAGTGAAGGTGTATCAATAGAAGAAAGTGTTGAAGAAAATAATGGTGGATTTAAAACTGTTGTTGATAATGATGCTTATTATCCAGAAACTCCTGATGAGGATCCCTCATGGTAGATTTTGCTATGTTTGGTGGTAGTTTTGATCCTATTCATTTAGGGCATCTTCACTTAATTCATAATGTTTATAATAATACAAGGTACAAGAAATTAATTCTTGTGCCTTTGTTTGCAAATAAATTAAAAGAAGGATATGAAAATTCAGATTCTCAAGATAGATTAAATATGATTCGTTTAGCTATTGAGGATTATAAAAAAATATATCCAAATGATAGTGAACTTGAAATTATCATTGAAACATGTGAGATAGATAGAGGTGGTTTTTCATATACCTTTGATACAGTAAATTATATCTATGAGAATTATGATGTTAATTCGAAATTAGGCCTTTTAATGGGTGATGATTTACTTCCAACATTAACAAAATGGTATGAATTTGATAAACTTAAAGAATTAGTCAGGTTTGTTATTTGTAAAAGACATGATAAAATAATAGAATTAAACGATCTAAATATAGATTCTGAAATTGTTGATAATGTAATTTTTGAAGATGCTTCTTCAACTATTAGAGCTTTAGTTAATGAAAATAAAGAGTTTTCTACTTTAGTTTCTCCAGGAGTTTATGATTATGTCCAACACCATGAGTTGTACCGAAGTTGAGCAATACGTAAAAAGTAAAGTTAAACCTAAAAGATATTTGCATAGTGTTTCTGTTGCAGAGACTGCAATATATTTAAATTCAAAATTTAATACTAATTTAGATCAAGATGATTGTTATAAATGTGGATTACTTCATGATATAGCACGTAACTGGCAGGCTGGAGATTTATTATTATATACAAAAAATAATCAAATACCTCTAGAAAAAGAAGAAGTGCATCATCCCTTATTGCTTCATGCCCCAGTTGGTGCATCTCTTGTTAAAGAATTAGGATTTGAGGAATATGAAACTGCAATTAGATGGCATACTCTTGGTAATAAAGATATGGGTAAATTGGGATTAATTATTTATCTTGCTGATTATTTAGAACCACGAAGAACTTTTTTAACAGATTCTCAAAGGGTTGCATATAATAAAATGGAGTCATTAGAAATCATTTGCTTAAATGTATTAAAACAAATGAAACATCATTTTAAGGATAATGCCTTATCCTTTGCAACTTCTACGAAGGGCCTTTATGATTATTTAAAGGAAGGTGGAACTTTTTGAAAAAGTTATTAATTCTTTTAACATTTGTTTTATTAATATCATGTGAACAAAAACAAGAAATTGATTTTGTTTTATTAGCACAAACAAATACAGAGAATTATTTAATTATAGTAAATAATGATTCATTTATTACAATACCATACGATAGTAGAGAAATAGATAAAGATAAATTAAATAAAATACTAAATATTACACCTAACATGGAAATTAGTATTGATGATACATTAAAAGATAATATAATTAATATTATTGAAAAATATAGAGAGAATGAAAGTTGTTTGGCTCAAATTTATATAAATAATAAAAAACAACTTGATGAACAATTAAAGCAAATAATATCAGAAGAAGGAAATTTTGATATAACAAATTTTATTAATTTAATTAGTAAACAAAAAGCTTATTGTTTTGATAATATAGAAGAAATAAAAGATAGTGCAAATAATTTAGCCCTTTGGTTAAATCAAGTTAAGGCATTATCTAGAAGGAAGGATTTATGAATACTGAATTAAAAAGTAAAGTTGATGAAATTACAAAATATTTAGATGATCAAAAATGTAGAGATATTAATGTTATAGATGTTGAAACTCGTTGTTCATGGGCAGATGTTTTTGTTATTGCAACAGTAAACAGTGTAGGACATTTAAGAGGTGTATCCCATAATCTATGGTCAGTATTAAATGATTTAGGTTTAGATGTTAATAATAGACATAAAACTCCAGCTGGGGATGGATGGGAATTAATTGATTGTAATTCAATTGTTATTCATCTAATGAGTGAAGAACTTAGAGAATTTTATTCATTAGAAAAACTTTGGAAAGAAACAGATAAATAATTATTAGCCTTTGGTTTATTGCCAAAGGTTTTATTTTGCCATATTGTTGTGTAATAAATAATATTTAATTATGGTAAATAAATATTTATTTTGCATTTATATAATATTAGTGTATAATTTAAACAAATTATACTCAGGAGCTATTTTTATGAAAAAATCATTATTGTTAACAATTTTAGTAATTTCTCTATTAGGTTTAATTGGTTGTGCATCATCTAAAGATGTAGCTGTTCAAGAAGTTGAAGCTTCAAATTCAATGTTAGATTCACTCCCAGAATGGATATTAAGTACTCCAAAATCTGCTGATATGCATTATGCAGTTGGTACAGCAAAAGCAGCTAATTTACAAACTTCAATAAAAAGAGCTGAAGCTGAAGGTAGAACTTCTATTTCAGAATGGGTTCAAACTAGCGTAAAAGAAGTAATTAAAACTTATGTAAATGATGCTGGTTCAGGAGATAATAGACAAAATATTGATGCTTTTGAAGCAATTTCTGTTCAAGTTTCTCAAAGTGTTTTGAGTGGAGTTACTAGAGAGAAATTATATCAAGCTGATGATGGAACTGTTTATGTTTTAATGGCTATTCCTCTAAGCAATGTAGAAAAAGCTTTTGAACCTGCTTCTCAAGCAGTATCTCAAACATTTGAAAAGAATGAAGCTGCAGAAGCTGCAAATCAAAAAATGGCTGATGCTTTTGCTAAATTATTAAACGGCGAAATTTAAACATTCTTTTATGAAAAGATTATTACCTATTTTACTTATAATAATCTTATGTAATAGCTGTGTCTCTTTTGAAAAAGAGACACAGTTAGTTAAACCAAATAAAATAGAAAAAGATTTATCTTTATTAAATCTTTCTGAATATGAAGATAATGTTTATGTAGGAGTATCAAGTATTTATAGTACAAAAGAAAAAATGCTTGAAGTCGCAATAATGAATGTTGCTAAAAATATTTTAATTGATGAATATCTCGTTTTAAATAAATCCATTATAAGTGAGAGTAAATCAAATATTGGTTATACTTATTTTGATACAGATGAACTTTTTGTTTATAAGGATGAGAAATTACCTCAAATAATTAATTCTTTAGAAATTATTAAAATATATTTCGCTCAAGAAGCTGGGTGTATAGTTATAGCTAAAGATACAAGAGTTAAAGGTAAAAAGAGAGTTTATAAACCTCAATATGATGAAAATGGTGTTCCTACTTGGATAAAGGAAAGACCAGTTATTGATGGATATATCGTTGGCATTGGATCAACCTTAGGTTATAGACTATTTGTTGATTCTCTGCTTGCAGCAGACCATGAAGCAATTTATGATATATCTTCTCAAAATGGAAATATAACATCATATTTACAAAATTATTTTGCAATTAAACAAACCGATTTTTCAACTTATTCGCAAGAAGGCAAAGTTCATAAAGAATTAGCTACAGTTGAAGGATTACAAAATGTTGATTATTGGTATGATAAAAAAAATAATATGTTTTATAGTTTAATTATTATGAAAGATAATAGGGAGGAATAAATGAAAAAATTAATTCTATTATTAATTTCAGTTCTACTTTTAGCTAGTTGTGTTTCAAAATCACCATATATAACCGATCATCCAGAATTTACTGAGGATGGAGCTCCATATTGGACAGTATTAACACCAATAAACAAAGATAGATTTTATGGTGTGGGTATGGGACAGTTATCAAATCCAGTAAATAGTAAAATGAGAGCTGAAGCTGGAGCAAGAGATGAAATTGCAAGGCAAGTTTCTGTATTAATTAATACAGCTGTAAAAAATTATACCAATGAAGCTGGATTATTAAATAATACTCAAGAGTTAACAGCCTTTGAAACGATTTCATTACAAGTAGCAAATACGACCCTTAGAAATGTTATTATCGAAAATACATATCAAGATCCAAAAACAAAAGCCATTTGGGTAATTGCTTCATTTGAAAAAAAATATTTACCTCAAGCCTATAAAGCTGAAGCTGAAAACTTAAAGAGAAATTTAGAGAAAAGAAAGATTGCAGCAATAGAAGCTCTAGCTTTAGCTAAAGAAAGAAATGCTCAAGCTATAGAACAAATTAACTTAACTAATAGTGAAAATAAAGAACAACAATTACAAGCTTTAGCTAAAGCTCTCGAAGTTGTTGTTAGTGAAAAAAATAAAGAAATTGAAGCATTAAAACAACAAGAAGAAAATGTAAAAGTTGATGAAATGTTGGATAATTTAAATAAATTATTAAAATAATTACAGTTTGGGAGAGAAAAAATGAAAAAAATAAAATTAATATCTTTAATGATTTTAAGTGCAATTATAATTACATCTTGTGCAACTAGTGGGGTTGATAGATTAGATGAAAATTATAATGAAGATTTATCAGGATATTGGAACGATACAGACATTAGAATAGTTAGTGAAAGTTTAGTTAATGAATGTTTATCTGCTCCATGGATATTAGATTATTTAATGAATAGCGGAAATATGAAACCAACTGTTATTGTTGGACAAATTCAAAATAGATCTAGTGAACACATGGATACTACTATAATTAGTAAGAAATTTGAAATGGCTTTAGTAAATTCTGGAAAAGTAAATACTGTAGCTGATTTTTATTTTAGAGACGATGTAAGAGAAGAAAAACTAGACCAACAATATAATGCTAGTAGTGAAACAGCTGCACAACTAGGTGAAGAAACTGGAGCAGATTTTATGCTTCAAGGAAGTGTAAAATTTAATTTAGACCAAGTTTCTAATACTGCAATTAGAACATATTATGTTGATATGGAATTAATTAATATTGAAACTGGACAAAAAGTTTGGTTAGGCCAAGATACAGTGAAGAAAAAGGTCCAAAAGAGCTCTTATAGATTTTAATTGTTAAAAAAGGAGTTATTGTGAAAAAAATTATTTCGTTGCTAATCTTATCTTGTATGTTTTTTACTTCCTGTGTGAGTGTAGATAATAATTCAATTCCAAATTGGTTTATTAATCAATATGATTCATCATATACCAAAAATAATTATATTTGCGCAGTTGGAGCAGGAGAAACAAAAGAAGAAGCTGAAGAAAATGCAAAAGTATCACTTTCCCAAATATTTAATACAAGCATAAAGAGTGCTACCGTAACTTTTGATAATGATACAACTTCTTCTATGAGTTCTCGAGGCTATATTGATACAAGTGTTGATGATTTAGTTGGAGTTAGTGTAATTAATACTTATATTGATAATAATGGAACTTTTTATGTTAGAGTTGCTTTAGACAAAAAAATAGCTTCAAATAAGATAAGATCAATTATAACACCTAAAAATAACGAGATTAATTCTTTGATGATGGATAATTCTAAGAGTAATTTTATATATCTTCAAGATTTATTAAGAGCTAAAAATATTGCCTTAACAATTCAGAATTATTATGATCAATTATCAGTATTAGAGAATGCAACGGTTATTTCACCTCTTATGACTATAGAAAATAAAATAGCAAAAATAAAAGAGACTTTAGCAATTTCTGTTGTAGTAAATGCAAAAAATATTCAACAATCAAATGACTTGAAAAAAGTTGTTGAAACTATGCTAATCAGTAGTGGTGTTGATATTAATGAAAATGGAGCTAAGCTAGAAATTGAATATAAAGATTCATTAGCCCCACCAAAAGATAATTTATATCAATGTACTTTTACTTTAAAAGTTCAATTAATTGATAAAGGAAATGTAGTTTTTTCATTAGATAAAACTTCAAGAGCAATAGGTATTAGTGAAGATAGTGCAAAAGAAAAAGCACTAGAAAAAGCAATGACCATAATTGAAGGAGAATTATTTTAATGAAGAAGTATTTAATGCCTATCTTATTTGTTACATTACTTGTTTTACCTAGTTGTAGTACTTACTTTGATTTAACTGAAGCCCAAACTTCTTATTATCAAGGTGATTATGATAGAGCATTAAATTTCCTTTTATTAAATACTCTTCAAATTGAAAAAGCTCAAGGTTCCATTGTCTATAGCTTAGATGAGGGTATTGTTTCTCATGCAGCAGATAAATACAAAGTATCAAATATTAGTTTAGCAAGAGCTGAAAGGGCAATTGAAGATAATTTTACTAAAAGTATTTCTGCTTCAATAGGTTCTTTTTTTGTAAATGAAAGTGTTAGAGATTATGAGAGTTCATTCTATGAGGATATATATAGTAATATATTTTTATCTTTGAATTACTATCATTTAAATGAAGTTGAAGATGCTATGGTTGAGGTAAGAAGAAGTTTAGAGAAATTACAATTAAGAGAACAAAATTTACCACAACTCAGAGCTTCTTTAGAAAAACAATTAGCAGATAATAATGTAAGTGATATTGATAATAAATTAACTGCTTTTAATTCAGATTTTTATTCATCTGCATTAAGTTATTATCTTTCAAGTCTTTTTGCTTTTGAATATGGAGATTATGATACATTTAGAATATCAAGGGATAAAGCTCAAGCTACTTATAAGATATTGCCAACTTATTACCAAGAAAAAAAATATGATGCCTTCGATACATTAGAGAGTGTAAAAAAGGATTCTACAGTAATCAATTTCTTGGCATTTTCAGGGTTAGCTCCAATTAAGATAACTAAAGTTGATAGAAATGTATTAGTATTAGATGAATATGTTGACGAGAATGGGGTATATCATAAACCTTATTATACAAATGTAATTTATTCAGTTCCACAAGAAAGAGGAACAAATGTAAAAAAAATTGAAGTGTTAATAGATGGTAAAAAATATTACCTTCAAGCTTTTGAAAATTTAGGGAAAATTGCATATGAAGCATTACAACAAACATGTAGTGGAGAATATGTAAGAGCATATATTAGAGCAATATCTAGAGAAATAGCAAAATCTGTTGCTGATTCTTCATCTGTTAAAGAAGGACAAACCTATGCACAAAGTTCTATATTTAGCGATGTTTTTACTCTTTTTTCTTATGCAGCTGAAGGTAGTGGTGATTTAAGATGTTCTCATTTCTTTCCTTCAATGTCCTGGATAGGATCTTTTGAAATTGATCCTGGAAAGTATAATATACAAATTAAATATTTGAATTCAAGAAATGAAGTGATTTATCAAGAAGAAATAAAAGATTTTAAAGTATCAAAATCAAAAGCTAATCTTGTTGAAATTTTAAGTGCTAAGTAGAAAAAAGGTTTATTTTTAAGGGCTTTTTATATACCTGTATTAAGTGTTTTTTTAACTAATATATATAAAAAAGAACCGCTCCTAGCTTTTTAGACTATTAACGGCCCATCCAATAATGTATTTACAAAATTACTAAACGTTTAATAATTCTTCATCAGCACTAAATTCTTCATTTTTAATATTTCTGAAAATTTCAACTAGCTTATCAACTGTTAATTTTTTCTTTTCTTCACCCTTAACATCTAATATGATTTTTCCTTCATCCATCATAATTAATCTTGTACCGAATTCAATAGCAAATTTCATATTATGAGTTATCATAAGGGCAGTTAGCTTTTTTTCAACAATGTATTTTTGAGTTAAATCCATTACAATATCTGCATTCCTAGGATCTAATGCCGCAGTATGTTCATCTAATAATATAAGTTTTGGATTACTCATTACAGTCATTAATAAAGTTAGAGCTTGTCTTTGACCACCAGAAAGTAGTCCGACATTGTCTTTTAATCTATTTTCCATTCCAATTGGGATTAATAATTCTTTAAATTGTTTTCTTTTTTCATTATTTAAACTAATTTTTAGACTTTTCATTCCTTTTGTGGATGCAGTAATCATATTGTCTTCAATACTCATATTTGCAGCAGTCCCCATAGTAGGGTCTTGGAATATTCTTCCTATATATTTTGCTCTTTTATATTCTGGGGTTTTTGTAATATCGATATCGTTGAAAGCAATAGTTCCATTTGTTAAAGGGTATGTTCCACTTATTAAATTAAATAAGGTTGATTTACCAGATCCATTCGATCCAATAACGCAAACTATTTCACCTTCTTCTATGTGTAAGCTAACACCATTTATAGCAATCTTTTCATTTACAGTTCCAGGATAAAAAACCTTAGTCAAATTTTCTAGTTTAATCATTAGATTGTTCTCCTTTTTGTGTTCTTAAAATAGCGTTCTTTTTAGCAACTCTATTACTTGCAGTAGTTCTACTTTTTGCAATCCAAAGAGAAGTAATAACTAAAATACCTGTTAAAAGTTTAAAATCATTTGGAGTTATATTAATTAGATAACCATATTTTCTACCAAAGAACATTAATGTTTTATAAATAATAGCACCTAACACAGCTCTAAGAGTAATTAGTGAAATTCTATTACTGCTAAATAAGAATTCCCCAATCATAATAGCTGCAAGGCCTTGAACAACCATACCTTGACCTAAGTTTGCATCAGCAAAACCTTGATATTGTGCTAATAATCCACCTGAAAGAGCAATAAGACCATTAGAAACACCAATGCCTAATAGTTTTAAATAATCAGGATTCATTCCTTGTGAAATAACCATTTGTTCATTGCCACCTAATGCTCCAACAGCTAATCCTAAATCTGTTCTAAAGAAAACGTCAACTAATGTTTTTACAATTAAAACCACCAGTAAAGTTCCAATTAAAACTGCTACTGATGATGGAAGTGAACTTAATTTTTCTGGGATAATTGTGTAAAAAGTTTCGATTCTAAGTAAAGGGACATTAGCTTTATTTCCAAGAATTCTTAAATTAATCGAATACAACATAGTCATTGTAAGAATACCAGCAAGTAATCCTGGAATTTTGAACTTATTATGAATAGTTGCAGTAACAAAGCCTGCTACAGTTCCAGCTAAAAAAGCTAATATCAAAGCAAAAAAAATGCTTCCGCCACTTATAATATGCATTGTAGCAACTGCTGCACCTGTTGCTAATGACCCATCACATGTAAGGTCTGCAAAATCTAAAACTCTAAAGGAAATAAGAATTCCAATAACCATAATGGAAAATATTAATCCATCAACAAAAATCCCTTCAATCATAAAATACCTCTACCTAAGAACAATGACAGGATGCCACCTAGATGGCATCCTAAGAAAAATAATAAAAGATAAATAAAAAATATTTATTCTTTGCTAGTTTTTAACACCATCTTTGATGATGACAGCAGCAGAGTCTAATAATTCATCACTAATAGTGATATTCAATTCTTTTGCTACATCTAGATTGAACCAAAGTTCAAAATCAGATGGTTTTGTAAGATAAACTGAGCCAATTTCACTTGGAGCTGTTCCAGTTAAACAAGACTCAATAACCTTACCTGTTTCTAATCCTAGATTATAGTAATTAAATCCCCAAGATACAAGACAATCTAATTCTCCAGTACTTGTTGGATCAGAACTTAAATATGGTTTGTTAGCTTTTTTACAAACATCATTAATACTTGCAACTGCAGAAATAACTGTATTATCTGTAGCAACATAGATTGCATCAACTCTACCAATAATTGATTGAGCAGCCATCTTTACTTCGCTTGTGTTTGATACTGCAGCACTTACAAATTCTACGCCTAATTCATCACAAGCAGCTTTTGCCATTTCCATTAAAACAACGCCATTTGCTTCGCCACTAGCATATACATTACCAATAGTTTTTGCATTAGTTAGTTCTACTAATAATTTAATTTGAGCTGAAACAGGGTTAGCATCTGAAACACCACAAAGGTTTCCACCTTCTAAAGAAGCACTCTTTGGATCTGTTACTGCTGAGAAAACTACAGGAATATCTGTAAATACATTAGCAAGAGATTGAGCTGAAGGAGTTGCAATACCAACTACTAAATCACAATTGTCACTTTTTAATTGTTGAGCTATTGATGCTGCAGTTGAGATATCTCCATTTGCATTTTGTAAATTATATACAACTTCTAAATCTGTTGTTGCTAAATAATCTTGAATTCCTTTTTCAACAGCGTCAAGTGCTGGGTGTGGTAATAATTTTGAGATACCAATTTTCTTAACGTTTGAATTAGTAACTTCATTACTACCTTGTGCGAAAATACTGGAAGTTGCTAAACTTAAAATAAGCATTATAGATAAAAGTTTGTGATTTTTCATATCTTTCTCTCCTAAGATTTGTTTGTGCTAATATACTACATATATTTGTCTTTGTAAATTATTATATACATAAAATGTAAAAATATTCAAACAATATACAATATTTATTTTTTATTAGATTTTTAATAATAATTAAATGAGAAAAATATAAAAAAAAGGGGCCAAAAAGGCCCATTTAGTATTTTACCAATCTTCGTCTCTCGAGAAGAAGTCATTTTCAAAGTCATCTTCATCAAAATCATCGTCGTCGTCATAGTCATCATCTAGATCATTTAATTCATCTTCATAAGATTCATCATCACCAAATAAGAAGTTATCATTAATTAAATCTTCATCATCAGTAACATCATCTAGCATTTCATCATCATCAAAGTCACCTACTGGGGGAGCATCTAAATCTTCTATTAAATCTTCATCATCGAAATCTAAATCATTGAAGTATTTTTCTTCCTCAAGGTCTAACTCATCATCTATGTCGTCGTGTTTCATTTTTTTCTCTCCACTCAAAAATAAAAGTATCTATAATTATGATAGAATAGTAGTGAAAACTCGTCAATAAAAATTACTTATTTTTAACCATGAAAATATATTTTTTAGTGTTAATTATTACTATTTTGTCAGTTTTACATAAAAGAGTAAAAAAAATACTTTTTTTTGTAATCTTTTTGGTATTCAATGGTATTATTTTCTGTAACCAAGTAAATAAAAAATAGGAGTTTTTTATGAATGTTTCTAAAAAAAAGGTTTCATCTTTTTTAATTTTTATAACATCAATTTTAGTTTTAAGTTCTTGTGCAACGTCTGTAACAGTATCATATCTGCAACCTGCAAAATATGATTTAACTCAATACAAGAATTTAGCTATTGCTTCAATGAAAGTTGTAGATGTACCACCATTCCCAGATAGTTTTGTTACTATTCAATATGATGATTTTGAAGATAGAGTTTTTACCGGATATGATAGAAGAATTGCTTCAAATATTGCAGCTAATTTCACATACGATTTATATAGTGATTTAAATAAAACTTCTTATTTTAATATTATTAAGCCTGTTATAACTGATGGTTATATTAATAATTTAAAATATGGAATTAATGCAATAAGTAAATTAAGAGATTTAGGTGCGGATGCTTTATTAGTAAGTCAAATAGATTATTTTGATTACAAAGAATATCCTATCATTGGCGATTATAAACTCATTAAAAATCCTGACTATACTACAGATTTAACACAACCAGAGTACATTGAATCTTCAGAGAGAGAAGTTACAATAGTACAACAAGCTAATGTAAGTTATAGCTATAAAGTAATTGATATCAATACAGGTTCTATTATTGCATCTTCTTCTTTTAAGAAGACTTTAACAAATGAAGTTGAATATGAAGAAAATTTAATTTCATTACCTTCAATGCAATCATTATATGATAAGGCTTTAACTCAAGGAGAAAAAGAAATTGTAAGTGATTTGACTCCTCAATATGTAACAAAAAGTATTTCATTAATTTCTGATAAGAGTAAAAATACTTTCTTTGATGCTGGTATGGAAGCAGCAAAAAAAGGTAGTTTAAGAGTTGCTTATGATAACTTTAGTATGGCCTGGAATAATTCTCGCTTATATGCAGCTGGATATAATTCTGCATTAGTACTTGAAGCCTTAGGAGATAGACAAGGGGCTATTGATAGAATGAGAGAAGTATATAATTATTATAATAAGGTTGATGCTTATGAACAGTTAAGTAGAATGGAACAATATAAATATGATACTAATTTAGCAGAAAACCAAATTAAAAGTAATTAAGGATATTTATGGAAGCTCAAGTTAAAAAAGAAATATTGCTTGTAGAAAATTCAAATGCAAAAGAAGTTTTTGAAAAATACAGAAGTGAAGGTAAAATTGGAATTATTGATTTTTCCACTTCTTTTGTAGTTTTTCCAAGTAGTGAAATAATTATAAAGAAATATAAAGAATCTAAAGTTGATGTTGCTTTTTCTCAACTAAAGAGGTGGATAAGTAGTGAGGCTTTTGATCAAGTTTTTGTTTTAAATGGGTTAGATGTTTTTCAAAAGGAATTAGTTTTTGAATGGCTTTTTGATCATAAAAAAAAAGTTGGCTTTCCAAATTTAATTATTTCTGGGAATAAAATTGAATTATTTTGGGAACAAATGAATTGTAAGATTATTAAAGAATAGTTATTAATTATACAAAAGAATCAAAAGTATATATAAATATAACAAAAATAGGCTATTGTTAGTTAACAATAGCCTATTTTCATTGTTGTTTACTTTTTTTCTTCACTTTATTTGCATTTTAGGATATACTTTTTATATGAGTTACATTGATTTTCATACACATTTACTTCCGAACATAGATGATGGAGTATTAAAGTTTGATCAAATTGAAGAAATGCTAGAAGTTTATTCTAAAGCAGGGTTTTCTAAGATTGTATGTACTCCACATTTGTATAATCCTTATGTTAAAACTGATATTGCAAATATCAAAGATACTTATTTGAAAGTAAAAGATATTGCATTGAATTTTGGCATAGACTTATTATTGGGATCTGAATATTATTATTTAAATCAATCTAGAATAGTTGGGATACCTATTTCATCTAAATATCAATTAGTTGAGCTACCCACTACTTTACCTCCAAAAGATTTTGTTGAAAAGTTTTATAATTTAATAAAATCAGGAATAATAATAATCTTAGCTCATGTTGAGAGATATCCTTATTTGAAGGTTGGCTCTCCTCATTTAGAGAAATTGATTGATATGGGAGTATTAATACAAGTTAATGCTTCAAGTTTGGCCAATGGTAAAGCAGTAGATTTTGTTGAGAATGAAATTGCTGATTTAATATCAACAGATAATCATGGTAATTTTAAATTACCAATAATTTATTTGGAACAATTAGGAAAATATCCCTATCTTATTAAGAGAATGGGAAAAATATATTTATAAAAATAGAGGTAGTAAGGGAGGGAAGTCGCATGTTATTAGATATGACTATTGCGAATTTTAAATCCGTTAAGGAACCACAAACAATTTCGTTTGAAGCCATAAAGGATAATAGATTTCCAGAATCAAAGATAGTTGGAGTAAACGATAAACTTAACTTGATTAAGAGTGCAGCAATTATTGGCCCAAATGGTGCTGGTAAGAGTTCATTTGTTCGTGCTTTAGAATCATTAAAAAGTATTTTAAGTTCAACTGAAGAAGTAGAGAATCCATTACAGATTCTTTCTGGAACTAGTTTTGCTTATAGTAAAGAGAAGAATACACCTTGTACTATTTCTATTAGTATTGTGCTTGAAAAAGGGAATCAAAATAATTTAGATGAAGAGCCATCTATAATTGCCTTATATTCTTTTTCTGCAAATAATAAAAAAATCACACATGAATCACTATACTTTGTATTTAATAGAAGTAAAAAATTAATGTTTGAAAGAACAGAAGTCGTTGATCCTTTAGCAGATGAAGATTCTCCAATATCTTATAAATATAGGTTTGGAAAAATGTATAGAGGTGAGAAAAAAAGACTTATAAAAAAAATAGATGAAAAACATGCTTTTTTAAGTGAGTCTGCATTTAAAGATGGTGAAACAGCAGGTCCTGTGAAAAATTGGTTTGATAATAATTTAAATATACTTCCAATGGGTGTTTCAACTCTAAGTGAACAATATATAATGGATCAAATTACAAAGCATCCTTCTTGGGTTCAACAATTAATTAATTTTTTATGGTCCTTAGATATTACTGATATTAAAAATATTCAAATAATGAATAATCGTTTAGTTTTCTCTCATACTAATGTAATGCAATCTTATGCTACATATTATTCACTTGAAAGTTTATCGTTAAGACGTTTATGTTTAATAGGAATAGCTTTTTTTGAAAGCTTTAAAGATCAGAAAACCTTGATAATTGATGACTTTGGTATGTTATTACATCCGTATGTATTAAAGCATATAATTGAAATATTTGAAGAATGTAATTCTGAAACAGGTTCTCAATTACTTGCTGTTGATTGTAATCCTTCTTTATTAGTCCCAGGATTATTAAGAAGAGATGGAGTTTATTTTGCTCAAAAAAATGAAAAAAGTGAGACTGTTTATTTCTCTCTAGCTGAATTTAGATATTCAAAGAGCAGAGACTTAACTAGTGAACAATATATGAATGGTGCCTTTGGTGCTCTACCATTATTAAGTGATTTTTACTTTGTAGATGGTAAGGAGGAAAAATAAGCTATGAAAACTAGAAAAAGAAAAAATCTAGCACCTAGAAAAACTATGTTAATTGTTGGTGCAAGTGAAAAAGAAGCTTTGTTTTTCTCTCAAGTAAGAAAAGACGCAAGATATTCAAATTTAAGTGTTGAATGGGCAGGTGGAGAAAAAGATTTAGAAAAATTAATTTCACTAGCTTCAAGAAGTAGAACTCAAGGTAAATTTAATGAGGTTTGGTTAGTATTTTCTTTTGAGGATTTGAATGTTGATTCTCAAACAGTAAAGAAATATATTCCTATTGCAAAGAAAAAAAGAGTTCATTTATGTTGGAGTAATCCTGGTATTAATTTATGGTATTTATTCCATTTTAGAGGCGCTAACGGGTTAATTACAGATAGTTCTAGTATAAATAGAGTTATTCAAAAAGAACTCCCTGGTTTTGAAGACACTGCTACATATTTAAGAACTGATGGAATAGATTTTTATAATAAGATTTGTGTAAAAGATAATGAAGCAAATAGAAATTCCAGATTATATAATGAAGCTGTCGAAGCCGTTTTAGGCTTACCTGCAATAAATTATATTGATTTACATCTAGCCATAATTGAAAATTGTGGAGCAGCTAATTTTACTCAAAATCAAAGAACTATTGGAATGTAAAAAATTATATAAAATGAAAGCTATTTTAGAGTTTCTAAAATAGTTTTTATTTTTTAAAGAGAGCTTAGAAAAATGAACGAAATACTAAATCTTTGTCCAGGTTATAAAAGACTTACACATAGTGATGAATTATATAATATTTTAGAGCCATATTATCATATGGAAAAATCAAAACCTGTTCTTTGCGCTACTCCATGGAAAATGGTGCATGAAACAAAGACAAATTGTGCTGTTTTATTACTTCATGGATATCAAGGTTACCCTGGAGAAATGTCATATTTAGGATTGAAATTTTATAATTCAAATTATGATGTATACTGTCCACGATATCCAGGACATGGTGTAAATCAAGAAGATTTTATTAAAACAAGGGCAGAAGATTGGCTCTCTGTAGCTAGATCTAGTATAGGTTATTTAAAGAAAGAATATGAGTGTGTTTATGTAGTAGGTCATTCAATGGGCTCTCTGATTGCTACTATTGTTGCGAAAGAATTTGATATAGAAAAAGTTGCATTAATCGCCCCAGCTTTTTATATAAGAGGCTTTTCAAAATTTAAATTAAAAACATTAATGCTTTTTAAAAAAGAGTTAAGTATTCCTTGGAAAATGGATTCTTCTTTTTGGGGTATTTGTGAAAGAGAAGAAGGTGATGATCAATATCTTGGTACTAATTATTGGTCAATAATTATTTTAAAACAATTGTGTGAATTTAATAAAGTAAGAGAATTAGCTCTAAACTCTTTAAATAGATTAAGCTCTAAAACATTTTGTGTTTTTGGATCTAAAGATATGTCTGTTAATAGTGAAAAAGTAAAAAAATTGTTAGAATCATCTATTAAGTCTCCTTTATCTAGCTTAATAATTGATGGAGCGAATCATTTAATCCAATACTTTAATGATGAAGAAAAAAGAAATTTATGTAATGACTCAGTAGTAGACTTTTTTAATGATTAAGAATTACAAAAGGTTTTTTTGTAAAAGGATTTGTTATAAAATGGCTATCTAAATTGAAAAATTCTTTGATATTTGATTGGGTTATAATATCATTTACATTTCCTTGTAGTTTTTTTCCTTTGTCTAATAATACTATTTCATCACAAAATGATAAAGAAAGATTAATATCATGAAGAGTTGTAATAATTGTTAAATTATTTTTTAAAACTAAATCTTTTAATAATGTCATGATTTCTAATTGGTGGAGTGGGTCTAAATTAGCAATTGGTTCATCAAGAATTAATATTTTTGATTCTTGAGCTATTGCTCTAGCAATAATTACTTTTTGTAATTCTCCTCCACTTAATTCATTTAAATATTTATTTTTTAATTTACTAATTTTTAATTGATTGATTACTTTATTAATTTTTATTGTTTCTGATTCTAAAGAATCATTAAACAAGTATCTTGAAAGTCTAATATATTCAAATACGCTTATTTGTGGAACAAGTTGTGTGGATTGTTCTACGTATGCTATTTTTTTTGCAATATCTTCTCTTTTTAAACTATTGAGATCTTCATTGTTATATAAAATTGAATCGTTTTCTATTTTTAATAACTTTAATATAGTTTTTATCAATGTAGTTTTTCCACATCCATTTGATCCTAATATTCCATAGAATTTTTTTTCTTCAAATCTTAAATTCAATGAATTGAATATTGTATTTTCAAAATAGGAATAATTTAGATTTTTTATATATATGTTCATAAAATACTAGCCTTTGTTTTTCTAAGAATATATAAAAAGAAAGGAGCTCCAAATAATGCTGTAATTATACCTATTGGGATTTCAGCATTATCAATTAATGTACGAGAAATAATATCGCATAAAAGTGTAAATATTGCCCCTACATACAATGAGAGCGGTAAAACAAATTTGTGTTTTACTCCAAAAATCAATTTCACAATGTGTGGAATAATTAATCCAACAAAGCCTATTGTTCCGGCTAATCCAACACAAATACTTGTTAAAAGTGTAGTTAATAATAAAAGAATAATTCTTTGTTTTTTTACATCTAAGCCAATAGATAAAGCAGTATCATCACTTAATAATAATACATCTAATTCTTTTGTTTTTGTAAGTAATAGGACTATTATAAGAATTATTATTGGTAGAGTGAATATAATTTTTTCATATGAACTTAAGCTAAAACTTCCCATTTGCCAGTAAATAATATTTTGTAGTTTGTCTCTGTTAAAATAAAGTAATAAAGAGTTTAAAGCAGAAAGAAAAAAGTTAATAGCTAATCCTGATAAAAGTAGAATTAATAAGGAGGTACGGTTTTTACCTGCTAGTGAAAAAATTAATAATGAAGTTAATAATGCAAAAATGAATGCAAAAAAGAAGGTTCCCCAGATTCCAGGAATAAGGGCAAATAGATTAAATACACTAGCAATTGCAACCCCAAGCGCCGCCCCTGAAGAAATCCCTAATAGATAAGGTTCTGTCAGTGGATTTTTAAATAATGTTTGAAAAACTGCTCCTGAAATAGCTAAACTCATCCCAACAATCAAGGCACTTATTGTTCTAGGTATTCGAAGATTTAAAATGATATACTTATGAGAAGCTGATACTATTTTCTCATTTGTATTAAAAAAAATAGCAAGAACTTCTTTTAAAGGAATTTTAACACTTCCTTTAGTAATTGAACTAAAGATTATTAAAATTCCGAAAATAAATAAAATTACTAGTATTAAATTATTTGTTTTTCTCTTAGAAAGCTTCATTGTGAATAATTTTTGCTAATTCAAGTAATCCTTGAGCATTTCTAATTCCTTGTCTATCAAGTAGATTGTTATCTATTTCATAAACTCTATTTTCTTTCACAGCTGTTAAATCAGCATATGGTTTAGTGTTTATAAATTGGTTTTTTGAATCATAATATTTTGAAACAATAATTATTTGAGGATCTTTTTCAATTAGCTGTTCAATGCTAAAATTCCAACCATTTACATCTTCTGCAATGTTTGTAGCTGAAACTAAATTAATCATTTTACCAATAAAAGTATTGCCACCTGCTGTAAAATCGCCCCATTCGCCAAAACTAATAACATAATAAACACTTTTTTTATCTAAATTCTTTGTTTTAGAAATTACTTCTTCTACTAAAGCTTTATTACTATTTATAATATCATTTGCTTTTTTTTCTTCATTCATTATGTATCCAATTTTAGAAATAAGATTATAAGAACCTTCTAGTGAATTATCATCATAGATAGCGATAGCCGGGATATTCATTTTTTCGAGAGTTTCTAATAACTCTTTTGGAGCATGTACTGAAGCAATAACTAAATCTGGTTCAAGGTCAATTATTTTTTCAATATTAGGATTCATAATAGTTCCAATACTACTTACTTGTGATACTTTCTCAGGATAATCACAATAATCGGTTCTTCCAACAAGTTTTTCAAAATTTAATTCACTTATTATTTCAGTGATATTGGGTCCAAGTGAAATAATTCTTTGTGGATTTGTTTTTATTTCAACGCTTCTGTTGTAGGAATCAATAAATTCAAAACTGTTATTTGTGGTGATATTTTCTTTTGTTCCGGCACTAAAAACAGAGGTTAAAGAAAAAAAAGTTAATAAAAAAACAATGAAATATTTTTTCATAAATAAAGCTCCTTATAAGGAGACTTTTGGCCATAGCCTAAAGTCCAGTAGGTTATGCAATAATTAGTGGTCTGACTTTAACAGTAGCTGGTCTATAAGGAATTACACCTGTTTCACATTTTGCTCAATCAGTATATGTTATTATTTATAAATTAATAAAGATTAAAATAAGAAATAAATGATAAATAGAATTATTATCTCTAATACAGTAAATATTTATCTTATGGTTTATCTAATATGTTGTTTCAATTGTTGCCATTATTATTAAATTCTAGTAATCTTACTTTAAACGTTTTTTATATTAAAGGAGCTCTTGTTATATGAGTGTTAGAGTACGTTATGCACCCTCTCCTACCGGGTTACAGCACATTGGTGGAGTAAGAACAGCATTATTTAATTATTTTTATGCTAAATCTCAAGGCGGAGATTTTCTACTTAGGGTTGAGGATACTGATAGAGAAAGATATAGTGAAGAATCATTAGATGATTTATATCAAACTTTGAACTGGTTAGATGTTAAATGGGATGAAGGTCCAATTGTTGGCGGCCAATACGGTCCATATATTCAAAGTGAACGTTTTGATCTGTATCAGAAATATGCAAAAATGCTAGTCGATAATGACATGGCATATTATTGCTATTGTACTCCAGAAAGATTAGAAAAAGTTCGTGAAGAACAAAAAGCAAATAAAAGTTCAACACAAGGTTACGATAGACATTGTAGTAATTTAAGTGCAGAAGAAAGAGCTGAGTATGAAAAACAAGGTATTAAACCTGTAATTAGATTAAGAGTACCGACTGAAGGGAAAACTACTTTTCATGATGTATTAATGGGAGACATTACAAGAAAAAATAAAGATGTATCACCAGATCCAATTTTATTGAAAAGTGATGGATTTCCAACATATCATTTAGCTAATGTTGTTGATGACCATTTAATGGGAATTACTCATATAATGAGAGCTCAAGAATGGATTCCTTCAGGACCTTTACATATTATTTTATATAAAGCTTTTGGCTGGGAACCTCCAATTTATTGCCATTTGCCTATGGTTATGGGAAAAGACGGTCAAAAATTATCAAAAAGACACGGATCTACTAGTGTAAGAGATTTTAGAGAAAAAGGTTATTTGCCTGAAGCATTAATGAATTATGTAACTTTAGTTGGCTGGTCTTATGATGAGAGTACAGAATTCTTTAGTAAAGAAGAATTAGAGAAAGTTTTCGATATTAATAAAATTCATAAAGCTCCTGGAATTTTTGATTATAAGAAATTAGATTGGTTTAATGGTCAATATATTAGAAAATTGAGTGATGAGGAATTAAAAGAAAAATTAATCCCATATTTAGTAAAAGCTAGTTTTATAAATGACGAAATTACAGATGAACAAAATGCTATACTCGATCAATTAATACCTTGTGTAAAACCACGATTAAAAGTTTTATCTGATGTAGTTGACTTATCAAGTTTCTTATTTACAAATCCAGGAATAGCAGACAAAGAAATGTTTGTTGCTAAAAAAATGGATTTAGAATCAACCACAAAAGCTTTAGTAAAAGCTTATGAAATATTAAGAAATGGATTAGATAAAGAACTTCCATTTGAAGAAATCGAAAATGAAATTTCAAATCTTGCAACAGAGATGGATGTAAAAGTAAATGGTGTTTTTACACCTTTAAGAGTTGCATTAACATCAAGTAATGTAAGTTTACCAATGAATGATACAGTAAATTTATTGGGTAAGGAAGAATGTTTTAAAAGAATAGAAAGAGCAATTGAAATGCTAGAGGGAGAACTATAAAATGGCAGAAGTAACAATGGATAAGATTGTATCGTTGTGTAAAAGACGTGGATTTATTTTCCAATCAAGTGAAATATATGGTGGTTTAAATGGTGCTTATGATTACGGTCCATTAGGTGTTCAATTAAAGAATAACATCAGAGATTTCTGGTGGAAAGAAATGACTCAACTTCATGATAATATAGTTGGTATTGATGCTTCAATTTTGATGGCTTCAAAAGTATGGGAAGCTAGTGGACACGTATCAAACTTCAGTGATCCTATGGTCGACTGTAAAGAATGTAAAAGTCGTTTTAGAGCAGACCAAATTGATTTAAATGCTCCATGTCCTGTTTGTGGGAATAAAGATAGTTTTACAGAACCAAGAAATTTCAATCTTATGTTTGAAACTCACATTGGTGCAAATAGAGATGCTTCTTCAGTTGTTTATTTAAGACCAGAGACAGCTCAAGGTATTTATGTAAACTTTAAAAATGTTGTAGCTTCCTCAAGAGTTAAAATTCCTTTTGGAATCGCACAAATTGGTAAATCTTTCAGAAATGAAATTACAACTAAGAATTTTATTTTCCGATCCTGTGAATTTGAACAAATGGAAATGCAATTCTTTGTAAAACCTGGAGATGATGAAGAATGGTTCTCATATTGGAAAGAACAAAGAATGGCTTTCTATGATAAGATGGGAATTAGAATGGATCATTTAAGATGGCACCAACACGGAAGTGATGAATTAGCCTTCTATGCTAAAGATGCTTTTGATATTCAATTCCTTTTCCCAATGGGTTGGCAAGAATTAGAAGGTATTCATAGTAGAACTGATTATGATTTAACTCAACATACAAAATTCTGTGGTAAGAAACAAGATTATTTAGATCCAATTACAAATGAAAGATATATTCCATATGTTGTTGAAACTAGTGCTGGATTAACAAGAAATGTATTAATGGCATTAAGTGATGCATATGAAGAAGAAGATTTAGATGGAGATACAAGAACTGTATTACATTTCCATCCTTCAATAGCTCCTGTTGAAGTTGCTGTTTTACCATTAGTTAAAAAGGATGGAATTGCAGAGATTGCTGAAGAGTTAGAAAAAGAATTGAGAAATGATTTCTCTACATTCTATGATCAAAGTGGTGCTATTGGTCGTCGCTATAGAAGAATGGATGAAATTGGTACTCCTTATTGTATAACCGTTGATTACGATACAAAAGAAAATGATACAGTTACTTTAAGATTTAGAGATTCAATGGAACAAGTCAGAGTTGCAAAAAATGATTTAGTAAAAACTATTAAAGAAGCAACAAAGAATTACAAGAGGAAATAATAATGAATAGTGCTTTACAAACATTACAAGATAGAGGGTTTATAAAAGCTTGTACTGATATTGATGCATTAAGCGATTTAATGGATAAAGAAAAAGTAAAATTTTATGTAGGAGTTGATCCAACTGGAAAAAGTGTACATGTTGGCCATATGGTACCTTTCTTTGCTATGCATCATTTACAGAATGCAGGTCATTTACCAATTGCATTAGTTGGTGGTGGAACAGGAATGATTGGCGATCCTTCAGGGAAAACTGAAATGAGACAGATGTTAACTCCTGAACAAATTCAACAAAACTGTGAAAGTATTAAAAAACAATTAGGTACTGTTGTAGATTTTAGTGAACAAACAGACGGTTCTAAAGGCCAAGCGGTTATGTTAAATAATGCTGATTGGTTAACTAATTTAAATTATATTGATTTTTTAAGAGATATTGGTAGACACTTTTCTGTAAATAGAATGCTTACTTTTGAATCATACAAACAAAGACTTGAAAGAGGCCTTTCTTTTATTGAATTTAATTATCAATTATTACAATCATACGATTTCTTAACATTATATCAAAATGAAAATTGTAGATTGCAAATTGGTGGTGATGATCAATGGGGAAATATTGTTAGTGGTATTGATTTAATTAGAAAAAAAGGTGGGGAAGACTGTTACGGCTTAACTTTTAATTTAATTACTAGAGCTGATGGTAAAAAAATGGGTAAGAGTGAAAAAGGAGCAGTATTCTTAGATCCTGAATTATTTTCTCCTTATGATTTCTATCAATATTGGAGAAATGTAAATGATGCAGATGTTTTCAAATTTATGAAATTATTTACATTCTTATCTCTTGAAGAAATTGCAGAATATGAAAAATCAAATGTTAATATTAATGAAGCAAAAGAAAGACTTGCTTATGAACAGACAAAAATTGTTCATGGCGAAGAAGAAGCAGAAAAAGCAAAAGTAGCAGCAAAGGCTATGTTTAGCTCAAATGCCTCTGCCTCATTATCTCAAAGAGAAGGTATGCCTTCCTTAGAACTTGAAAGATCTCAACTAGAAGAGGGTATTCCTGTTTTAAACTTGTTTGCTATGACTTCTTTAGCTTCTTCAAATAGTGAAGCTAGACGATTAGTATCAGGTGGAGGTGCTTTAATTAATAATGAAAAAATAACTGATGTAAAATTCATTGTAACAGATAAAATGATAGATGAAGAAGGCGAACTTATCCTTAAAGCAGGTAAAAAACGTTTCTTTAGAATTATCTTGAAATAAAGAAATTACGACATATAGCCATAGTTTCATAAAGGAAGTATAAATTATGAAAAAAAGAGTATTTACTTTAGGCCTAATAGTATTAGTTGGACTAAATTCAATTTTTGCACAAGCAGAATTTGAAAAAGCAAATCAATCAAACAAAATTAATGTCGAACTTGCCGTAATGGCAGGTCCTACTGGTTTTTCAAGTGCAAAAATTGCAAAAGATAATGGCGATATTGGATCTAATGTTTTAATTAGCACTAGTGTTTTTGCATCCCCTAACGAAGTAATTGCAAAATTAACTAATGGGGAAGTTGATGTAGCAGCATTACCTACAAATTTAGCCGCCATCCTTTATAATAAAGGTGTAGATATTAAATTAGCAGCTGTAATTGGTAATGGTATGTTAAATGTTATTTCTTCAGAACCTGATAATTGGGTTAACACTAAGATTCAAATTTCTGGTGGCCCAGCAGCAACTCCAAATCAAATGGCTTCAATGTTAATTGGCGAAAATGGCTATAATATTGATGATTTTGATTTAGATTATAGTATTGTGTCTTCAGCTCAATTATCACAATTATTGATAGCTAATAAAGCTGTAACAGCATTATTACCTGAACCTTTTACTACAATGGTATTAGCTAAAAATCCAAAAATGCAAAAGGTCTTAGATATTCAAAAAATGTATGCTCAAACTACAGGAATTCAAAATTATCCAATGACTGTACTTGTTGTACAAAATAAGTTTAATGAAGAACATCCTGAAGCTGTAAAAGCTATTTTAGCTGCATATAAAGAAAGTGTGGCATATGTATTAGCAAATCCAATGGAAGCTGCTAAAACAATTGAATCAATTAATATTATGCCAGCTGCAATGGCTGCTCCAGCTATACCTAATTGTAATTTAGTTTATGAAAGTATAGACGAGGCAAAAGCTGAAGTTGAAAATTATTTTAATTTATTATTCAATTTTGATGCAAAATCTGTTGGTGGAAAATTACCAAACCAAGGATTATATTTATAATATATGAATAAAAGTAAAAAAGCCTTTACTAAAATTTTTGTAATAATATTATCAGTATTTGTATTTTTATTATTGTGGCAAATTTTTTCATGGAGAATAGATTCTCAAATACTTCTTCCAGGAGTGCATGAAGTTTTAGTAAGGCTTTTTGAATTATTTTCTAATGATGAATTCTTTTATAATATATTCTCAACGGTAAGTAGAGCTTTTGAAAGTTTTATCATTACTATTGTTTTTGCGACTATTTTAGGCACTCTTGCTGGCAAATATAGAATGTTAAGTTTGTTTTTTACCCCTTTGCTTACTGTATTAAAGACTACACCAGTAATGAGTGTTATTTTATTAGCTTTTATATGGTTTAAAACTGGTACCGTCCCAATTTTTTCTGCATTTTTAATGGGATTTCCTATTATGTACATGATGATGGAAGGAGCAGTAGAACATCTTGAAGAAGAAATGAATCAGATGTGTTTTCTTTACGGATTTAAAAAATCCCAAAAACTACTTTATTATATTATTCCAACCTTATCTAAACCTTTTTCTCTTGGAGCTAAACAAACTTTATCTATGGTTTGGAAAGTTGTTGTTGCTGCTGAGGTATTAACAATTCCAAAATTTGGTGTTGGTGCGAAGATGCAATTTGCTCAAATACAATTAGAAACTGCAGAAGTATTAGCTTGGACTCTTATTGCAATTTTATTATCTGCAATCGGAGATTTTATTTTCTATTTAGTCCAAGATTTAATTGTTTTAATTATAAAAAAAATTAAGGAGAATCAAGCAAAATGAAAATAATTGATTTATCCTTTAGTTATAAAGACACTATCATTTTTGATAATTTTAATTTAAATATTAGTGAAAATTCGATATGCTCAATAGTTGGCTCTTCTGGTTGTGGTAAAACAACTCTTCTTAAATTAGTTTCTAATTTATTGAAACCCAAGAGTGGCGAAATAATAAAGAGTGAAAACGAAGAGGGTAGTGTTAGTTATTTATTTCAAGAGACTCGTTTATTGAGAAGTCAAACTACTTTTAGTAATCTTGATATAATATTAAAAAATTCTATTTCTGATAAAAAAGAGAGAAAAGAAAGAGTTTTATATTATCTTGAAAGAGTAGGTCTTATTGATGATAGACAAAAATATCCTAGAGAACTTTCTGGAGGTATGAGGCAAAGAGTTGCAATTGCTAGAGCTTTTGCATATCCTTCTCATTTAATATTAATGGATGAACCAATGCAAGGTTTAGATATTAGTTTAAAATATGATGTATTAGAATTGTTTAAAGAAATGTGGAACAATGATCCTAGAACAACATTATTTGTTACTCATGATTTAAGAGATGCTTTAAATATGGGAGATAGCTTAATTTGTTTAGGAAACCCTCAAAAACCTAAATTAGGTATTAATTTAAAAAATGAAAAGCCTTTGAGCGATGAGAAAATTGGTTTGTATGAAAATCAAATATTAAGAGCTATTTTAAAAAAATAAATTTTTTGCCATAAATCTCAAAAAAATAAGATATATTGCCTATTATAACAATTTTTGGCTTAAAAAAAATATTTTTACATAATTTTTTTTATGTCTGAGCTAATTTATTTCAATATAACACTTTATAATTCTTATTAAAAAAATTACTTATTTTCTGTATTTTTTGTGTTTTTTTTTGTTGACATATATTAATTCATATATGATTTTTTTAAAAAAACTAAAAATATGGGAGATTTTTTGTATGAATGTACTTGTTACTGTAATTGTTGTTGTATATATGATAGCAATGTTAGCAATTGGTTATTATTCTAGTACAAAAGTAAAATCAAATACAGATTTTATGGTTGCTGGAAGACGTTTAGGGCCTTTATTGATGGCGGGAACTTTAGCAGCTACTGAAATTGGTGGAGGAAGTTCATTAGGAGTTGTTGCAAATAGTTATGGCAAATGGGGTTTATCTTCTGCTTGGTATATTATTGCAATGGGTATAGCTTTTTTAATTTTGATTCCATTAGCTCCAAAATTTAGAAAAACAGAAGTAAAGACTGTTCCTGAATATTTTAGACGTCGATATGATAAGTTTTCAGGTGGATTTAGTGCTGTAGTTATGATATTAGCATTAATAGGATTAACTGCTGCTCAATTTAAAGCCAGTGCTTCAATTTTAGAAATTATGCTTGGTATAAAATATGGTACTGCCATTACAATTGTTGCAATTGTAATTACAATTTATGCTGTATTAGGTGGTTTGTGGTCTGTAACACTAACTGATTTTATCCAGGTATTTTTGATTGTTATTGGTATGCTTTTAGCTATTCCTTTTGCATTTAGATTAGCTGGTGGTTGGTCAACTATTAAATCAACAGTTCCTGCTGAAACATTTAGTTTTACAAAGGGGATAGGTGGTCCAGGTCAAATTATTGGTTATGTAATTATGTATTTAGCCTCTTTCTCTGTAGGACAAGAAGCTGTAAGTAGATATTATGCTGCTAGAGATGGAAAAGCTGCTGTACAAGGTTCTATTGCTGCTGCAATTATTAACTTTATATTTGCTTTTGTACCAGTCCTTTTAGGTATTTCAATGTTATCAATGCAAAATCAAGGAATTTTAGATCCTTCAGTTGTTGATGCATTACAAAATAATAGCAGATATGCATTACCTGCATTAGCAAATGTTGCAATGCCTGCAATTATTTGTGGCTTTTTATTTGCTGGAATTATTAGTGCTACAATGTCATCTGCTGACTCTGACCTTTTAGGTGCTGGTTCAATGTTTAGTAATGATATTTATAAAGTATTCTTGAAAAAAGATGCTAGCTCAAAAGAAGTATTATTAGTAACAAAGATTTGTATGGTATTAATTGGTGTATTTGCATATTTTGTTGCAAGATGGGCAGATAATATTATTTCATTATTAGCATTTAGCTTTACATTAAGAGCTGCAGGGACTTTCTTCCCATATGTAATGGGACATTATTGGAAAAAGAGTTCAAGTGCAGGTAGTATTGCATCTATTTTAGGTGGTAGTTTATTCTATTACTTACTAGATAAGGGTGTAGTACCAAGTATTGCAAGTATCAATAATATTATTCCTGCATTATTATTAAGTGCTGTATTATTTATCACTTTCTCGTTATTAATGCCTCCAAAAGAATTTTCTTTGGACTTAAAATACGAAGAAGATTAAAATTCTTTATTAAATATTATGTATTAAAAAAAATAAGAGGCTGTTGTAAAACAGCCTCTTTAAATTATAAAAAACAAATATTTATACTCTTGTTTCCCATAATCCATGTAAATTACAATATGCAAAAGTTGCAATTAATTCATCACCATCAGCTAAAGCAAATTTTACTTTTGGTTCATCATTAGGAGTAAGATTTTTTCTTTGACCACCATGAACTGTTTGGATATATACCCATGTAATTAAGTGTTTTTCTGTCATTGGATGAGGTACAGAACCAATTTCTACAGTTACTTCATTGCCATCAACTGTTACAACAGGTACATGTTTTTCATTAGCTGCTTCAACAGTGTTTGGTTCGAGTTTAATCATTTCTTCTCCACAACAAACTAGAGGAACTCCTCCGTCGTGAACTTTAGCTACAATGTTACCGCAATGTTTACAAACGTAAAATTCTTGTTCTTTCATTATTTTATCTCCTATGTAGTAATAATATCATAGATTTAGAAAAATTGAAAATATAATTTCTAATTGATATTGATTATTAATTAACATTAATTCCTAATAAAATCAAGACCTTTTATAAAAATGATTAAATAATTAATAATTTAGTTAACAGAATATGCTATTTGAATTGTAGCACTATAAGAACCCGCAGGGAGTTTGCTTTCTCCGTTCCAACCAATTGCCATTTCCATAAAGAATAATTCTCTATAAATATTTGATGAAGGAATTGCTCTTGAAGCATTATAAGTATCTGCAGAAGGAATGCTTGCGTTATTACTTGATGTATATTTGTCTAAATAATATCCGCTTTCAATTTCGTAATCAGAAATAACTTGAGTAGATGAGCTAGATAATACAAAAGTATTTGTTGTTTTTGTAAAAGCATTATTAGTTGGAGCAATTATTTCAGTTATAATTGGAACAGTTGTGCTTGTATTTGGATTTGTAAAACCATCACTTGATATTGAAACATTTAAATTTCTATTTTGATTAAAGTTTGAACCTACGAAAAAGTAATATTTTAAAATAGACGTGTTAGCAGGATTGTCAATTAAAAGTGAATCGGTTGATAAATCTCTTGAGGTGTTTTCAGAAGTAGGAGATACGCCTGTTATAACAGAATTAGAACTTTCTCCTTTATACATACTAAAGACAGGCCCTGTTTCAGCTATATCAACATTCAATAGAATAGATCTATTTGATGTAGTTGCAAACAAAGTATTTATTGATATTAATAATATTGTTAATAATAATAAATAATGTTTTTTCATATTTCCCTTCTTGTTTATAATTAAAATAATATATTTTGTATCTTATGTCAATAGTTTGCAAATATGAGTTATGTTAATAAATAATATGCTTTAATTTATTATATAGTAAGTAAATATTATGCAATATTTACGTTTTAAGTTGTTTGTTTTTAAATAAAAAAATACCTTCAAAATATTTATTTTATTTTGAAGGTATCATTTTGTTTTTTATTTATAAGATTTTATACATATCCTTGAGCTAGCATTGCATCTGATACTTTTAAGAATCCTGCAATATTTGCTCCGTCAGTAAAGTTATTATGTGTGCTGTAATTATCTGCAGCTTCACTAATTACTTTGTAAATATTTCTCATAATTGCTTCTAACTTTCTGTCTACTTCTTCTTTGGTCCAAGAGATACGACCACTGTTTTGGCTCATTTCTAAGCCAGATACAGCTACACCGCCAGCGTTAGCAGCTTTTCCTGGTAAGAATAATACACCTTTAGCTTGGAAAAGGCGATGAGCATCTAAATTAGTTGGCATATTAGCGCCTTCTCCCACAAGTTTAATACCATTAGCAATCATATGCTCAGCATCTTTAAGGTTTATTTCATTTTGAACGGCACAAGGGAATGCTAAATCCGCTTTTACATTCCAAAGTTCATTGTATTCTTCATTTCCAGTTCTTGCGATATATGTAGCATTTGAATATTTTTTAACATATTCACTAATTCTACCACGTCTTACATTTTTTAAAACCTTAATCCATTCAAGTTTTTCATTGTCGATACCATCGTTATCTATGATAACTCCATTAGAATCACTTATAGTAATTACTTTTCCGCCTAATTGATTTATTTTTTCAATAGTGTATTGAGAAACGTTTCCAGATCCTGATACTAGGCATACTTTATTTTTGAATGAATCATTTTCAGCTTCAAGTACAGCTTGGGCTAAATAGATTAAGCCATAACCAGTTGCTTCAGGTCGTATTAGAGAGCCCCCAAAAGATAATCCTTTCCCAGTCAATACACCTGTTACTTCATTTTGAAGTCTTTTGTATTGCCCAAACATATAACCAATTTCTCTTCCACCTACACCCATATCGCCAGCAGGTACATCAGTGTTTGCTCCAATGTGTTTAGATAATTCTGTCATAAAGCTTTGGCAAAAGTTCATTACTTCAGTATCACTTTTCCCTTTAGGGTCAAAATCAGCACCACCTTTACCTCCACCCATTGGCAGACCAGTTAAGGAGTTTTTAAATACTTGTTCAAAAGCTAAAAACTTTAAAATTGATAGGTTTACAGAAGGGTGGAATCTTAATCCACCTTTGTATGGACCTAAAGCGCTGCTTTGTTGAATTCTAAAACCTCTGTTTATTTGAAGTTTTCCATTGTCATCAACCCAAGGAACTCTAAACATAATAATTCTTTCAGGTTCAATTAATCTATCTAGTATCTTGTGATAAATCATTTGAGGTTCTTCAGCGATTACACCATCAATAGAATTTAAGAATGTTGTAACAGCTTGATGGAATTCTTTTTGATCAGGATCTTTTTGGATTACATAATCCAAGATTTTTTGAGTTTCTTTGTGCATAATAAATCACTCCTTGCATTATTAGCGAATAAATATTCAATTTTTTGTATATTATAATTATTATTATAAAGAGGGTAAAGTAGATTATTTGATTATTTTTTTAGGTATACATCAATAATAGTAGGTTTTTTATTGATGCTAAGATTAAAAAATATCAATTTACTTATATTAAATCAAAAATTTTTAATTTTTTTTTATTAAAAATGCAAAAATATTCATTTTGTTATATTTTAAAAAAAATATATAACATTTTTGATAAAAAAAGTTCCTCTACTTGTAGTAAAGGAACTTGAACTTATTTTATATAATATATTTATTATAATTGTTCTTTTAATTTTTGAATGTTTTCTTTAAAAGGAGGATAAATAACTCCTTTTTCAGTAATTATTGCAGTTACATTTTGATGTGGAGTTACATCAAAAGCTGGATTATATACATCCATTTCTAATGGAGCTACTTGAGTTTCACCAACAAAACGAACTTCATTTTTATCTCTTTCTTCAATAGGTATTTGACTACCACTTTCTATATTAAAATCTATTGTTGAAACTGGAGCGGCACTGTAAAAAGGAACCCCATATTGTTTACAGATTACAGAGAGTCCAAAAGTACCGATTTTATTGCAAACGTCTCCATTTGTAGCAATTCTATCAGCTCCAAGGACTACTAAATCAATTTTCCCATCTCTTATAAGAGTGGCGGCAACACTATCAGCAATTAACTTACTTGGGATTTTAGCTTGTGTTAATTCCCAAGCTGTTAATCTAGCACCTTGTTGACGAGGTCTTGTTTCATCAGCATAGACAAAGATATTTTTATCATTATAAAAAGCCGTTTTAATAACACCTAAAGCTGTTCCCCATCCTGCAGTTGCTAAAGCTCCAGCATTGCAATGTGTTAAGATAGTTGCGTTTTGTGGGATAAGAGATAATCCATTATCACCAATTTTTTTATTTGTGATTATATCTTCATTTTGAATATCTATAGCTTCATTTTTTAAAAGATCTAAAACATTTTCTTTGTCTTTGTTCTCTTGATATTTTTTAATCATTCTATCAATAGCCCATTTTAAATTTATAGCTGTTGGTCGTGAACTATTTATAAAATCACAAGCTTTATAAAATTCATTTTCATTATTAGAAAATTCTTTAAGTGCAAAATAAACACCATAAGCTGCTGTTGCTCCAATAGCAGGTGCCCCTCTTACAACCATATCTCTTATTGAAAATTCAATATCTTTATAATCTTTTGCTACAAAAATTTCAAATTTTGCTGGTAATAATCTTTGATCTATCAATAATAGTTCTTCATCTTTAAATTCTAAAGTGTTAAAAGGTTCTTTCATATATATTCTCTTCTTTTAGTTGTTTTGTAATCGATTCCATCTTTCTTTAGTCTTTTTCATTGCTAAATCAATATCTAAAGTAAGAAGCTTTCTATTTTCCATTAATAACTCTCCTTTACAGAATACACAATCAATATCACTTGATTGAGCACTATATACTACAGCTGAGAAAGGATTGTTTAATGGAGTTAAATGTGGTTTATTTGTATCAATTAAAATAATATCAGCATCTTTTCCAACTTCAATTGTTCCCACTTTATCATCAATAGATAAAGCTTTAGCTCCATTAATTGTAGCCATTTCAATAATATCATATGGAGTGTTGGCAATAGGATTGAGGGTGCTTACACAACTTAACATTGCAGCTAAGTGCATTTCTTCCATCATGTTTAAATTATTATTTGAAGAGGCTCCATCAGTTCCTAAAGCAACATTTACTTTTGAGTTCCTGAATTTTGAAATTGGAGCTATTCCACTTGCTAATTTACAATTACTACTTGGATTATGGACAATGCTCATATTTCTATCTCTACATAAAGCGATTTCTTCATCACTTAGATAAACTCCATGAGCTAAGATAACCTTTATATCTTTTAAAGCCTTTGCTTTTTCAAGATACATTAATGGAGTATTTCCAAATTCTTTTATTGAATTATTTACTTCAGTCATTGTCTCACTCATATGAGTGTGTAAATCTCCACCTCTTTCAAGAATCCAATCTCTAGCGAAGAGATAAGTTTCAAGTGGTGTTGTATATATTGCATGTGGAGCAACATTGAATTTGATTAATCCATTTGATTTACTTAAATATTTGTCGGCTATTTTTGTATTAGGAATAATTCTTTCTTGGTTGTTCTTTAAATCTCCAAATAAAGTCATACCAATATTAGCTCTCATTTTTGCATTATGAACAGCTTCACAAGTTTGATCCATCATGAAATACATATCATTAAATGCTGTACAACCTGAACTAATCATTTCTCCTAATGCAATTTGAGAAGCCCAATAAATATCTTCAGGTTCTAATTTTGCTTCGATAGGGAAAATCTCACTAAGCCATGACATTAAATCGGGTGCAGTATCTTTGTAATTCCTCATAAGAGTCATGGACGTGTGAGTATGAGCATTAATTAATGATGGCATGCAAATCATATTAGTTGCATCAATTGTTTTTTCAGCAATAAAATCTGGATTATCACTAATTTTACCATTTTCAATTTTTATATCTCCTCGATATGACTTATCTCTTTGTGTCATATCGAGAATTATTGCGTTTTTTATTAAAGTATTCATATCTTTAAAGATAACATTTCATTTCTATAAAGTCGATAAGATAAATTTAAAATTAATTAGAGACTAAATTTCTTTTTATTTTTTTTGTGCTTGTCATAACCATTGGTTCTTTCGTTATAGTAACTTTTCCAATTTTTTTATAACCACTAAGTTCCTTGTTAACCAAATTAATTACTTCATGCATTTCTTTTTCTATTTGGTCTTCCTTATCTTTGAAATATTCTTGATTTGGATAAATTACTGCTTCAATACATTCTGCAGGGACATCTTTTTTCTCTTGATATCCTCTAACTAATATTTGATCAACTTGTGGATGTAGTTGGAAGAGATCTTCAATTTCTTCAGGATAAACATTTTTTCCACCTTCAGTAACAATAATGTTTTTTGCTCTTCCTTTTAAATAGAGATAATTTTCTTTATCTAAATATCCTAAATCTCCTGTTTTTAACCAACCATCTTCATCAAACAATTTTTCCGTATTTTCTTCATCTTTGTAATAACCTTGGCAAATATTTGGTCCTTTGACTGCTATTTCTCCGACTCCTGAAGCATCAGGGTTTAAAATCTTTGCTTCGACCAACTCAAATATTTTACCTACAGATTTTATTTTAAATTTAGAAATTGGGTTTAAAGCCAAGATAGGGCTAGTTTCAGTTAAGCCATATCCTTGTATAAAATCCAATCCTAGTTGTTGATATTGTTTAAATACTTTTGGAGATAAAGGTCCTGCACCACAAATTAAAATTCTATTGTGAGCGAACCCAACTTTAGATAATAATTTTTTATTAAAGAAATTTCTAAAAGGATTTAATTTGAAATATTTTTTGAAAAAGCCATTAATTGCCATTAATGTATGGACCACAGTATTTGTAACAAAACCCTTCTTTTTTACTTCTTTCATCATACCTGATAAAAGTTTGTTATATAATAAAGGTATGCCCATAAATACAGTAACTTCACCACGAGTTAAATCATTTACCATTCTTGAAACTACAATACCATGTCCAAATACACATTCACTACCAAAGGTAATTGAAACTAATAGAACAGCAGTACAGCAATAACTATGATGAAGCGGAAGAAGTGCATATAATACATCATTTTCATCTAATTGAAGGAATTGTTCATCTTTTGCTTGGTATACATCACTTACAATATTTTTTTGAGTTAATACAGCCCCTTTTTCATTTCCTGTAGTTCCACTTGTAAATAAAATTGCAGCAACATCATCTTCATTTCCTTTAACTGGCTCTAGTATTTTTTTTGCTTTGCAATTCATCATTGATTCAAATTTGTCGCTTTTCCCTTGAAGTGTCATACACAAAGAGAAAGTAGAAAGAAAATCTGGATCAAGAGTATCTAAAGAGTCAAAAATATTTTTATCAGCAAAAAAGAATTTACAATCGCTATATAAGGAAAGTTGTTTTACTTTTTTTGGAGTTAATTGATTATCTAAAGGAACAACAATTCCTCCAGCAAAGTTTACTGATAGATATGCTATTGCCCATTCGATACTGTTTTTACCATTTATGGCTACTTTATCACCTTTTTCTAAACCATGTTCTCTAAGATAAGAACTAATGTTTAATAAGTATTGATGAACTTCTTTGTAAGTGAGAGAAAATCTATTTGGATTAAATTTAGTGAAACATTTCCTATCTGGAAATTTTTCCACAGTCATTGTGAAAATTTGTGTTAATGTTGGCCAATAACTATCAAAATATTTACCTCTATAGGGGTCTAAATATTTGTCCCATGAATAATTCATAATATATATCCTTTCTTTTATTTATAAAATATATATTGACAATTAATACCTTATTTGTCAATAAAAAAAGTTTTTATAAATGTTTATGGAAAAACAAATAATGATAAAACTAGAAGTTTTTTGATATAATGGGGTCATCTAAAAGCTTGTAAATATTTGGATAAATTACATCAGCATATTTGCTTAAATTAGGATAATCATTTGCACCCCAAAGAACACCAATTTTATATCCAGCGTTACTGTTTTTAGCATATTTCATATCTGTAACGGTATCACCTACCATAGCAACTTCATTTGGTTTTAGATTAAACATGCTACAAAAATGGATAAATGAATCGGGTTTTGGTTTGTTTGGCATGTCATCATCTTTAGTTGAAATATAATCAACATATTGCTCTATTTTCATATATTTAATAAACAGATTTGCTGAAGTTCTATTATCGACAGTTACAATAGCTATTTTGAAACCTTTTTCTTTTAGCGTTTTAAATAGTTCTCTTTGTTTTGAGAAATCTATCTTTTTAATTTTTTCTTCAATCAATATATTATTATATTCAATTATTTTTTTTGTATATTTTATAAGAGTAGATGGCCTCATAAAGTTTGTAATACAGTATCTGAGTCCTTTTTTTGTGATATTAAATTTTCCATGAGAAAAAATAGCTCCAGTTGCAATTGTCTTTCCGCTAGGTTCTATTCCTAAAAGTTTAATTAAATCACTTTTTCTTTTCTTTTTTCTTTTTTCATTTGTTTCTTCAAAAGCTTTATCAATAGAAGCCTTAATTACTTCGTGCCATACATATGAGTAATCAAAAAGAGTTCCATCCTTATCAAAGATAATTGCTTTTAAGTTAATCGCATTTTCCATAACGATACTTTATAACAAGCTATTAATTAATGCTAGTATTTAAATAAAAAATATTCATTTAGAATGATTTTTAGGGTTTTTTATTCAATAATTATGCAATATATTTAGAATTATGAAAAATGTTAGTACTCAATTGATAAAAAGAACGACTATTTTTAATAAAGAAATTGAGAAAATAGTTGATAAAATTAATGAAGATGTATATATATACAATCCATTGAATTATGCTTCTAAAATGATGGAAGCATATATTAATGAATATGCAATAGCTCCTACAAAGTTTCTTTTTTTAGGAATGAATCCAGGTCCTTATGGTATGGCACAAACTGGAATTCCTTTTGGTGAAATTAATACTGTTAAAAATTATCTTAAAATTAATGAAATAATAAATACACCAAAGAGAGAACATCCTTATAGAAAAATTGAAGGTCTTAATATAGAGAGAAGTGAAGTAAGTGGATTAAGATTTTGGGCTCTGATTGAAAAGCATTTTAAAGAAGCAAAAGATATGAAGGGGATAATATATGTTGCAAATTATTGTCCATTACTTTTTTTATCTCCTCAAAAAAGAGCTACAAATATTACACCTGATAAATTATCTAAAGAAACAAGATTTTTATTAGATAAAGTTTGTGATAAATATCTCTTTGATACTATTGAGCTTTTAAAATGTGAGAAATTAATCGGAATTGGTAAATATGCTCAAAAAAAATTAAAAAATGATAATATACCTTATTATTCAATAATTCATCCATCACCAGCTTCTCCAATTGCAAATAGAGGTTGGATTGAGCAAGCTGAAAAACAATTAATAGAGATAGGAGTATTAAATGAAATACTTTATTAAATCTTATGCCAAAATAAATTTGCATTTGGCAGTTGGTGAAAAAAGAGCTGATAATTTTCATAATTTGCAATCTATTTTTGCAAAAATAGATTTATTCGATACTATAGAAATTGATGCAAAAATTAGTGATGAATTAAGAATAACGATATTAGGATTAGAAAATTGTGATATAAAAGGCGAAGATACTATTACAAAAGCTACAAGACTATGGTGTGAGAGAGCAAATATTAAAATAGATGTTATATATTATGTAGATAAGAAAATACCATCTCAAGCTGGTCTTGGTGGTGGCTCTAGTAATGCAGCATCAACCCTCAAGGCCTTAAATAATATTTTTAGTGAGTATGCTTTAGCCAGAAATATATTAGAAGAAATTGCTTTAGAGGTTGGCTCTGATGTTCCTTTCTTTTTATGTGATTCAACTTTTGCTTATGTGGAAGGTAGAGGAGAGATTATAACTCCTTTAATTGCTAATTTTGAATATATTATTTATCTGATAAAACCTCATATTGGAATAAGTACACGCGGGGCCTTTGAGCAATTAGATAAAATAGATAGGCCTCCTTTTAAAAATAAAGATGAAATAATTGATATTTTTTATGCTGGAATAGAATCGTGGAAAAAATACTTTTTTAATGATTTTGAATTAGTTATTGAAACAGAAGAATTAAAAATTTTAAAAAAAGATTATAATTATTTTTCACTTATGAGTGGCTCTGGTTCAACTTGTTATAGTATTTGTAACAAAAGTAGTTCTTGTTATAATAAAATTACCTTTTTTAGAAAATTTAAGAATAAAAACTATACTAAGAGTTGTTTTTTCTTAAATATCTAATATAATGTAATTAAAGCAATGCTATAGTTAGAGGAGATTGAAATGAAAATAACAGAGGTTAGAATTCGTACTGTATCTGGTGAAAGTAAGCTAAAAGCTTATGCTACTGTAACCTTTGATGATGAATTTGTAGTTCACAATATTAAAGTTATTGAAAGTAAAACTGGGCCATTTATTGCAATGCCAGCTCGTTTAACTGCAAATAATGAATATAAAGATATTGTCCACCCTATAAATAGTGATTTTAGAAATAAATTACAACAAACAATTTTAGATGCTTACGAGAAGGAAGCAAGTAAAGCTGAATAAAAAAAATAAAAAAAAATATTTTTTTTATAAAAGTGCTAGACAAATTTAAAAAAATGATGTAGTTTACCTCGTGTCGTTGGGAAGTCGCCAAGTGGTTAAGGCTCTGGTTTTTGGTGCCGGCACCGGGGGTTCGAGTCCCTCCTTCCCAGCTTAAGCCTGCTAATTTTAGCAGGTTTTTTATTTTCTAAGGGTGCTTACTTGACCCAACTATTCGATATCAGTACTATAGCGGATGACACTTAAGTGTTAATATCCCATGGTAATTGGACATAGATCCAATGAGAGTATTAGGAGAATAATATGTCAAAACATATTTTTGATGCAACTCTAAGAACTTCTGATTTTGGAAGTGCTGGTTCTCGCCGTTTAGTACGTGCTGGAAAAATCCCTGCTGTTATTTATGGTAGCAAAACTAAACCTATGCACGTTGTAATTGATGGACATAAGTTTACTTTAGCAATTAACTCTATTTCTGAATCAACATTACTTACTTTAAATGTTGAAGGAAAAGAACATGAAGTATTAGTAAAATCTTTCCAAGAGAATTTAATGACTGATAAAATTTATCATGTTGACTTCTATGAAGTTGTTCGTGGTGAAAAATTACGTGCTTTTGTTCCTTTAACAATGGTTGGTAATCCTATTGGTTGTAGAAAAGCTGGTATCTTAGATGTTATCTTGCATGAAGTTGAAGTTGAATGTTTACCAAAAGATTTACCTTCTGATATTAAAGTTGATGTTTCTAAGATTGATTTAAATGGTCACTTATCAGTAAAAGATATTATTGTTGATAAAGCAATTACTATTATTAGTGATGCAGTTGACACTGTAGCTACTGTAAAAGCTCTTAAGAGTGAAAAAGTTGCAACAGAAGAAGAAGAAGAAGTTATTTCTCCAGAGGCTTAATTTTATGAAATTAGTACTTGGCTTAGGTAATATTGGAGCTGAGTATAACGAAACTCGACATAATTGTGGATTTCAAGTAATAGAATTATGTGCAGCGTTTTTTCATGTGAAAATGAAAAAGCGCTGTTTTCGTTTATACCAAGAGACAAAGATTGTAAATCAAAATGATACTTTCCATTTAATAAAGCCTTTAACATATATGAATCATAGTGGTAATATTCTACACCATTTTAAAAATATTCCACCTTCAGATATAATTGTAATTTGTGATCAAATGGACTTACCCCTTTCAAATATAAGAATTAAGAAGGGTGGCGGTAGTGCAGGTCACAATGGTTTGAAAAGTATAATATATAATTTAGATAATCAAACTGATTTTACAAGAATTTATGTTGGAATTGGAAGACCAAAAGAAAATGAGAGTATTGTAGAACATGTTCTTGGCATTGAAGAGAATAAAGAATTGTTTTTTCAAGGAATTGAAAAGGCAAATCAAGCTCTAATTGATTTAATAAATGGTCAGTCAATTAATCAGTTAATGCAAACATATAATAAAAAAGTAAAGGAATAAAATAGTAACAAAGTCACTTTTATTGATTAATTAGATTGACGAATATGGTTTTTCTATACATATTTAAATTTATACTACAAAAATTTTAAGGTGGCTTTATGGATCAATTTAATGAATATTTTATTAAATACCCTGATTTATATGACAAAAAGATAGCTATAGCTTTCTCAGGGGGAAGTGATTCTTTGGCTTTACTTTATTTATTTTCTCAAATATTTGATAAAAAAAAATTAATTGCTTTGTATGTCAATCATGGTTTAAGAGCTAATAATGAATTAAATAAGGAAAGTGTTTTAAATAAAGAGAATTGTTTAGCCTTAGGTGTTGAATATAAAGAATTTATTTTCAGAGAAGGGGAAATTAACGCTATTGCCAAAGAACGAGGCAATGGAGTAGAAGATGCAGCAAGATTTTGTAGATATGAGAAGTTAATAACTTTTTGCAAAGAAAATAATTATTATGCTTTAGCTTCAGCTCATACAATAGATGATCAACTTGAAACAATGATTATGAGATCTTTTAATGGTTCTTCTTTGCTTTCTTTAACTTGTATTAAAGAATATAGGGAACAAGAAGGCATTAAAATAATTCGGCCTTTATTAACTTATACAAAAGATGAATTAAGGTTGTTGTTAAAAGTGGCTGGTCTTTCTTGGAGTGAAGATTCTACAAATAAAAAGACTGATTATTTAAGAAATAGAATTAGAAAAGAAATAACACCAAGTGTTGAATCAATTTTCCCAGATGCAAAACAAATAGTTTATAGAAATGCATTTTTATTTACAGGTTTGGTAAATATTGTTCAAGATAAAGTTAATTCTTTATCAACAAATGATATTGTTAATCGAAAAGAATATTTGCTACAAGAAGAAATTATAAGATACAATATTTTGTCAAAATTAATAAAAAAATATGAAATCCCATCTTTTAAAAAAGTTGTACACATAGATAATGTAATTAAGCAAAAAAAAGATGGCTTTGAAGTGTTTGGTGAAGTAGAATTGTTGATAAAAGATGATACTTTTGCTATTAATAAAGTAAACACTATTTCAAAATTTAGTTTTGTAATTGAAAATAGTAAAGATCAAGAATTAGAAATTTTTGAAAGCAAATTAAAAATTACTTCGAATGAAAGTAATGATAATACTTTATTGAGAATTGCTGATGAAGATATTTCATATCCATTAATAGTTAGAAATGTGAGAAGTGATGATACATTAATAACTGATGGTGGTAGAGTAGAATTAAATAAATTTTTTTCTAATTGGAAAATAGAAGAAAGAGATAGAAAAAAAGTTATTGTATTAGAAGATAGAAATGGTTTAATTGCAGTTTTTGCAAAACATCTCGGCGGAAGAGATAGAATTGCAAAGAGAGTGAAAACACCTCTTGTAGGAAAAACCGTTAAAATATATAGTATTGTTTGAAAAGGATTAAATAAGTGAACAGTTTAAATAATCAAAGCCGAGCTAAAGCTGGTGTTTATTATGATGAAAAGAATAATAATGATGATAGAAAACCAGATAATAAAAATGATTTCTGGAATGGATTAAAAGGTGGCGGATCTTCCTCAGGTGGAGACGGTAAAAATCCTTTAAAGAACCCAAAAAATAGAATTTCTTTAGGTATTTTTATATTTGTAATATTTACATTTGGAATATTGATGTTTGATGGAATGGCTAATGGAAATGTACAAAGTGTTCCATATACAACCTTCAAACAATATGTTGCTTCAGGTCAAGTAAAAACAGTTGATATTGAAGCTAATCAAAAAATTACCTTTGTAACTGAATCTAATTTAAAAATGAAAACTTTAATTCCATATTTGGATGAAGGTTTATTAGATGAATTAAATTCAAGCGGGGTAGTAGTATCTGGATCAGAACAACAAATTTCTTATTTGTCTCTATTTTTAAGTATTATTCCATGGATTATTTTTGTTGGATTTATGGTTATTTTATTTCGACAAGCAAATGGAATGAGTTCAAAAATGATGGGTGGCCTTGGCAAAAATCTTGCTAAAGAATATAAACCTGATGAGAATAAAACTACATTTAAAGACGTTGCTGGTCAGTTAGAAGCTAAAAATGAATTAATGGAAGTCGTAGACTTTTTAAAAAATCCTACTCGTTTCCATAAAATAGGAGCAAAGATTCCAAAAGGAGCTTTGTTAGTAGGGCCTCCTGGAACAGGTAAGACTTTGCTTGCAAAAGCTGTAGCTGGAGAAGCTGGCGTTTCTTTCTTACATACAAGTGGTTCTGACTTTGTAGAAATGTTTGTTGGTATGGGTGCATCTCGTGTACGTGATTTATTCGAACAAGCTAGAAAAGCAGCACCTTGTATTATTTTTATTGATGAGTTAGATGCTGTTGGTAGAGCCCGTGGATCTGGATTAGGTGGTGGTCATGATGAAAGAGAACAAACCCTTAACCAAATTCTTGTTGAAATGGATGGTTTTGATACAGTTACAAATGTAATAGTTATGGCTGCAACAAATAGACCTGATGTATTAGACCAAGCTTTATTAAGACCAGGTAGATTTGATAGACAAGTTGTTGTTGATCTTCCAGATATTAAAGAAAGAGAAGCTATTTTAGATATCCACTGTAAGAAAGTTAAGTTAGAAAGTGATGTAGATTTATCAAGAATTGCTAGAGCAACTCCAGGTAGTAGTGGAGCAGATTTAGCTAATATGATAAATGAAGCTGCTCTATTTGCTGCTAGACAAAATAAAGAAACTGTTTCAATGGATAATATTGAGGATGCTCGAGATAAAGTAATGCTTGGTGTTGCTAAGAAAAGTAAGTTCATGACTGATGATGATAAAAAAGCAACAGCTTATCATGAAGCTGGACATACTTTACTTCACTATTATTTGGATAATGTTGATCCACTACATAAAGTTACAATTATCCCTCATGGAAGAGCTTTAGGTTTAACAATAAGTTTACCTTTAAGAGATTCTTATACTATGACAAAAAGTAAATTAGTAGATAGAATTAAAATCACAATGGGTGGATATGTTGCTGAAGAGATAGTATATGGTGAAACAACTACTGGAACTTCAAATGATATCCAACAAGCTACAAATATAGCAAAAAGAATGGTTACTGAGTTTGGTATGAGTAGTTTAGGCTTTATTAATTTAGGTGATGAAGATGAACCTTTATTCTTAGGTAGAGAAATTGCTCAACATAAAAACTTCAGTGAATCTACAGCAAAAATAATTGATGAAGAGATGTTGAAAATATTAAATAAGTGTTTAAGTGATACTAGAGATATTTTAATTTCCCACAGAGATCAATTAGATTTATTAACAAATGAATTAGTTGAAAAAGAAACTTTAGATGATGCTGAAATAAGAGTATTGTTAGGTTTTGAACCAATTGAAAATAATTTAAGTTTGAAGTAAAGGATTAGTATGACACACGATTATTCTTTGACAAGAAACTTCTGTATTATTGCGCATATCGACCATGGTAAATCTACCTTGGCCGATAGATTTATTGAAAAAGCGAAATTAGGAAATACAAGAGGACCTGCCCAAGAACAAGTATTAGATAATATGGATATTGAGAGAGAAAGAGGCATTACAATTAAAAGCCAAGCTGTCACTATCCCTTATACTGCAAAAGATGGTAAAACCTATACCTTAAATTTGGTTGATACCCCCGGCCATGTTGACTTTAGCTATGAAGTATCAAGAGCTATTAGTTCCTGCGAAGGTGCTTTATTATTAGTTGATGCTTCTCAAGGTGTTGAAGCACAAACTTTAGCTAATTTATATTTAGCAATGGAACATAATTTAGAAGTTATTCCTGTAATTAATAAAGTGGATTTACCTTCTGCAAATATTCCAATGTGTTTAGAAATGATAAACCATGATTTAGGTTTAGACCCTGATTTATGTGTTCAAGTTAGTGCAAAAACTGGATTAGGCGTTGATCAATTATTTGAACAAATAGTTGAATTTATTCCACCACCATCAGGTGTTGATGAAGATCCTTTAAAAGCTGTAATTTTTGATTCTCATTATGACTCATATCGTGGTGTTATTGTACACTGTAGAGTTTTTGATGGTTGTTTGAAAAAAGGCGATATCGTTAGATTTATGCATGGTGGAGCAGATTTTGAAGTTGAAGAAGTTGGTATTTTCCAATTAGGTTTTATTAAAACTGGTACTTTACATGCCGGTGATGTAGGTTATTTTGTTGCTGGAATTAAAAAAATTGGTGATATTAGAGTAGGTGATACTGTAACTAAATTATCAAATTTGGCGAAAGAACCTCTTTCAGGATTTAAAGATGTTCAACCTGTTGTTTTCTCCTCCATTTACCCTGTTGATGCTAATGATTATGAAGAGTTATTAAACGCAATTGAGAGATTGAAATTAAATGATGCTTCTCTTGTTTATGAAAAAGACTCTTCAGCAGCTTTAGGTTTTGGATTTAGATGTGGATTTTTAGGTTTATTGCATTTAGAAGTTATACAAGAGAGAATTGAAAGAGAGTTTGATTTATCAATAGTATTTACTTCCCCTTCTGTAGAATATAAAGTTCATTTAAAAAAGAATAATGAAATTGTGGAAATAGATAACCCATTAGAATATCCAGATCAAATGTTAGTTGAATATAGTGAAGAGCCTTATATTAGAGCGAATGTAATAACTCCAGCTGAATATATTGGGCCAATAATGAATTTGGCTATGGAAAAAAGAGGCGTTCAAACTAATATGAGTTATTTAGATTCAAAAAGAGTTGAACTTCAATATGAAATGCCATTAGCTGAAGTATTGTTTGAATTCTATGATAGACTTAAATCAATTTCTCGAGGATATGCTTCTTTTGACTATGAAGTAATTGGTTATAGAAGAACTGATTTAGTTAGATTAGATATATTAGTTAATGGAGATCAAGTTGATGCTTTATCACAATTAGTCTTTAGAGGAAATGCTGTTTCAAGAGGAAAAGTAGTTTGTCAAAGATTAAAAAATGAAATTCATAAACAACAATATAAAATTGCAATACAAGCTGCTATTGGTGGACAAATTGTATCAAGAGAAACTATAACAGCATATAGAAAAGATGTTACTGCAAAATGTTATGGTGGAGATATCTCAAGAAAACGAAAGTTGCTTGAAAAACAAAAAGAAGGTAAAAAGAGAATGAAAATGGTTGGAAGTGTAGAAATTCCACAAGAAGCCTTCTTAGCTGTATTAAAAAGTGATGATAGTAGTAATTAGATTAATATTTTTTAGAGTCTGTATGTAATTGTATAGACTCTTTTTTAAGGACAAAATTATGAAAGAATTTTTTGGTCAAACTAAAAATGGTGAAAATGTTTATAAATATATTATCACCAACGGTAAATATTCTGTAGAAGTATTATCCTTTGGAGCTTTAATTTATTCGCTTAACGTACCAGATAAAGATGGTAAAATGACAGATGTAGTTTTAGGCTATAAAACATTAGCTGAATATGAAAATTGTAAAACTTTTTATGGAATGAGTGTTGCAAGAGTAGCAAATAGAATAAAAGATGCAAAATTCTATATTGATGAAAAAGAATATAATGTTGAAAAAAATGAAAACGAAAATTGTTTACATAGTGGTTCAACCTCAAGTGCTTTTAAAAAATGGTCTTGTGAAGAATTATATATAAATAGTAATCCAGCTTTAAAATTTAGTGTTAGTTCATATGATGGAGAGGGTGGTTTCCCAGCTAATGTAACAATTTCTTGTTTATATTTATTAACAAATGATGGTCAATTGGTTATTAAACATGAGGCAATCGGTGATAAAGATACTGTTATGAATATCACTAATCATAGCTATTTTAATTTAAGTGGTGATTATAAAACAACTGTTTTAGACCATCAATTAATGTTAGATTGCGATAAATATGTCGAAATTGATGATAATTTAATCCCTACAGGCAACCTTTTACCTACAGAAAACACACCTTTTGATTTTTCTAATTATCATTCTATTGGAGAGAGAATAGCAGATACACCTTTTGGATATGATCATGCATTATGCTTTAGTGATTGGTCACAACAATTATCTAAAGTTGGTGTTTTTAAATGCGATAGAAGTAAAATTCAGATGGAAATATATACTACTCTTCCATCTCTTCAATTATATAGTGGAAATTTTATTAGTGAAAATGATATTAATAAAGATGGTTCAAAAGGATTAAAAAATGGTGGAATATGTTTTGAAACACAATTTTATCCAGATTCCCCCAATAATGTTAATTTTCCATCAATATTGTTAAAAAAAGGTGAAAAATATAATCATACAACAATATATCAATTTGGTAATTATTAAAAATAGAAAGAGGCTTGAGCCTCTTTTTTTATTTGTTTTTTCTGTTTCTTTTGAAAATAATATTATTTTTCTTTATAACTTCTAATGAAAATTCTTCTGGAACAGGGTCGTAGCCACCAATATAAAATCTGCTACATCTTAATATCCTAATTACCCCTAAAACTGTTCCTTTAAAAATTCCATGTTTAGAAACAGCCTGCTGAAAATAAGTTGAACATGTTGGTGAATATATACAGGAGCCACCTATATAAGGTGACAGTACACCTTTGTATAAATAAACTGGAATTAGATATATTTGTCTTAATATAGTTTTTATTTTTTTCATAAATTAAATATAGCTAATGAAATAGTAAAACACAAGTTACTTTGTCACATAAGAGTATATATTTGTTTTGTTTTTTTTTTAAAAAATAAAAAGGAATAAATAAAACTACATTAGGTATTTGACTTTTATATAAGATAATGATACCTTAAAGCATATTATTTAGAATTATTATATGGAGGAATATCGATATGGCAGGTAATGTATCAAAGAACGCAAGACGTTCAGGTGCTCAAGTATTTACAAGTCGTTGGGGTGGCACTATTAAAATGAAGAGTGTTTTCGAAAATGGCAAACTTCGTCACGTTGCTTATTGTGAAAAAACAGGTAATACTGCTCGCAAAGCAAAAGACTTAATGTAAACAAAAAAAATAAAACCAGAGATAATTTATCTCTGGTTTGTTGTTATATAGATGTTTTTGTATGAAAATAAATATTGATATAAAGCATAAAGAAAGGTATAGTATAGAGTATTAGGTGGTAATGTTAATTATCAGTAATGAGCACAACGGAGAATTTATGGGCAAAATATTCTCGTATTAATTGTTATTTAATGAAATATTAAAATTAATCCAATTTTTTGTACCTAAAATTGAACTCATATGATATACTTCTATAGAAGAAGTATTTATTATACAAAAACCATTGAGATTTATATTAGGAGGAAAACCGTGAAACGTTTTTCAAGTAAATTAATGACAGCATTGTTAGTAACATTGCTCATCGTTTCCGTAATAGGATGTAAGTCAACACCTCAGCCTGTTGAAGAAGTACCAGCTGCAGCAGTTGTAAAACCTGTAGCTCCTGCACCAGAAAAAGCTCCTGCAAAAGAAGTAGCTGCACCTGTTGAAGAAAAAGTAGTTGCTCCTGTTGAAGAGAAAGTAGTAGCTCCTGTTGAAAAGAAAGAAGCTCCTAAAGCGGAAGTAAAAGAAGAAGCTAAAGTAGTTACAGTTGTTAAAGAGAAAGAACCTGAAGTTGTTTATCCTTACGGTGTAAAAGAAATTGTTAAAGCTGAAGGACATGATGTTTTCGACTTATTTATTGTTCATACTAATGATGTACATGGTAGACTCGAAGCAACAGATTCAAATATTGGCTATTCAAGACTATCTACTATGATGCAAGTTGCAAGAAGTATTACAGATAATATTTTATTATTAGATGCTGGCGATGCAATTTCTGGTAGTAACTTAGTTAACCTATATAAAGGTGAAACAGCTGCAGTATTAATCGACATGTTAGGTTATGATGCAATCGCTTTAGGTAACCACGAATTTGATTATGGTTTAGACAGAATTTTACAAGCAGCTCAAATTGCTAAAGAATATTCTAATGTAAAAGTTTTATCTGCTAACGTATTAGATAGCAAAGGTAACTTATTATTCCAACCTTACCAAATTTATAACTTTAATGGTTTCAAAGTTGCTGTTATTGGTTTAACAACTCCTGATACAACTGTTACAACTAATCCAAATAACGTAAAAGGTTTAACTTTTGATAGCCCTCTAGTAGTTCAAAATGCACAATATGCAATTGATATGGCTCATCAATTAGCTGATTACGTAGTAGTATTAGGTCATTTCGGTATGGATAAAAATAGTCCTAGTGGATTAACAAGTGAACTAGTTTGCCAAAATATCGATGGTATTGATTTATGGATAGATGGTCATAGTCATGATGAATTACCTAATGGTAAATATGTAAATGGCACATTGATTGTTCAAACTGGTGAATATATGGAAAATCTAGGCGTTGTTGATGTTCTAGTTAAGAATAAAAAAGTTGTTTCAGAAAACGCATTCTTAATTAAAGCTTCTGATGTTGTAGATCCAGCAAGTAGCCCACTAGCAAGTGCTTATGGTATTATCGCAGTTCCTGAAGATCCTCAAGTAAAAGCTTATGTTGATGCTAAGAAAGCTGACTTAGATGCTATTTATAGTGTTGTTGTAGCTAACGTACCAAGAACATTACAAGGTGAAAGAGCTGATGTAAGAACTAAGAAAACAAACCTATCTACAATGATTTGTGATGCAATGACTGAAGTTTCAGGCGCTGATTTTGCAATTACAAATGGTGGTGGAATTAGAGCTAGCATTGAAGCTGGTAAAGTAACAATGGGCGATGTAATTAGAGTTCTACCTTTCAATAACATTGTTACAGTTGCTGAAGTAACTGGTAAAGAAGTTTATGCAGCTATGGAATATGGTTATTCACATCTTCCTGATGCAGCAGGTTCATATGCTCAAACTAACCTAAAAGTTGTTTACAACAAGTATGCAGCTCCTGGTAAACGTATCCTAAGACTTTATGCTAACGGTGTAGCAATCAAAAATGATTCAACTGTTTATAAAGTAGCTACAAATGACTTTATGTCAGTTGGTGGTGATGGATATACACAATTTGGAAAAGTATTAGCACAAAGAGAACTATTAAGTGATGTTCTTGCTGATTACTTAGCAAAGAATTACCCAGCTAAATAATTGTTAAATACAATTTAATAAAGGCCCACATTATGTGGGTCTTTTATTTTGGAAATTAAAATAAAAATTTTTTTTTGATTAACAAAATGTAAGTAACGTAAATTCAATACTTATTAAATATCGTAAAAAAAACTAGCCAAAAAAGAAAAAAATTATTAGAATTGTATTGACAGAAATGGCTCAATAAGGTAATGTACCAATCGTTCGAAGAACATAAGCGCCTGTAGCTCAGTCGGTAGAGCAGGTGGCTGTTAACCACCCTGTCGGGGGTTCAAATCCCTCCGGGCGCGCTTAATTATTGCTCCCATTTTTTAGGGAGCTTTTTATTTGCTCTAGGTATGAGAGTTAGCACATACCCTAGTAAATTGTCTTTAAAAATGCTGTTTTAAAAGATTTGTTTATTAGAAGAAAACTTTCTTAAAGGAATTGACTATGGCAACAAGAAGAGGCCCACGTTTTAAAGAATGTCGTAGATTAGGTGTGAATGCTTGTGGTCACCCTAAGGCTATGGATCGCGCAAACGCTCCTGCTTTTCGAAAGAAACACAAAGTGTCCGACTATGGTATGCAATTAGCAGAAAAACAAAAAGTTAAAGCATATTACGGAATCTTTGAAAAGCAATTACGTAATTACTATGCTCAAGCAAGTAGATCAGAACTAAGAACTGGTGATGCTTTATTAACAACACTAGAATGTCGTTTAGATAACCTTGTATATCGTATCGGTTTTGGTAACTCAATTAGACTCTCACGTCAATTAGTATCTCACGGTCACATCTTAGTAAACGGTAAGAAGATAGATATCCCTTCATATCAATGTAAAGTTGGTGATGTGATTTCATTAAAAGAAAAATCAGCAAAGAATGAAACATTCAAAAAGAATTTCTTAGGTGCAGCTAAATTTAAAGTTGCTTACTTAGATAAGAATGAAACAGGCTTCTCTGGTACACTTTTAAGAAAACCAGAAAGAGCTGAACTTCCAGTTGAAATCAACGACCAATTAGTTGTTGAGTTCTACTCAAAATAATCTTTAGCTTTATAAGATTTAAAAAAAAACTACTAGGCAGCATCCTAGTAGTTTTTTGTTTCTATTTTAAATTTTTAGCAAACTCTGCATTATTTAATAATTCAAAAAAATGATATGTACCATCTTCTAATTCAACAGCAGTTACACTTTTTTTGAAGATCTTATCAAATAGATTGATTTCACTTAGTGTTTTTGGGTCTTTTTTATTCTTAATTACATCTAAGGCATTTGCTTGAGATACTTTCATAATAGATTTAACTTGTGAAATATCTATAGATCTCTTTAATTTTACATATTTTTGATAATTTTTCTTTTTAGTTTTTAATTCCATCCCAAAAATTGAATATTTTTTTTCAAAATCTTCAAAATGTAATGTGTTGTTTATTTTAAATAAGAAAACACCATACTCTCTAAATGTTGAATCAGAGCAACCATACCAAGTAGCGAAGGTTTTCCATTCTATATTCCCACCATATTCTTTTTCTAAATTTTCCAAAAATTCTTTTGTTTCTTCATCCATTTTATTTATCTTAGCTGATATAGCTATCCTCCAACAATTATATTTATAATGTATCTATGATTATTAGTTGCTTAATCCTTGAATAATTATGTTGATTATTGTAGCATGCAACACAGATTATTGAAAGCGATTAGTTAGTAAAGCAGTATGAGATAGGTATTTAGCGATGGATTATTTAATGAAAGATTTTGGAAAGATTCTTAAAAAGAATGCTTTAATGATGAGACGATTATTATTACAAGAGAATACTGATTGTATGAGAGTTTATGATAGAAACTTTGATGAATTACCTCTCAGTGTTGATTTGTATGGTAAGTATGCAAGAATAACCGATTATAGTGCTGAAGGACTTTCAATTAAAACAGAAGAACTTGTTAAAGATATAGTTAGACGTATGTGCTATATTCAAAGTGAGTTCGTAATTTTTCACAGACGAGAAAAAAGAAGTAGTGGAGAGCAACATGAGTTGCAAAGCAATAAAAGTATCTCTATAGAAGTATCTGAAGCTTCACATCGTTTTAAAGTGGATTTAACAAAGAGAATCGATACAGGTTTGTTTCTAGATCATTATAAAACAAGAAAATTTGTTGAAAGTATAAGTGATAATTCAAAAGTTCTTAATTTATTTTCATATACAGGATCATTTAGTGTTTATGCCGCTGCTGGTAATGCTACATTAGTTGAATCTGTAGATTTGAGCAAAACCTATAGCGAATGGGCGAAGAACAATTTATTATTAAATGGTTTTGAAGGAGATAAGTATCCTTGTATAACAGAGGATGCATTAAAATATATTATTGAATCATTAAATGCAAAAAAAAGCTATGATTTAGTAATTTTTGATCCACCTAGTTTTTCTAATAGTAGAAAAATGGAAAAAGATTTTGATGTTCAACGTGATTATGTAAGGTATTTAAGATTAATTAACAATTTGTTAACAAAAGAGGGAAGGGTTATTTTTTCAACAAATTTAAGTTCCTTCCACATGGATCCAGGTCGTATTCAAGGGTTTAAAGTTACTAACATAACCCATGATATTTTAGCAGATGGTTTCTCAAAGAAAAAAGGAACATCTAGAACTTGGATATTAGAAAAAATAAGTAAAGTAAAATTAACTAAAGAAGATTATCAAGGAAAAAAATACTTTACAGTAAAAGAAACTCAAAAGAGAAAAAGGGTAAATGAAATGGATGAAATCCAAAAATCAGAAGAAAAAGATTTTGAAGAAATGAATTTAAATGTAGAAAATCAAAATGACTTATTAAGTGCAAGTCAAAATGAAAATGAATTTGATGAAATTATTGAAGCGTTAGAACAAAAAAATGATTTAAACAAAGAAACAGAAGATAGTATAGAAGATGATTCTAATGAAAATATTGTTGAAGAAGAAAATGATTTTGAAAAAATAATTGCTAACTTAGAAAAAGATTCTGAAGTTGAAGAAATTGAAGAAACTAAAGAATATGATTCAGATGACGATTTAGTTTTAGTATGGGATGAGGATTTAGATAATAAACCAAAAGAACGTGCTTCACGACCATCAAACAACTATAATGATAGAAATAATTCTAATAGAAGCTATGGTTCAAGAGATCGTGGTGATAATCGATCATTTAGAAATGATAGACCTAGCAGTTTTTCAAGAGATGATAGAGATAGAAGACCTTCAAGAGACGAAGGGGATAGAAGATCCGCTAGATTCAATGGAGAAAGAAGTTTCAACAGAGATGATAGAGATAGAAGACCTTCAAGAGATGGAGGGGATAGAGGCCCATCTAGATTCAATGGAGAAA
>RZYO01000400.1 GCA_009930325.1 Spirochaetia bacterium | reverse complement strand
TGTCGTTCCAATTTGAATATTTGTGCTGTTAATTTACTTTCGTTTTGCTCGATAGGGTAGCACATTTTAATCCCCAACTTGCCATATACTCAACGTTAGCGCACATTTAGAACGCCATCAATCCATTGTTTAAGCGGTTCACGTAATTCATTAACTTTTGGTTCGTGCTTTTTAGGCATCCTATTTTTTGTAACAACAGAGCGAGAACCTGCCAATTGTCGGCTAAGTTCTCCCCAGTTTATTAGTTTGTCTATATCGTTAGTCATAATTTTCAACCTTTTCATTCAATGTTTTAACATCTACTTTTCCGTGAAATAACCCACATAAATTTGTGAAATTTTTACCTGTTAATGAGCCAGTAGATTCAAATTCGCTAACTATATTGTTTACAATAGAAGCAGGGGCATCTTTTGTATATTTTTCACAAGGGTATTTTTTCCCTTTAACTGTGTATGTTGCAAATATCTGCACTGCATACTTGTACATTCCAATTCCCAACCTGTGGTTATCTACTTTTCTTATTTCAAAATCTACTTTCATTGTATTATAAATATAAGCCGAATAATTAAGACTACCAAATTTTGAACAAAAAAAATGCACTTTTTTTCAATAAAAGTGCTATTTATATTCATTCTAAATAAGACTAATTAAATCCTCATTTAACGGAATGAAACGTAAATTGTATTTTAAGCATAATTGTTCAAATCCTATTTTGTCAAAGTCGCTTTCAAAAAATGTAAATCCCAAATCAAATGATTTCCACTTTTTATTATACGACATTTGAACCAATTTTGAGTATTCCATGTTTGGAACGCCGTCAATGTCTAAAGCAATAAAACCGATAATTAAATTACCCTCTTTCAATAACCGATACAACTCATTGCTGTCGGTTGATGTTTTGTACTTTATTTCTGTATTTAGCATTGTATCAATAAATTAAATTAAAAACTAAGCATAATGCATCATAAACCAATTCGCCATAAACGAAATTGCAATTAGACATATCATCTTTTAATGCTCTAAATTTAATTGTTCTCATAATTATATTTGTTAATTGATATCCCATACATTTATTATTGTCAACCGTTACCGTCAATT
>RZYO01000034.1 GCA_009930325.1 Spirochaetia bacterium | reverse complement strand
TATTAAATAATTTTATGTAACCCTAAAACCTAAATTAAAGCTTTTAGATAGCTTTTTAAATAAACTTGATACATAAAATACAGGGTTACATAACCCTTTTTATGTTACCCGTTACATAAAAAGGGTTCATGTGAGGTAAATCATGAATTACTTAGAAGAGTAATCCCAAAACATCAATCAATAAATCACTTGGATCAAGAGAAAACAAATTTAATGATGAGTCATATTAATTCTTACAAAAGAGGAAAGTTAGGAAATAATACTCCATACGAAATCTTTGAAAGAATGTATGGAGTATCCATCATAAATAAACTTGGTTTAACTTTTATCCTACCCGATGAAGTTATACTAAGACCAAGTCTAGTTAAATAACAGTAAAAACAACCAAACACGTACTGTTTACCAACAAGAAATAGTAAACAAAATGACAGTGATTGCATTTAGTACTGCAAAAAAACAGATTATTTGCCAATCTGGGTTTTTTGCGCCCTTTGGAAATGACAAATAAACATCGTACCTTAATTTTTAGGCAGAAAAAGCAAAAAGTCAAATGAAAAAAATATTTTTCATCTAACTTTTTACTATTTTGATTGCAGTAAGTATTGCAAATGCTCAAAAGGTTGCAGTTAATATTTCAATTGAGCAACTTAATAATTTTGGGTTTTCTTTATAGGTATTTTTTAATTGCATTGTTATTTCATTATCTTTTAAATTCAATATTTCACAATCTGTATTTACTCCATCAATTTGTTCACAATCTTCAAAGTTTGATAAATTATGGTATGTACTTCTCATTGTCCAAATTTTATATCTATCTTTGCTAAAGGATTTTTCACTATATTCTTCAACTCCAACATCAATAAATAAAGGTTCCCCTTTTTTATAATAAATAAAGGAACCTGTATCATTATGATTATGTGACATATTATTTGAACCCGCTTGGACAGCTAAAGTATTATTATCATATTTAAATATATATAATCCTTTACTTTTAAATTGGGTGAAGGTTGAATATTCTACTTCTTTATTCTTCATTTCTTTTGATAATTTTTCTATTTCATCAAAATATCTTAAAGCAATATACCTATCAAATAAATTCCTTTCATTAATGCTTAATTTATCTTCAACCTCTATCCAATATTTTGAAATAAAGTCCATTAATTCTTTATTATCTACTCTTTTAGCAAACAAATAATCTTTTGCATTACAAGATCCTGCTTTTGCATTTGAATCTCCAAAATTAACATAATATGGACCACTTATATGAACTTTTTTAATATATGAAGCTATGTTATTTAATTTCTCATTTTTAAATATTTCATTGATTTTATTATTTGAACAAAGATTAATTATTTCAAGTGATCCAAAAAGAGTTCCTCCTGCCACATGATAATATTGAGGACCTTCTTCACAACAGCCATCTTCTCCATAGCTATTAAAAAAACAATCTAAAATAATACTAGATTTATTCATAAATTTTAGCATTCTGCTATGATCAAATGAAGGAGAAAAAGCATATGATAATAATACGTTCTGAGTACACCAGGGTGCCCAGTTATTTACAAAATCACCATCTTTAGCCATCCACCAAAATTCTGATTCTTCAAATGGTGTAAAAATCCTCTCTTCTAACTCTTTATTAGCTATATTTATTAATTCATTTGGTAATCTATCTTTAAATGTATTTACAATAATTGATACTTGAGCTGCTGTTTCAGCACAAAATAAAGCTATAATTGGATTTGTAGAATCAGGATAACCAGAATTAAAACCATCCCTTTGATATACATTATGAGCAGGGAGCCACCATACTATTTCACTAAATGTTTCATACAAAAATTCAATTATTAAATCTATAAATCTTGATTTATTTTCAACAAGTTCTGCAAAAAATACATCATTTAACGCAAATCTTCTATTATCAACAATTGTTTGAAAATTAACTCTATTACCTGTTAATTTATACTCTCTATATAGGCTAAAAGGAAGTGGTGGGAATTCTTTTGATAACCACTTTTCACCTCTTTTTATTAGATTTTGTTTATCTTCTTCTACTAGATTATCTATATAAAAATTATCCTTATAAAAGGATAAAGCATTTAAATCTTCAGATTTTAACTGTTTAACTACATTATTTATAATATTTGTCATTTTTTTTCCTTATTCATATTTTATTGAATTCATGAATGCACTTAATGTTTTTCCTGTATTTTTCTTAAAGACTCTAGAAAAATAATAGGAATTATCGAAACCTAATTCATTACAGATTTCATATATTTTATAGGGCTTTTGTTTTATAAGTTTTATTGCTTCATCAACTTTTACTTTATTAATATATTCACTTATACTAATTTCACATTGCTTTGAGAAAGTAGCAGACAAATATCCAGATGATACACCAATCTCATTAGCTATATCATCGAGCATTATTCTTTTTGTAATATTTTCATGTATATATTTTTTAGCTTTTTCAATATAACTATCTTTTTCTTTAAGATAAGGGAGTAATATTTGTTCTACAGTTTTATTAAAATTATTAAAGAATTTTAAAAACACATTTTTTGTTGGGATATAAGATAATAAATCTTGATGAAAAGGATATTCTACTTCATTTGGTAATTCTATTTTCAAATAAACTAAAGCATTTGATATTAATTCATATAAAAAGACTACAGCTTCCCCTCTTATATAATTATACTCAATTAGTTTAGAATTTATTTTATTCATATAGTATCTAAAATCATTTATGTTCTTTGTTTTTAAAGCAGAACTTATTTTATCAATATATGCGTTGAAGATAATTGGTTTATATTCATACTTTTTTATACTCGTGATATCAATAATATTTTTCTCTATATTAAAAAAACTATTCCTAAGCAAGCTAAGTTCATTTTTACATTCTTCAATTTGTTTATAATTTTCATACAAGGCTGTTGATATCACATAACTTTTTACACCTGTTACATCTTTAGAAATTGAATTCATCTTTTTTATTAGAATTGGCAAATTCGTTTCATAACGAGCCTTACTAACATTATGAAAAAAATATAGATATGCATAAGGCGCTGGTCTTGAAACTTCAACCTGATAAAGATTACTAAAATAACTTTTAGCTAATCGCAAATTTAATTCACCTTGATATTCATATATTCTTTTAAAATCTTCTTTTGAGAAGGAATTATTTTCTTCAAAAAAAGGGTATTCAATATTTATTTGAACAATAAAATAATTATTTAATATATCTTTTGAACATAAATAATTTATTTGTTTTGGATTAATCTCTTGAGGTAAATTTATTCTAGATAATATATTTTTTATAATTTTATTATCTTTTTCATTAGATTCTAAATCTTCCATGTCAAGAGAAAAGTATTTTTGCCTAATTTTACACTCTGCTTTTGCTTTTTCAATACTTTGTATTAAATTTTTGGAATTTAATTCAGATTTTAAGAGATAATCCACAGCATTATATTTTAATGCTTCTTTAATTAAAGAAAACTCTTCTAAACATGTTAACATTATAAATGTTGATAAGGGATATAATTCATTACACTTTTTTAATAATTCAAGGCCATTTAGAATTGGCATATTTATATCCGAAATTACAATATCTGGATGAAATTCATCAATTAATGAAAGCGCTTGTTCTCCATTATTTGCAACTTCAATTAAATTACAATCAATTGATTTCCAATCTATTAAATATTTTATTCCTGATAAAATTAATACTTCATCATCAACAATTAATACTTTATACATTATATTTCCTTTGGTAGTTTAATAAAAATTTTAGTCCCAATATTAACTTTACTTTCTATTTTTAATCCGAATTCATTGCCATAATATAATTTAATTCTATCATTAACATTTTTTAAACCAATACTATTAAGACCTTTATGATTATGATCAGATTCATCAATTGCTAATAAAGTATTGAGTTTCTCTGTAGTTATTCCAACTCCGTCATCTTCAATTACAATTTCATAAGAAATATTATCTTGTTTATCAATATAGATTTTTATTGTCCCATATTCTCCTTTGGGTTCAATACCATGATATATTGAATTCTCAATCAAAGGTTGAAGGGTAAATTTCATGATTTTATAACTCATAAATTCCTTTGGAATATCACATATATAATCAAACATCTCAACATATCTTATTTTTTGAATTTGTATATATGAATTTAATAAATTTAACTCTTGTTCAAGTGTTATTTTTTCATCAGTCCCTTTTGCTAAATTCTTTAATAAATCAGATAGTGATCTTGTCATTTTTGATATCCCAGGAACTTTCTGTATCTTTGACATCCAATAAATCGATTCTAACGTATTATATAGAAAATGTGGATTAATTTGCTTTTGTAAAATTGCTATCTCTTGTTTCTTTTCTTTTTCATAATGTTTTTTTGTTTGTTCTAATAATTCTTCAATTTCTAAACCCATTTCATTCAAGGTTTGCCCTATTTGTGAAAATTCATCATTGCCTTTAGCAATTTCTTCATTTGCAGAAAAGTCTTTTCTTTTAATTTTATTTATATGATTAATAATTAAATAAGCTCTTTTTGTAATTAAAGAAGAGAGTCCAAATACTAAAAGTATTGCAATTATTATAGCAGTTAAACTTACTAATATTGTTGTATAGATTGCCTTTTGTGAACTTTCATCAAGAGACTCATAATTTATTGTTGATAATAATATAAAATTAGTATTTACAACTGGATAATAATTATAATCATATTCAATTCCATTATAATTAAATTTTCCAACTTTTGAATCAAAATAATTTACTTTTCCCATTGAGGTAAATTGTTTTTCTATAAAAGAGGCATTAAATATTTTATCTAAATAAATATTATTATTTTCAAGTAATGAAAAATTTAAAGTTGGAGCATTTATATTTTGAGTTTTATTAAAAACATCCATTGATAATTCTATATAAAGATATGTATCTTCCATATTATCAAAAGGCAATAGCATGGCAACGCAATCGTTATTAAAGGTAATATCTTTTGAAAAATGGAACACCTTCTTCTCCATATTCCATATAGGACTCTTCTTTATGTTATATACATCCATAATTGAGCCAGAAATCCTTGCATCAGCTTGTATAGAATGATTATCTTCATTAAATACTATTAATTTATTTACATAGCTCCCAATTTTACTAGATGATAAAAATCTTCTTAGCATTTCATAAGCTGTAAATGCTTCTAACTTTCTATGTTCATCTAAAAGGTTCTCTTTTTTAAAATAGTTAATTATTCTGTAATCAGAAGAACAATATAGAGCTAATTGTTTTGCTTCAAGAAAGATATCCTTTAGATTTTCTTGAATAAAATTAATATAAATAGTATCTGTATTTTTAATCTGATTCTTTTCAATATTTGTTATATTATTTACATAAAATAAAGATAAAGGGATTTCAACTGCTAAAATACAAGCTAAAGCCATAATAATAATTTTTCTTTTTAACATAAAAAATCCTAACTAATTATAATTCTACAATATAATTATAACATGAGAAAAAACTAGTAGTAAAAATATTTTAATTAAAATTTTACAAAATATTAAAATTTTACAAATACTATTTTTCCAATTATTAATATTGTGTTAATTCTTATTAAAATATTGCATTGTGTTATGAAAGAAATGAAACAGATAATTAGTCATGGATTAAATTAGAAATTTAAGAAAGGAGAAAATTTTAATGAAAAAAATTCTAAGTTTAATGTTGATTGCTTTAGTTGCAACAACATTTATTTTTGCTTCTGGAAATAAAGAAGAGTCAAATGACAATAAGGTAACAACTATTAATGTAGCTACATGGGATTTAAGTGCAAATCCAAGTGTAATTGATACAGTAAAAGCATTTAATGAACAAAATCCAGATATTCATGTTGAAATAATTGATATTGCAAGTTCTGATTATACTCAAAAATTATCAATCATGCTTAATGGTGGTTCAGATCTTGATACTTTCTTTGTAAAAGATGCAGATACAACAAAAAGTCTTTATGATAAAGGTCAAATTGAAGTATTAAATTCTTATATTGAAAAAGATAATTTTGATTTAAAAGAATACAATGGTTTAACAAAAAACTTCACTTTTGATAATGGAAATATTGCTGGACTTCCTGCAAGAGCAGACTGGTATGTAATGTATTATAATAAAGGAATCTTTGATAAAGCAGGAATGGATTATCCATCTAATGATTGGACATGGTCAGATTTTGAAAAAATGGCTAAACAATTAACTTCTGGTTCAGGTCCTGATAAAACTTATGGTGCTTTACTACATACTTGGCAAGCTATGGTAATTAACTGGGGTGTTCAAGATGGTAAACATACTATTATGGATAGTGATTATTCATTTATAAAACCTTATTACGAAATGGCTTTAAGAATGCAAAATGTCGATAAATCTATTATGGATTATGGCACATTAAAGACTGGTGGAATTCACTATTCAAGTCCTTTCTTAACAGGAAAAATTGGTATGCTTCCAATGGGAACTTGGTTCATGACTACTCTATTAGATAAAGTTAAAACTGGTGAATCTAGTGTAGATTGGGCTGTAGCAACTTTACCTCATGCTGAAAATGTTCCTCAAGGTTATACAGTAGGGGCTGCTACTCCATTATGTATTAACAAAGCAAGCTCTAAAAAAGATGCTGCTTGGAGATTTGTAAAATTCGTAACAGGTTCTGAAGGTTCTCAAATTTATGCTTCAGTTGGTGCTATTCCTGGAAGAAACAATGATTCAACTCTAGATTTAATTTGTGATATCGAAGGTATGCCTGAAACTTTAAAACCAGCTTTAGAAACAACTAATATTAGTTTCGATAGACCTGGCGTTGATAAAGTTGCAGAAATCAACAGAATGATGGGTGAAGTTCACTCCTTAATCATGTTAGGTGAATCAAGTATTGACGATGGTATTGCTGAGATGGAATTAAGAAATAAAGAAATTCTTCAAAAATAATAATCATAGTTTTGAGGTAGATTTATATCTACCTCATTTTATAAACCAATATAAACTAAAGAGAAATATATGTTTAATAAAAAAAGACAAAAAAAACAACAAACTCTTACTAATCATAATACAATAGTGGGTTTATCATTTATTCTACCCAATTTTATCGGCTTTACCTTATTTATTCTAATACCGGTACTTTTATCTCTAATATTAGCTTTTTCACAATGGGATGGATTTAATGAAATTACTTTTGTAGGCTTTAATAATTTTATACATATTTTTCGTGATAGAATTTTTAAAGCTTCACTTTGGCATACAGTTTATTATTCTTTTTTCACGGTTATTTTATCGATGGTAGCAGCTCTTACTTTAGCTATTATTTTAAATAATAAAATAAAAGCAGTAAACTTTTTCCGTTCAGCAATGTTTTTTCCTTATGTTGCATCAATTGTTGCAGTAGGAGCTGTTTGGAATGCGTTATTTATGAAAGAAGCGGGACCAATTAATTCAGCACTTCAACTTCTTGGTATGAGTAATCCCCCAGGTTGGTTTGCAAGCGTAGATTGGGCAATGCCCGCAGTAATAATAGTCTCTATTTGGAAAAATATGGGATACTTTATGATTATTTATATAGCTGCCCTTCAAGATATTCCTAAACCTTTATATGAAGCTGCTAATATTGATGGAGCAAATAAATGGCAACAATTTTGCAAAATAACATTTCCAATGTTAACTCCAGCTCATTTCTTTGTATTTATGATTTTAACAATTAATTCTTTTAAAGTATTTGATTTAATATTTGTATTAACTGATGGGGGCCCTGGTACTGCAACAAAAGTACTAGCAAATTATATTTATGATCAATCATTTATCTCTTGGAATTACGGCAATGCCAGTGCTGCTTCTATGGTCCTCTTTTTAATAATAGGAGCAATAACACTATTCCAATTTAAATTTGAAAAAAAATTTACTGACTTTCTCTAGGAGATGAATTAATGAAAATTGAAAAACAACAAATATCAAAAGTATTTATATATATAATATTAATAGCACTAACATTCTTAACCTTATTACCTTTTATATGGATGATTTCAGCATCCATCAAAGTTGAAGCTGAAGTTTTTTCTGTTCCCATTAAATGGATTCCCACAACTCCTCAATGGCTAAACTATATCAAAATTTGGCAGAAAATACCTTTAGCTTTATTTACTTTTAATAGTATGAAATTATCTTTTATAATTACTTTAATTCAGCTTTTCACATGTAGTTTTGCAGCCTACGGTTTTTCAAAATGTAATTTTAAAGCAAGAAATACATTATTTTTAGCGTATGTAATAACAATTGCTATTCCATGGCAAGTTTATATGCTTCCCCAATATATTTTGATGCAAAAAATGCATTTAGTTGATACCCACCTTTCAATCATTTTACTTCAAAGTTTTTCAGCATTTGGTGTTTTTCTTTTAAGACAGTTTTATATGAGTATTCCAGATGATTTACTTGAAGCTGCTAGAATAGATGGATTATCAGAATACAGTATTTATGCAAGAATTGTTCTCCCTCTTTCAAAATCAGCTTTAGCTACTCTTACAATTTTTACTTTCGTTGCAGTTTGGAATGACTTTATGGGTCCAATGATCTATTTCAATTCAACACGAGTTAAAACAATTCAACTAGGAATTAGAATGTTTATATCACAATATTCAGCTGAATATAATTTAATAATGGCAGCTTCAATTATCTCGTTAATTCCGATTTTCATTCTTTATGTGAGCTTTCAACGTTTCTTTATAGAAGGCATCGCAACAAGTGGTTTAAAAGGCTAAATTATGAATATTAATAATTGCAATTTCCAAGAAAATTTTATTCCCTCTTCCCTAGAACCAGCTTTTGAGATGGAGGATTGGTGGGTTTGGTGTGGTTCTGTAATAAAAGAAAAAAATAAATATCATATGTTTGCATCAAGATGGCCAAAATATCTACCATTTCATCCAGGATGGGGTATGCAAAGTGAAATTGTAAGAGCTGAATCTAACAAATTAGAAGGCCCTTATGAATTTAAAGAAATTGTATTAAAAGAAAGAGGTGCTGGCTATTGGGATGGAAGAAGTACTCATAACCCATCCATTTTAAAACATAAAGATACTTTTATTCTCTTCTATACCGGTATGACTTATCCTTATCCAAAAATTACTGAAGAAGATGAACTTAATCACTATTCAAAAGAATGGCTAGCTGCAAGAGCAAGTAAAAAAATTGGTATAGCAATTAGTAATAATATTCATGGACCTTGGAAAAGATTTGATAAACCCGCTTTAGATATTAGAGCAGGATATTTTGATGATTTTTTAGTATCAAATCCTGCTCCTTGCTTAAATGATGATGGCTCTGTTTTATTAATTTATAAAACAAGAACTTATAAAAAACCTCCTTATAATTTTAAAGATGAAGATATGTTTTCAACAATGAAACTAGGAGTTGCATACACAGAACATTATTCAAAACCTTTTACTAGATTATCAAACAAACCATTATTTAATGAAAAAGATGGCGTGCTTGAAGACCCCTTTTTATGGAAAACGAACTCTGGTTATGCATTGATAGCAAAAGATTGGAAAGGTAGTTACACCAATGAAATAGGGGCAAGTGTATATGGTAAAAGTAGTGATGGTATACATTGGGAAATAAAGAAAAATTATAAAGCAATTTCTCTTGATATCCCCAATGATAAGAATGGTTTTACCCATTTTGGTAACATGGATAGGCCTTTCTTATATAAAGAAAAGGGTGAATTTAAAGGACTTTTTGTTGCTGTAAACGATGGACTTGAAGCAGGCTTTAAAACATTAAATAGAAGTTGGAATGCTTTTATTCCATTAAAATAAAGGGAAAATCATGGATATTAATTTTGAAAAACAAAATGCTAAAAGATTGTTAAATAATACTTTCCTATTTAATGATCCTTGGGCTATGGAAGCGACTCATATTCCTTACTCTTTTGAGAATGAAATTGATTGGAATGTAAATCCTTTTGGAGATCCTGAATGGACTTTCATGTTAGCTCGATGTGATTATGTATTAAAACTAACCCAAGTTGGAGAGTATACAAATCAATATGAATATCTTAATAAAGCTAAAGAATTAATTTTTGATTTCATTGAAAATGCTAAATGTGTAGAAGAAAATTATGTTACATCTTGGAGAAGTCTTGATGCAGGAATTCGAGTCAAAAACTGGTTAAAAGCTTATGAAATATTATACAGACATAATTTACTTGATATAAAAGAAAAACAAATATTTAGAAACAGTATAATTGAGCATACCTCTTATCTTTCAAAAATAGATACACCTTTTACAAAATTATCTAATTGGGGAATAATCGCTGATTCAGGACTATATTGTGCTTCATTATTTTTAGAGAATAAACAATTTATAGATTTATCAATAAGTCGAATAATTGAACAAATTAATTATCAAATATTTGATGATGGATTTCATTGGGAGCAATCGCCAATGTATCATGTAGAAGTTCTGATTAGTATATTTGATATAATAGAAGAATCTAGAAAGTACAAAATTATCCTTGATCAAAAGATTCTTGATACTGCGTCTTTAATGAGTTATGCAATAATAAAAAGTCAAAAACCAAATCATCATCAAATAATGCAAAATGATAGTGATGATACAGATATTAGAGACATATTATCTAGAGCTACTCTTTTATTAAAAGATGGAGTAATTAAATACTTTTCAAATAAATCATTATCCTATCCATTTAGTGAAAAGCAAATAAAAGAATATGAAACTATAAAAATTGAAAAACCAACGTTTACATCGGCGGTTTTAAATGAAAGTGGTAATTATTATCTGAGATCTGGTTGGGAAGAAACAGATAGTTTAATTCATTTCTTTTGTGGGAGTCTTGGAAGCGGCCATGGACACTCAAGTTTACTTCATTTTGATTTTGCTTATGGAAATGAAGATATCTTTGTTGATAGTGGAAGATACACATATACAGAATGTAAAGAAAGATATCAATTAAAATCAACAGCTTTACATAATTCTATAATGATAGATAACATAGACTATTTTACAGTTAAAGATTCATGGGCTTATGAAAAAAAAGGGACTTTTATTAAATCAAATTATATTGAAAAAGGTTCATATAAATATATTAATGGCTTTAATACAAGTTATTTGGCAATAAATGGATCATTAATTGAGAGAAAAATTTTATCTCTTAATAAAGATTTATTTATAATATTTGATGTAATTACTACTAAATCTAAGCATAAAATTAATAGGTATTTTCATTTCGATAACAATGCTAATCTAGTAATTGAAAATAATAATATTATTAAATACATAAAAGAAAAACTTAATGTTTATGTATATTTTGAAAGAGATTGTATAATTAAAGAAGAAACATCTTTATATTCAAAACACTACAATAAGTTAGAAACAAAACCCTCTTTAAATATTGAAAATAATATAGAAGGAAACACCTCTTTTATCACTGTAGTAAATGTCAATAATTCAAAAATTGAAGTCAAAGAAGAAAAAGTTAAATCAATGCGATTTAATACATTATTCAAAAAAGAAGACATTAGAGCATTTACTATAAATGATGAGAAAAATGGTTCTTATGAAGTTTTATTTACATTAAATCAATGTCACGAAGGCGTCGATTTATTTAAGGCTAATAAATTATGTGGCTTTGGTAAAACATTAGTTTTCCATAATAACAAATTAACTAAGATTGAATTATAGAGGAACAGATGGAGAAAGAAAAAATAGAAATTGCTCTTAATTGGGCATTAAATCAAATTGAATATTACTTAAATGATTTTACTACTGAATTCCCTTATTCTCATAGTGAAAATAATTTTTATAAAAAAAGTGAGAATATTGAATGGACAACAGGTTTTTGGACTGGAGAGTTATGGCTTGGTTACGAATACTCAAAAGCTGAGAATTTATTAAATACAGCTAAAATTCAAGTTAAATCATTTTTAGAAAGAATTGAAAAAAAGATTGATATTAATCATCATGATATGGGATTTTTATATACCCCTTCCTGTGTTGCTGCATATAAACTTACAAAAAACAAAGATGCTTATAAAGCAGCTATTTTAGCAGCCGATAATTTAATAAATAGATTTCAAGAAAAAGGACAATTCTTACAAGCCTGGGGAGATTTAGGAGAAAAAGAAAATTATAGATTAATAATCGATTGTTTATTAAATGTACCACTACTTTTTTGGGCAACAGAAGTAAGTGGAAATAATAAATATAAAGAAATAGCTACAGCTCATATTAAAACTGCTATGAAAGTTATTATTAGAGAGAATGACTCAACTTATCACACATTCTATTTTGATAAAAAGTCGGGTCTTCCAACTCATGGAGTAACACATCAAGGAAATAGAGATGGTTCTGCTTGGAGCAGAGGCCAAGCTTGGGGGATTTATGGAGCAGCCTTAGCTTATAGATATTTAGGTGATGAAAATTATTTAAATATTTTTAAAAGACTCACATCCTTTTTTATAAACAATTTACCAGAAGATAAAATACCATATTGGGATTTTGATTTTAGTGAAGGTTCAAAAGAGCCAAGAGACTCTTCATCCCTTGCTATCGCTATTTGTGGAATATTAGAAATGAGTAGGTATTTAAACGAAAACGAGTCAAAGGAATATGTGAAAATATCTCAAGAATTACTAGAGGCCTTAATTGATGAATGTGCTGTAAAAGATATTTATCAATCAAATGGTTTATTACTTCATGGAACTTATGCTAGAAAAAGTGAAAATAATCCTTGTAATAATAGAGGTGTTGATGAGTGTAATACCTGGGGAGATTATTTCTATCTAGAAGCTTTAATTAGAATGAATTATAGATATGAAAATAAACTTTGGAATAGTTATTGGTAATAATAATCTATCCACTAATTTAATAAAAAAAAGCAAAATGAAAGTAATAAACTTTTCCATTTTGCTTTTTTTCTCTTACATTATACAACTAAAAAATATGAAAAGGATTAAATTTTAGCCTTTAACTTACCTATCTCTTTTTTATAATAAAAATAAGTAATTGTCCAAATTACAACATAAACAAATATACTAATTGGAAGAACCATTATAAAATAATAAGAAAGCCAATCAAAAACATAACCAATGACTAATATTAAAACTTGTAATAATACAAAATGGATAATTGTTGCTTTTAATAAAGACCATTCTTCTTTTTCAAATACAAAACTACTTAAATTACTAAAAACTCCAATTAACCCAAAAGTTATTACTGAAACAAAAGTAGCTAAATGACTCCCTAATTTATTAACAAATGTAGGTGTAGGCATCATATAATAATTTGTTTTTAATAAATAATTGATGAAAATAGAGATAAATATTCCAATAGTTACTCCTAATGTAAAACTATTTAAATAACTTTTAATTGTATTTTTTTCTTTCATATTATTTTACTCCTAAATATTCTTTCAATTTATTAATATTTCTTCTACTCACAGTAGAAATCTCTCCACTACTTAAATGAACCAATACTTTCCCTGAATAGGTAAAATCAAAATCCTTTACTTTATTCATATTTATAAGTTCGCTTTTATTGATTTTAAAAAAAGGGAATAAGCTTAATTTTGACTCTATTTCATAAAGTCTGTCTTTAATCTCAAATTTTTGATCTTCTGTTTTTAGATAAACAAAAGAATCTTCACAAAAAATTTTAAAAACATCATCAATAGGAATTCTAAATAATTGATTATTTTTATAACAATTTATTGAATTTGGGAAATTATTATTAATATAATTTTCAATATTCCTCACAAGAGGATTATCTTCTTTTGCTACGATTTCTATTAAATCTTTTTCTAAATTTTTATCAAATCTTATTACTATCTTTTTCATAATTTGATAGTAACTACATTTATAAGGTATGTCTAATAAAAACCAATGAATGGTTATTTTTTTAAAGTAAAAGGCAATTTTAAAAAATTATTAAAGATACTTGCTAATTAAAAAACTCTATTATCTTAAACTATATCTAAGAAATAGAGTTCTTATAATTTATAAAAAAGAAACTTAGGTATTACTTTTAGTTATTAGCAATAACATCATCAATAATATTAGATATTCTATCTACATTATTAAAATATATAAAATGATTACCCTCTAGTATTTCATATTTAACATTATCGCCAAGTCTTTTCAAATGCTCCATCTGATATTCTTGTGGAGAAATTTTAATTTGACTATTTTTTGTTTCATATGTTTTTTTTGAAATAACTTTAAAATATGGAATTGTTTTAGGATATGGTAAATCCATAGTTTCTTTAATATAATTTGCAGAATTTCCCATCTGAGATAGCAAATTATCATTAACACTAAAGCCTGAAAAAGCTATCATATCGTTGATCTCTTTTTCTAAGTATCCTTTTGAAATTAAATCTTTCTTATTTGTTGCCAACAATCCCATAATAGAAGAAAAACCACTGTTTTGTTGTACCTTTGCAACGCCTAAAAGACTATTAACAAATTTTGGCATTTCTTGATAATAAGCGGTTGATGTCCCATCAAGAGAAATAATAGCTTTTATTTCACTTGGATATTTTGATGCATAGTATTCACTAAATACACTAGATATTGAATGCGGCACTAAAACATAAGGAGGCTCAATTTGTTCAACTTCTAATACTTTTCTTATTTCATCAACATAATTGGCTACAGATCTTTCTCTACTAGTTTCACTACTAAAGCCTACACCAAAATATTCAATACAGACAACTTTATATTTTTTAATTAAGGTTCTCATCAAAGGACCAAATTCTGCAGAAGGTAAAGAAACACCCATTCCAGGAAGTAAAATTATTGTTTTTTCTCCTTCTCCCATTGAATAAACATGCATTTGTCCATCATAAATATTTACCATTTCTCCATATGGTTTTATTTCTTCAACTTTATTTTTAAAATATGTAGCATGAAGAATTGTCCCAATAATATTAAATATTACTATTACAATGAAAATAAATAATAATACTTTTAAAATTTTTTTCTTAACTGATTTTCTTGTTTTACTAGATTTTGTGTTTTTTTTCATAACTTCCTTAAACTTTATTCTTAAATAAAGAAAGCATAATTATATAAAGTATTTAGGAAAAGATTAAATTACAGAGAATTAATTATTTGATTAAGCGTTTTGAAATCTACAAAATTAACTTTCTTATTATATGTTTCAATTAATGCTTTAGTTTCTTCATTTTGCTTTTCAATAGGCAATTTCTTTGTTTTATTATATAAAGCTTTCATCATTATTTTATGCATTACACTTAATTTTGAATAATCAACCCCGCCTCTTAAATGAAATATTTTACAATTATCATATAAATCTTTAGAAATCTGTGTAGAAAGTGATTTTTTTATATTATCTGTATTTTCTGTAACATTTGGATCTGATAAACCAACTGTAATAATTATTAATTTTTGATTTATTGAAAGAGGATGTTTATTGAGTGTATCTTTTAACCCTAAAACACCCCCAGCGTAAAGTCCACCAAAATAAATTACAACATCATAGCTTTCTAAATTTGTTACCTTTGAATATTCAATTATTGGTATTTCTGTCTTCTTTGATAATTCTTGGGCATAAGCTTTTGTCGTACCATATTTACTACCATAAATAATAATTTTTTCCATTCTTGTTCTCCTAATAAAAAAAATTATACAATTAATTATATAATGGTAAAAGATTTATTTTTAATCAATGAATTCTTTATAATTTGGTTCAAGATGAAAAGTAATAATACTTCTGTTCCCAAAATATTCTTTAAGTGTTTTTTCAATAGATTCAGAAATTGCGTGTGCTTGGTATAAAGAAATATTTTTATCAAACATTAAATGAGCTTCAATTGCAATATTTGAACCAATCCTTCTTGTTCTTAAGTTATGATAATTCTTAATACCTTGATTACTTTCTATTAAATTAGATATATATTTTACATCTTTCTCATCAAGAGATGATTCAAGTAATTCATTTACTGCAGGAAGCATTATCTCAAAAGCAACTTTAAAAATAAAAACACTTACAACTATAGCTGCGATAGGATCAAAAATAATCCATTTATCACCTAAAAAGTAAGCAACACTGATACCAATTAATGTTCCTATTGATGATAGTGCATCTGATCTATGATGCCATCCATTAGCTATTACAGCAGGAGAATTAATTTTTTCTCCGACTTTCTTTGTAAATCTAAATAAGAATTCTTTTGAAAAAATAGAAATCAAGGCTGCAATAATAGCAATTAATTTTGGTCTGGGTAGGATTTCATTTTTAAAAGCAATTTTATATACATTACTTGCTCCACCTTGTAAAATATCAAATCCTGCTAATAATAGTGCAATTCCAATTATAAAAGTTGCAAATGTTTCATATTTTTCATGACCAAAATTGTGGTCTTTATCTGCAGGTTTCTCAGTAAATTTAAAACCAACAAGAACAACAATATCTGTAAAAAAGTCAGACAATGAATGTATACCATCGGCTAACATAGCATTACTTTTTCCAATAATTCCTGCAGTTATTTTTAATACTGTTAATACTGAGTTTATAAAAAAGCCAACTAATGTAATCTTTCTAGCTTTTTCACTTCTCTCTTTTTCTATTGTTATCTCTTTTCCCATTTTTCTCTCCAAAACTTTTTTTAGTATTTTTTTTAAAAAAATCATAATAAAAAAACACACCAATGGAACTTTCCTGTCCCACAGATGTGCTTATATCTCCCTCTGTTGTTACTCATTTTGTAACCCGACTATACAATAAAATATAGTCTGTCAGTAATATTTTTTTATATTAATTTACCTAAAATATAATTGATGAAAGTTATATTTGTCAAGTATAATATAAAATTCAAAATATTTGAAAACAAAAAAACTAAATATTATTGTTTTATTTTTAATTTATTGATTTAATAAAATAAAAAGGCTCAAGTTATGAATAATTTAAAAATTAGATTTGTAAATGAAACTGATTCAGTGGATATTTTTTCAATATATAAACCTTATATTGAAAATACTACTATTACTTTTGAATGTATTACACCATCCTTAGCTGATTTTCAAAATAGAATTGAAAAAGTTTCCTCTTTTTATCCATACATAGTTTGTGAAATTGAAAATAAAATCATTGGTTATGCTTATGCTGGTAGAGTTAGAGAAAGAGAAGCTTATCAATGGGATGCTGAATTATCTATCTACCTTGATAATAAATATTTACATTTTGGAATTGGAAAAATTCTTTATAAGGCTTTACTTGATTTATTAAAAGAACAAAATATTTATAATGTTTATGGAGTAATTACTCAACCAAATAAGATAAGTGAAAAGTTACATGAAAGCTTAGGTTTTACAAAAATAGGAGTTTTTCACAATACCGGTAATAAATTTAATAAATGGCTTGATGTTGTATGGTATGAGAAATCTCTATTGGAATTTTCCCCAGTTCCCAAAAAACTAAAATCAATTCATGAAGTTGATAATTCATCTATTATTAATATTTTTGACAAATATACTAAAGAATTAAACAATCTAAAGTTTGATATTTCTAACTAGAAATTTGAAATATGTATATTTTGTAAAACAAGTTGGTAGATTTGCCCAAAGTGTTTCTATATGTTAAACTTTAATAAATATAAATTATAAAAGGAAATTATGATAATAGAAACACAAAACAAAATACTTGGTGTAAATGGAAGCCCTAGAATAAAAGGCAATTCTGATATTTTATTAAATCATTTTATGGAGTCTGTAAGACAAAATAATATAGAAGAAAAAATAATTAATCTTCGAGATTATAAATATTCAGGCTGTATTGGTTGTGAGAGATGTAGAAAAGATAAAATATGTACAGGTTTAAAAGATGACTTTAATCAATTATATCCTGACATCATTTCAAGCAAGGGCTTAGTGTTAATATGTCCAACTCATAATTATAATATTACAGCTTGGATGAAAGCCTTTATTGATAGATTGTATTGTTTTTATAATTTTGAAAATCCACGACCAGGAAAATGGTCAAGTAATTTAGCAAATCAAAACAGAAAAGCTGTGATAATTGCAATTTGTGAGCAAGAAAATGAAGCTGATATGGGATACACTGCTGAAGCAATGAGTAAACCACTTCAAGCTCTAGGTTATGAAATCTGTGATGTCATTAAAGTATTAAATAGTTTTGATAGAGGAAAGGTAAAGGAAAATCAAGCTTTATTAACTCAAATAAAAGCAACAGCTGATAGCTTTGCAAAACTAATTAAGTAATTAATAATTCATTTTTATATACAAGACAAAAGGTTTTTATTCTTTTGTCTTTTTCCAATCTTCTTTTCTATAAGAGGTAATATGCTCAGTACGATAATCGTCCATTATTGGCCAATAAATATTTTCATTTGTGTGACTATAAACAAATCCACATTTTTCTTGAACTCTTTTCGAATTATTATTCCCTTCAAAATAACCACACCATAATTTATTTATATTTAATTCTTCAAAACTATATCTAATTAATTCATTCACAGCTTCTGGAATTAACCCTTTTCCCCAATAAGGGAAGCCAATCCAATATCCAATTTCACCTTCATCAGCTCTAATTTCTAAGTTACTATTTTCACCAATCATTAAACCTATACTACCAACGACTTTGTTTTCACTTTTTAAAAAAACTGCATAAGAATATTCTTTTGCCAAGACATTTCTTATAATATCTAAACTATTTTCTACACTAGTATGAATTGGCCATCCAGCTATTGGTCCAATTTTAGGATCCTTTGCTAACTCATATAAATTGGAGGCATCACTTTCTCTCCATTCTCTTAATAATAATCGTTGCGTTTCTAAAAACATAATAAATCTCCTAATATATTTTCTAATGGTAAAATATTTTTATCAAAATATCAAACTATAAAATAAAAAGCTATGCTATACTAAAGAACAAAAAAATTGGAGCCATTATTTTGAATAAATTATTTAAACCATATCTATATTTTGTTTATTTATTAGCAATTGTTTCAATGATATTAGCTTCTATTAATAATTCAATTGTACAAATAAATCCAACATTAATCCTGTTAACAATATTTATGGTTACTACTGAAATAAATGCAATAAGTACATCAGAAAGTTCTTTCTTCTCTCTTTTTGGGCTTCTTAGCGTTTATTCATTATCAATTACAAATGTTTTTTCATCTATAATTTACTTAGCTATTGCTCTATTAATTGTAAATTTTATTAGGGTTTATATTTTTAAAATGTATGATAAGTTTATTAATATAAAATCATTATTTAATATATCAATGCATATTTTTTGTCTCTATACTTCTTACATTATCAGTTTCAATTTAATTAATAATACTTTTCTAAGCATCCTTTTCGCTTTATTAATTTACGATTCAATAAATATATTTATGATGGCTTTGATATTGAAACTTTATAATAATACGCCAATATCTTTAAATTTTGGAAAAGATAATTTATCAATATTTATTTATAATACTTTTGTACTTACACTTTTGTATTTTGGAAATAAGGCATATGGAATTTATGCAATTCTTATAATTTTATTATTTTTAGTTCTTTACCAAAATAATACTCTTAATAAAAATTTTGAAAAAACTATTGAAAAAACAATATTCTACGATTCTTTAACAAAAGCTTTAAATAGAAATTGTCTTAATAATGACATTAAGGATAAACTTATTAATAAAATACCTTTTACTTTATTATTTATTGATTTTGATAATTTCAAATATATAAATGATAAATTTGGACACTCAACAGGAGATCAAGTTTTAATCCATTTCACAAAAACAATGAAAAATTATATTAATAGTAAAATATATCGATTTGGTGGTGATGAATTCTGTATTATTTGCGACTCTAAAGAAGATTATAAATTATATATAAATACAATAAATAAAATATTTGAAGAATTTAAAATCGAAAATGAAGGAAACATAATAAGCTATACATTTTCAATAGGATTTTATGAATATAATGGTGAAAAAATTCCACTTGAAGAATTATTCAATGTTGCCAGTCATGATATGCAATTAAATAAGATTTCTAAAAAAGAGAAAGAACAAAAACAAATCTAATACTTTTATATTTTATACTCTTAGGCAACCTCTAAAACCTCTTGAACTATAATATGAATCTGCTCCATTATGGTATACAAAGACACTCTCATATCTGAAATCACAAAAAAGTGCACCACCTAAACTTCTAATTTTCTCTGGAGTTTTAATCCAACTTGAAGTTTTTAAATCAAATGGTCCAACTTTTTGCAATTGTCTATATTTCTCTTCATCTAAAACTTCAATTCCAATTTCTGCTGCCATTTCCATCACATTACTTTCTGGCTTATTTTTTTTTCTAGAATCTAAAGCAGCTCTATCATAACAAAGGCTTCTTCTTCCAATTGGTGTTTCTTTTGAACAATCAAAGAATAAGTATTCATTTGATTCTTCATCATAAAAAACTACATCTGGTTCACCACCAGTTTCTTCCATTTTTAATAAAGAAATTAATTTTTCTTGATTATTAATTAATCTTTTTTCAACATCTTTCCATTTAATTTGACTATGTCGATAAAGATTATTTTCGAATCTTTTCTTCATTTTATTAATAAAATCTGTATACATAAAAACTCCTATTTAGCATTCTTCTTGTTAACTTCCTCTACTCGATATTCAACAATTCTTTTAATTAAATCATACGGAATAGGTTTATCAATTGGAAATTGAATAGATCCTTTAGCAAATTTATATGGTAATAACTCACTTTTAAATGCATCAATTGCAGATGGTGTTGGATAAAAGCCAATATGTTTTTTATATGCTGCAAAATGAACTAGATTCTCATTAAAATAAAAGGTTGGCATTTGATAACTTATTTTCTCTATTGAATTAGGAGAACTTTCTTTAATTACTTGTCGAATTTTTTGTAAGATTATTTGAATATTATCACTATATTGACTTATATATTCATCAATTGTTTTAAAATTATTATCCATAAAATTTTATCCTTTTTATATAATAACTGAACTAATTGTATCATAACTAAGACATAGAAGATAATAAATTTCATTTTGATAAAAATAAACTACATAAAAAAGAAATCTCTTATTCTCTACATTTACTAATAATATGTTTTGTTTTTTTAATTGGGAAAGGAACATTCTTCTTATTAAAATACTCAATATTAATAACTTTTCCAATTGAAAGATGATGTTCATTATTAGTTCTAACTGAAACAAGGTCTCCTACCTCAATACTATCATCTTCAGTAATGTAATAATAGCTTTTATCACTATCATCGAAAGTTACACTACAAAAAATATAATCATTTTTATCTCTTATTATTTTTTTAGAAATAGAAGGATTAAGGATTTCTCCAAAACCATAATCTTTGATAAAATTATTAATTTTTTGTACAAATTCTTCAAAATATTTAGGCATTTCATTTAAATTAAAAGCCTCTTTTATATAATTATGAGAGTTCTTTATAAAGTCTACAGTTACTGTATATTCTTTTCTCTCTCTTATCGCTTCATTAATTTTATAATTATTTTTTTCTAAATAGCCTAAAAGGTCATCACCATATAAATCATCTAGTAAACTTGAAATTTCCCCTTTAATTTCATATTTATGAGAAATTGTACATTGATTACCTATTTTTTTTAAAATTTCAAGGCTTTCTGTTTTTCTATCAATTATTAGCTTTTCTATATCTTCAATTACCTCAAAAGAATTTTCATTTAAATAAGGTTCAACAATATAACTATCTATATTTTTTTTATAATCAATTATGATTTTATTTATTTTATCTGTATATATATTTCCATCAAAAAGAAATAAATAATCCATTTCTAGTGAATCTCGAATAAATGTTGAAAGATCAACTCCGTCCACCTCATAATTCGAATAAAGACTTCCTTCAATATTAAAATCTTCTTTTTCAGTATTTTTTATATACATTCTCCAGCTACCAACATCAGTTTTATCATCATAGATATATTGATTACTAAAATATTTTGATATTTTACTTAATATATTTTGAGCTAAAGTTTTATCAATTTTAAAATTTTTAGTTTCAGATTTCTGAAATTTTCCTTCCCCTTCCCCATAGCAATAAGAAGAAAACCAAACTCTCCCTTCTAAATTAATTGTTAAATGTTGTTCAACAATATCACTAGCTTTTGGATAGGGTCCGAAAGATATATTATTTGAAACAATACGAATCATTTGTGCTTTATTTATAAAAAGAGGCGAATTCTTTGATGATAGTAAAGAAAGTCTAGCAAAAGCTATAGTAAACCAAATCCGATTTTCTTCTTTTATAATTTCTTGACTATTAGAATCTGATTTATTCAAAAAAGCCCATTTTGAATAAATTGCTGATCCTAGTAATTGGATATCATAAATAGTATCAATAATATTATTTAATTCATTATACTTATAACAAGAAATTCCATAGGTTTTTTCAAACGTATCACTTAAATTAAAATCAAATAAATCACAATCAGCTTTGAAGGAATTATCAAATAGTTCTAAATAATTTAACTGTTTATTTGAAAACCAATTATACCAATTTTGTGCAAATATATAAATTTGTTCATTATAAACCACTTTGAGTTACCCCTTTAATTGCTAATAATTATATAAAGATAAAATATTGAAAAATTAATGTTGTATTAACAACTTATATAATAATAGGTATTAATTACATTAACAATGTTATAAACAGAAGCAACCTAATATTATAATAAAACTATTAATGATAAACCTTAAGTTAATAAATGTTTAATTAGCATAGAATGAATATTATCTTATTCTTTTATCTTTTGATGGCATTCACTACATTCTCTATCATGAAGAGAAATAATTCCACCACATTCTGAACAAGTGTATTCTTCTTTTTGTTTTTGCATAAAAATATCTATTCCATGATTTTTTACAAATTCACTATTTTCAATAAGACTTGTCTGATATCTTTGTTGATAGCTTTTTTCAAGATTTTTAATTAATTTACAAGGAAAAGAAGAACACTCAAAGCAATATTTAAATTCTTTGTCTTTAAGACAATCTTTAATCTTACAATTTCTACAATGGTTAGGTTTTGAATTATTTATAGAAAAACAACACTCACATGGTTTATTACTATTACAGTGTTTATAACAAACCATGCAATTCATTCCGCAGGGAGCAAACATATTTTTATTAATATTATCTAATGGCATTTTCAAAAATAAGTCCCTCCCTTTTTTTGTTTTTTATTCTTTAATTTTCACTTTTTTCCAATAACACTACACTCTCAACATGGCTCGATAGGATAGGCTGAATGTCTTTGCTGATTTTACGAGCGTGGGAACATATCCATAGCCTTTTCCGTTGTTTAGTCGTTTGTGGAAACATATCC
>RZYO01000162.1 GCA_009930325.1 Spirochaetia bacterium | reverse complement strand
ATAAATACGCTATAATATCACTATGATAATTCTCATAATGAGATTTATTTATTGCATCAAATAAATTAAAAGTCCCGATATATTTATCTCTCGAGTTAACCAATTTTTCTTGATATGATTTTATTTTACTTACTAATTGCAAAACATCAACAGTCCCTATATTTAAATTGGACATATAAACATTCCTCTTATTTTTTTAATTTTTCATTATTATAATAATAACATTTAATTTATATTTAGCAACTATATTTATAATTATACATATCCCCAATTCATCAATTAAGGGTGACGGTAGTGACACTCATTTATATAACTTATATATAGTATAAAAAATAATACTTCATATAAAAAAGTTAGTATAAAGACCATCACCAGTGTCACCCTTTTGAAGTTATTTTAGAAAATCATCTTCTGCATTATTATCTTTTAGCTTAAGTCCATAAACAAAAGAGCCTTTTTTAGTTCTTCTTCTCTTAAACCCTGCTAAATCTAGTGCAGCATAAAAATCTGCAGTACTTCTAATATATTCACCTCTAATACTGCAATAAGTTCTATAGCAAGTATATAAATCTCCTGATTTTTCAGTTAGTGAATCTTCAATTTCACAACTATCACTTAAAAAGTGATTTAGCCAATCATTATCATCCCTGTAAGAGTTAATAGCATTTATAACACACTTAGGTTTAGTAAGTTTATATTTCTTATCAATAATATTTTTAGCACCTTCAACAATCCAGGTTAAAATAGCACCACCACATTTTTCAACTAAATGTTGAGAGTAATTAAGAACATCACTTTTACCTTCAATAGTTGCAGTAAAAGGAATTACAACTAATCTTCTCCAAGTACCTAGGTCTGTCGCTCCAACCTTTGGAAGATGATTTGTATAAAGAACTAATGTATGACTTGGAATAAAAGCAAAAGGATCTTTATATTTTTTCTCTGCAAAAATTTCATCAGTTGAACAAAACTGCTTTATTATTGAAGTATTTAATCTAGTTCCTTCTTCTAACTCAGATGCAATAATTAAACGCTTTCCTTTTGTTTCTGCAAGTTCAGGCTTAACATTACGTCTGCAACCTACAGTTAAACTATCTGCTGATATTTTACCACTATACGTTCCAAGTACTGAACTTATAGTATTAAAAAATGTAGATTTACCATTTCTTCCACCCCCATGAGCAACAACCATAAATTCAGCATATACTCTACCAATAGCAGAAAGACCAATTATATCTTGAACATAATTTTCTAAATCTTCATCGTTTTGGGAAAAAAGCTTTAGTGAACTCTTCCATTCTTTAATACCATCATTATTTAAAGAACACAAAGTACATTTAGTAATAAAATCATCTGCTCTATGTTCTCTTATACCATTAATGCCTTTTCTCAAATCAATAGTATAATCTGGCGTATTTAATAAAAAAGGGTCTTTATCAAAATCAGAAATATCCATTTCTAACATTGGTTCTGCTTCTCTAAGAGTTGCACTGATATATTTAGATTCACGTCTTTTTATAACAAAAGTATTATAAGTAGTTGCTGTTATATAATTATTATAAGCTTTTTGTTGAGTTTTATTAAATTTTACTTGTGCTTTTTTTAGACCAGATAAATCAATAAGCAGTTTAGCTCCAGTATCAATTAATTGTTTTGTAGCAATTTTCAATTTAATACGTGCTTCGTCTAATTGTAAATCAGTTAATTGTTGAACTGCTGCTTGAGCTCTTTGTTTAGAATCTTCCCATAAGATTCCATTATATCTAAGATACCCAGCACCTTTAGTATACTTTAGCTCATTTCCAAAAATATTAACTAAGACTTTTGCTTGTCCAACATCTGAATAATCTTCAGGTATATACTCATATTCTAAATCATAATCCTCAGGTAGAACATAATCTTCTTGAACAGCTATAGTAGAATGATAATATTTTCTAGCACTATTAAATATTGATTTAATTTCTTTATCTTCTAATGGCGGATTACATTGATTAGATTTATCTAAATAAGAAGTAAAAGCTTTTTCACTATCTCCATATCTTTTAATAACTTTTAGAGCATATTGATGTAAAGTTGAATTTCTCTCTCCTTCAGGTATTTCGCTTTCAATTGAAGAAATAGGTTGTTCATTTTTTTCTAAAAACTTATTTAGAGTAATATCCCCTTCAACAAATTCAACATTATTATTTTTAGTTCCAAAGAATAATCTTGCAACATCAACAGCATTAGAATCAAAATAAATGAAATGATTTAATGCTTGTTTTTTTAAATTAGAATAAGAATTTGAATCAATTATAGTATCTATTAAAAAGATAACATGAAATCTAGGTCTAGCAGATTTATTCTTTTTAATTTTATTATGATTTCTACTATAAGTTACATAAAATGGAACACCAGGGAATGCCTTTTGAACATCTTTATAAGTTTTCCAATCCTTTGGATTATCACTGTGATCATTATCACAATCCATACCAAGTGCATTAGCACTTATAAAATTAGATGCACTTCTATAATTATCTTTATAAGAACCTAATATATGGTCATAAACACAAACTTTTGAAAATTCATCTGCATTATTAACAATAACTTCATTTGGGAAATGACAGTTATAACCATTCTCTACACAATTAGCATAACTAACTGTGAAACTATTACCACTAGGGGTACTAAAATCTCTTTTCATAAGACCTCCGTAAAAATTAGGAGAAAAGAATCCCTCTCCTTCATTTACTTACGAGAACGAGTACCCCTACGGAAAAAGACTTTTATTTAAATTGTATTAATTTTTTTCTAATTTATCTATCATTTCATTTATTCCTTGTTCGTTAGTCAAATAATTTAAGACTTTATGAGGTTTCATATATAACGGAATATATTCGATTTAGAACACTTACCCCAATTTATGTTGAGACTTAGAAGAAAAGTACCTCTCCACAAGTTTATTATAAGAAGGAAATCCATAAAAATAATAGTCCTTATCAGAAAGTGTAGATAAAATTCAATTTTTAAACTTCATTATAAATTATAAGTAAAATTTGGTATAAATATTGATTCCAAAATTAACTTAACTGATATCTTCCATTATCATTTTTTTAAAATCTATAATTTCAGAAGATTTAATATAATATCCTAAATTTGTCATTATAGGTGTATTCGTACTAATAGTATTATTTGTTGAAATAACATTAATTTTTAATTCACCACTTGCATTATAAACTGGCACAGAAAATAAAAACCCGATTAAAAATATTCGAGAAGAACCTATAAAGGTTTTATTTTTCTTATCTTTATAACTACCTTCATTTAAAATAAACACAGGGGAACCTGAAGAACCAGGAAAACAAGCCATATCTACCAAACCTATACCCTTATTGTTAAAATCGACTGCGGGGTGACAGGCGGTGTAACCCTTTCTAAATATTGGGTAATTATTAATTTTGTCCCATAATCCTATGGGATAACCTATCATTACTAACTCTTCTAAAGGAGAAAACTCTAATAATTTCTCACTATTAGGTATAATTTTTTCATCATTTGAAATTATATATAGATTTTTATTAAATTTTTGTTTTACTTGTTCAAGTATTGGATTTAAATAACAATAACAAAGGTCTTGTTCTTTGTGGAATCTCCAACTCGGCTTATAATTGATTTGTAAATTACCATCAGGGTTTCCAAGATTATTTGCAGTATGCAAATAAAGAGTTACTTCTTGATTTTTATCATATTTCACAACATGTTTATTTGTTATTATAGTAGGAATAATCTTTTGATCTACTATAAAATTGAAAAAAGAACCCGTTCCACAAGAGTCACCATCTTTTGTCACAATCCGAACAGTATTATACATCATTTTTTCGGAAATACATTCTGGATTTATCATAAAAGCTCCTTTTTAAATCTGATATAATTTAAAAAAATTAAATACTTTGTGCAAGAAAATAAGCTAATTTTATCATTCTAAATTTATCAAATTAAATCAGTTTTCTGTTATTTGACAAATTTACAGTTATTAAAATCATCATAATGTTTATTAAAAAGCACATAACAATATTCTTTATCATTATCATTACACCTTACACTTGGGTATCTAATTCCATCGATATTTCTTCTATTGTGTTTTTTTATAAAATATAAACACTGTGAAATATAATTAGAAATCAAATATGCCTGGGATGGAATAGTAAATTTAGAACAAGGGAATAGACAAAAAGCAAAAGTTGCACCCATATCTTTATCTAAATTAATTAAATTAAAACTATCATTATTTTTTATTTGAATTGTATTAATATTTTTTACCTTTCCCATTGTATAACCAATTTCAGCTTTAGCAATTTTACTTGAACTAGTTAGGTATAAATGGCTTACACCTTTATTACTAAATCTATTTTCATTAGTTTTATCAAAAGGAGGAGCAAACATTTCTCGAGGGGTTAATATAGAACAAGAGTCTTCTTCAATTCTACACCTATAAAATGTTGTATCTGATTCAATTGTAATACAATATTTTTCATATTTAGTTTCTAATTCACTAAATATCATTTCTCCTACGTTATGTTTAACACCTAACATTGGAAAGTTAACTAAAAATTCTAAAAAAGCAGAACAATCCTCATTAGTAATTTCAGGTAAAAAACTTTTTAAAGTTTTATAATCTTTTTGTTCTTTTAGTTTTCTCTTATTACCTGAAGTATCAAGTATCCTTACTACTGATTCATTATTATAATCAGTATCATAAGTTACTTCATTTACTAAAGATTCATCATTATATAATTCCTTTATTTTTGAATCAGGTATTCGTATATATTCAGGAATTTTTAAACTAGGCAAATCATTTAATTTTGCTACAGTTTCAGAAATATTTATAGTAGATAAGCTAATATCTTTGCAGATATCATAATTTAACTTATCAGTAAAATATGGAAAATTAGATTTATTGGATATTTCTTTAGAAATATAGTTTAAGGAATCAAATTCATTATGTTCTATAACTGAAGAAACAGTAGTACTTAAATCCATTAATTTCTCTCTAAGAGATATAGGAATTAAATTAACTTTCTCTAATTGATTATGAGTTTTTTGAGCTTCTAATAAAATCTTGTTATAATTTGTATCTTTATATAAATCATTCATCTGTTCGATAATTTTTGATATATTATTATCCTGTTTATCAAAATCTTTTATTTTTGTTTTTTCGTTATTGATTTTCATTTCATCTCCAATTATAACTAAATTTCTTTTCAACTCGTTATATTAAAAAAAATTAAGTTTTATTTACTGTTTTACTCAAAACAATTCAATCCTTTAAACTTCTCAAAGAGTTGTTTTAACTCTTCTATTACTGTTGTCTTCTTTTGGATTCTGTTATTAGGACCTTTTGAGAATCTAGACATTGGTGGGAGAAGTTTATCTATATCTGTTCCTATTGTTTTTAAGTATCCATCTTTTAGTGCATTATCTACAAAGTTAACT
>RZYO01000161.1 GCA_009930325.1 Spirochaetia bacterium | reverse complement strand
TAATATTAAAGTCAAGCTACAGGGTTTCGTAGGAGCAGTAAATGTAAAGGTTTCACTCTGTGCGCCAAATGTAAACTTAAACTTATTCCCGAGCTTCCAATTTATAGTTGTAGTGCCATCCCCAGTTGCTGTTTGCATTGTGAACCCTATAGAGTGTGCTCCAGCGTCTAACTCCCCACCAAGTTCAGGAGTTGTGTCAAGTATTAATTTCAATTCTGATACACCACCCATTACAACAACTCTACCAGCAGTTGCTGAACCAAATGTGATTGTAATATTGTCTTCATCAACAATCTCTATACCTTCTGGAAATATCATTTCATCACTTGTATCATAACAAGTTACTGAGACATATTTGTTTGCTAGGTTATGTTCAACATTCCAAGTATCTGAGCTTGTCATTTCTTTTGTGAAATATGCATTGCTACCAGAGGTTCCACCATGAACAACAATAAATCCTGATGTAGAAACTAAAAATGTAACTGTAATTGTATTTTCATCAACTGTTTCAATTGAATCTGGAATTATTATTTCACCAGTGCTATCATATACTTGTACAATTGGATTATTATCTGCTAAATAATGATTAACTGTAACTGAAGTTTGGCTTGTGAATTCTTGTCTATATTTCCCTACACTACCAATTCCAGCACCTCCACCAGCTCCTCCTGAGTTGATGCTTCTTATATCTTTAATCTTAGAAGATATGATAGAAGTTGTTCCAGCATCAACTGTAATCATTGCAAGAACTACTTTTGTTTCTGGGTCATAGTCAGGAGTCATTGGCAGAATACCAGGAGTTCCTGTTACAACTGATAATGTTCCTGTATTATCTACAACAACTAAATCTAATCTTGTAAATGCTGTTGCATTTGCACTTATTGTTACATCAGTTCCTGTAACATCTACAATTTCTGAACTAAAAAACACTCTACCAGAACTAACAGTAACATCCATTGATGCTGGAGAGTCAGCAGTAACCTCACAACCATCTAAAACTGCATTTCTATTTGCATAAGCTATTGAGTTTAGCTCTGCTGAATATAATCTACTTCTTTCATTTCCTTCAAATTTGATTGACATATCTTTTCACCTTTTATAAAATTTCATTCTCTCCATTTACTGTACTAAAATTAACTAAAAATAAATTATTAGCAGAAGAATAATTATTTTTTTTATAATATGTTCCTAATGCTTTTGTTTTATTTACATCATTTTCTATCAGTTCAAATAATAAAAAATTCGTATTCTCGTCAATTTCAATATTAATACTAAAAATTGCTGTATCTTCTTGTTTTATACTTAATTTGTCTAAAGAAATATTTAATAAACTTGATAAACTTTTTAAAATTGAAGATTCAACTCCACAACTAATAATCCCTTGCCAAAATGCTTTTATTCTATTCCTATATGATGCATCAGTCTCTCCAATATTCCTTAATAATTTAAATAATAAACCTAATCTATCTAAATTTGTTCCTGATGCAGTATCAATATGCAATTCATCTTGCAAATTATTCGATTGGAGTTTAAAAGATGCTAGTTCTTGAGCTATACTATATAATATTTTATAGTTGTTTGAACTATTTCTTTTTAAATAATGATTTGGCAATCTATTAATTAATTTATCAGTTACTTCTTTAGACATATTATCACTTAAATGTAGTTAATTGTTATTGTATCAATTACTCCAACTTCATCATCATCAATTGTATAATCTGTAGCTCCACCACCACCAATATCTACTACAGTTACATTATCAACACCAGTAGTATTTATACAAGAACCTATTATTTTTGCTAGTAATATATCTTCTCCTGCAGTCAATGTATTAAAATATGTATTTAAAGAGGCTTCAATTGCAGTAGTTACTTCACCATCTGTAAAACCAGATGTTTTTTCTATATTAACTTCAATATCTATATCTATATATGTTGGTTGATATACAGTAATTACTGTTCCTGCTGCTCTAATATCTTCTCCATCCAAATAATCTTGTATGTCGCTTAATTCTGTTGGACTGAGTTCTCCAGTCTTACCTATCACTAAAACTTCTGCATGTCCTAACTTTTTATAATCATATGCTACCACATAAAATGTATCAGTATCAGAAGGATTAGTTTCTCCTGTATCCCAAACAATCTCATTATTAATATTTAAAGTATAATCTGTATCTCTAACATAATCAGCAGTACCTCCAGAAGTGTTACTAATTACTAATGTCTCTGTATTTTGAGCAATTTTTTGTGACAAAGCATAATTTGTAGTTCCTGAATTAAAAACAAATTGCTCTTGACTTGCAACTTTTAAAGGCAAATCAAATACTGTAACAGAGTTTACATAACTAAACTTATCTAATATATTATATTTAATAGCATCAGCTGTTGCTCTACTTTGCAAAGAACTTGCATTTTGAATTCTGTCTTTTAATGAAATATCATTTTCTATATCAAGACCATTGATTAAAGGTTCAAAATTATATATTCTATCAATTTGTGAAATACTACTAATTTTATATGTTATTTGTCCTTTTGACATATTATAATCAGTACCAATATTAGATGCAATTATATTAGTTGTCATTCCTAATGGTTTATATGTTACTTTAAAAATTGTAGCATTGTCTGGAGATGTCGCACCAAGCCATTCTATTTCATCACCATCATCTGAATTTTTTGTTAATTTATAATCTACATTTTGAGTAAATGTAGTCGCAGATCCACCAGAAATTCCTGATACAGAAGTTATACTTGAAACAACTTTAGAGTTTAAAGTATAATTTGTTATAGTATTATCATAAGTATATTCTTCATCTACGACAGACAAGGGAAAAGTTAATGCTGTTTGAGTAATAAAACTATATTGTTGTACAGTTGAATTTGGTGCTGTACCAACAATTGTACCAGCTGGAATTATAAATGTAGAAGTTGGGAGAGTATTCCTAATAAATGTTACTTCTCCAGTTGCATTTACTCCAGGAGTTCTTTCAACTCCTAAAAGCTTCCCAAGTTGTTCTAAATTTTCTCCAGTTGCTGTATCGATTTTAGATCCATTATTAATTTCTTCTAAATCATCATATTGCTCTCCAATCTCTTCAGCAATAGAGGAAGCAAATACATCCAGAACTGAACCTGGATTTATATCATTTATTTGGGTAGTATTTAATACTACATTTATTTCAATATTATCTTTTACTTCTTCTGTAGTTTTTTTTGTATATGTCATAATTATCATCCTATAAATAATGGGAACACAAGATTTAGTTCTGTATTTTCATTTATTGGTAAAAAAGAAAGCTTAACTGTAACTTCTTTTTTTATATCATCATATTTAAATTCTATATTTGTTATTTCTTTAACTCTCGGCTCTTGATTTAATGCTTCAAATATAAAACCAGTCAATCTTGTATTTAACTCATTAGTCCATTTTTCTCCTAAGCATTTATAAACTTCAGAGCCATATTCTTTATTAAAGAGTTCTCCTTTAAAAGTTGCAATTCTATTATATACAGCTTGTTTTAAATTATCATCGTTCTTAATTATCTCAAAATCTTGGTTAGCTGAAAAAGCGATGTCGCCATTGATTAAAGCAATATCATTTCCTAAATAAATATTATCTGCCATCATTTCACCTTAATATATATTATATAACTTTTGAAGTATTTAAATTAATTTATTATTAACTTGTTCCTACGAAAATCCCATCCTTAAAAATTAATGTTGTACCATCAATAGTTACATTTTGAGTTGCTCCCTCTGTATTATCTGAAGAATAATATTTGGAAGATTGAATACCATTTGCACCGATTAATAATTTTAAATACTTGCCATTATTATTTTGGAATATAATATCTCCATTTTCATTAATATAAAAATAACTCCCATTCATTTTTGGCATTAATAAATATTCATCTTTTTTAATTGTATTTTTATTATCTGGTTTCTGTGAAAAGGTATCATATAATTGTCCGATTACAATTGGTTGATTACTGCCACTTAAAAAAACTCCTAAAACAATATCATTAATATTAGGAAATAATATTTGCCCTTTTGCATTCCCAAGACCCACACCCATAAAAATAACATTATCATATTGGAGATTAACATTCATTTGTTTAATCTGTAGAGTTTGACTCTCTTCATTAACTCCAGTAACAACAAATAATTCTATAACTTTAACTTTATTTATTTGTTCTTTAATTATTTTTTTAATAATATCTTTAAGATTTAATAGTTGCTTCATATTTATCACAAATTAAAATGTTGATGCTATTTTATCTCCGAGATTTAATATATCTGTATCCAAGATTCCGTCTGAAGCTAACAACATGTCTTCTGGAAAATCTGATATAGAATTTGAATAACCTATAATAGTTTGTTTTATATCAGTCTTATTTATTGTTATTGTCCTTCTTTTGATGGTCCATATTTGTTTTTCTGATATCTTCTTGCTATTTTTTATTATAAATTGGTCTCCGACATTCATTTCTGGGATGTATGGAGTGTCTAAAGTAATACTATAATTTTTAGCAATCTCAAGAAGTTTATCTCTTGCGATTTGTTGACAACTTTCTGAATCCATTATATCACGCCTATAAATATATTGAGGATATAATTTTAGTGGATTCGGGACAACTGAATTTTGCAAATCTTCTTGTTTAATACCATTTTGTAATTGATAAGAGATCGGGTCGAAAGCAATACCGATAGAACCTGAACCAATAACTACAATACAATTAATACTTTGAGTAATGTCTCCATAATTAATAGAAAAAATATTACTCTCTAAATCCAACTCATATGGAGTAATTGTTCTTTGTGTAAAATAGAATGGAGTATTAATAAATAAATAATCTTTTGATTGATAAATCTGTATTGCATATTTTTCTTTTATCTCATCAAGTACTTCACCTAATTTAGAAGTACTTTCAATATTCAAAATAAAATTTTCCGAAATTCCATTTATATATATATTTTCAGCAGGAAGATATTGATCGATTTCAGTCTCCAAGAATGCTTTTTCTAATAATGTATAAATATTAGTATTATAAAATTTAGTTAAAGTTGTTCTTTCATAACTTAATGCAATTGTTGATTTACAACTTATAGAACTATATAATAATCCTGAAGTTTTATCTTCAGACAATGGCAGACTATCTATATATCCAGAAAAAATCAATATTAAATCATCGATCGTAGAGATATTATACTCTTGTTTAGTATCAAACATTTTATAATATATTTTAACCACATCATATTTTGCTAAGTCCAAGGTAGACCAATTCTCTGTTTCTAATGCTGGTAAATCAAAAGATAATGTAGAATATAATTGTCCCATGTCTTCTTCAATAACTATATTATTAGAAATCTCGAAGAGTTTATCTTGAATTTGCATTATCATTTTAGGATATCTCATTTGCATTCACATATTAATTTATTATTTTTTTTAAAATGTGCATAATTTAAATTGTCTGTTGGAAGTTTATCATTTCT
>RZYO01000399.1 GCA_009930325.1 Spirochaetia bacterium | reverse complement strand
CTTTCAGAAAGACTAGAATCATATATTCTAACTTCATCAATCATACCTTTGAAAAACTCATCATTACCATCCATACCTATAAATAAACTCTCTAAATTTTCAGCTAAAATTCCAGAACAAATTGATTCTACTTTTTTTTGCCCATTTATATATATTTCTTTTTTTTCTCCATCATAAACAACAACAATATGTTGCCATCTATTAAAACCAATTTCTAAAGTAGGTGTATTTAAATCATAACAACCAGTTCCAATTAAATCATGATTTTCAAAATGTAAATATCTATCAACACTATTTAATGTAACAGCATATTGTTGCCCTATACCTTTTGAAATAATAGAATACCAAGTGGCAGCTCCACTTTCAGGATAAATCCAAGCAGACAATGTTATTTTATTTTTTTCTTTAAAATCCAAAATTTCATCATAAGGAATTTCAATATAATCATTAACGCCATCAAATTCCAATGCTCCATTTATTTTTCCAGAATCTCTAAAACTAGCACCATTGACTGCTCCTACATTATCATTTAATGAATTATCCAAAACTTCAAAATCACTTCCATTTATATTCAATGAATCAAAATCCCAATATCCAACCAAATTATCATATAAATCACTAGTTTGAACTATTATTTTTCCCCAATTACTAAGATTAGTATCAGGTGTTATTGTATGACTTTTTAGAGAACCACCACCTTTTGTTTCTCCAATTATTTCAACTTCAGAAAGAATAGGAGTTAAAGAAATACTAGAATTTATATTTTCTCTTGCAATAATATTATCTCTCCATTGTATATATCTAGAATTTAAAACATCATTCTCTAAGCCAGATATAGGATATTTTCCTAAATTATCATAACTAAAAACAGAATTACTATAATTTTGTAAAACTTCTTTTTCAGAAAGTGGTCTACTATATATAGCAACTTCATCTAATAATCCAGTAAAGTTCAATCCGGTTCCAGAATCTAAAGATCCAAAAGTAAGATTTGAAGAAAAAGGATTTACATAATCTATTGAATTATCAGTGCTTACCAATCTTCCATTTAAATACATAGTAGAAAGATTTTTTGTTCCATCTTTTTCAACATTTATAACAACATGATTCCA
>RZYO01000160.1 GCA_009930325.1 Spirochaetia bacterium | reverse complement strand
AATTTGTCTATTTGTATATTTATTTTCTTTATCTAACCAGTTATCTATTTTTCTTAATATCATATTTTTCTAATTCGTTTTTTAATTCTTGCTCTTTTTTTAACATATCTTCTATTGAGTATCCTGTATGCGACCAAGAGTCTTTTACTAATTTATTAAACCACTTTAAGCCATAATCTTTTATTAAGTTCTCAGCATAAACATCTAATTTCCCAGAGTTAAAGTGATTACATCTCACGCATTGCGGTTTTAAGTTTCTTTCATCAAAGTCTAACCTATCGTGTTTAAAGTGTCCTGCTTGTAATTCTTTCCAGTCCTTTACCATATCGCAAGTGTAGCATTTACATTTACCTTGTTTATCTGCATATTTAAGCCTTATATACTTACTCATTAACTTCCAAACTCTATTGTGTATTGTCTTTTTAATTTGCTGATTAGTTTTCTTCTTAACCTTTTTAGTCTTACTTACCTTGTCTTTTTTCTTAATAGCCTTCTGCTTTTCTCTTTCTTTGTAATGTTCTAAACACCAACCCGTATTAGCAAATCTAGGATTATCACATAATTTACAGTGTTTTTTTTCTATCATAATAAACTTATTAATATTTAAAACGGTAAATCACTAAACTTATTTTTATTATCTAAAACCTTTTTTGTTCTCCAACCTCTAGACTTTTCACCAATAACTTGTAAAACAATAAGGTTGTTACAATTAGAGCAATTATATACAGGAAGAATTCCATTAGCTCTTGTTTCTTCTAGGTCTAAGTTAAGTTCTCCACCGCAATAACATTTAATCATACCTTTTATTGTTTTGCGTAAATCTTTTCTAATTTATAAAGCCTTTCCCTTATCTCATCTATAAGTTTAAATGATTTATTCTTCTCATATTTAGTTAATGGTAAATTAAAATCCTCACTTATCATAGCTGTATTAAATATAACTTTATTATTTACACAATCACCACCTATAATTTTCATATTAGAATGTGCTTGTCTTAGTAATTCATAAACATCTAATCTATCTATCTTGTTTTTATTCATATTTATATTATTTAATAATATTATTAATAATGCTTCGGTAGAATTCCGATATACCGAAACACTATAATAATACCATAACCCTAAACAATTAGTTTAAAATTGTTAAAAAGGAACATTACTTACATTTATTTCTTCATCTACATCTTCAGTTCCTAAGCTTCCATCTTCATTTTTAACAAACCTATCATCTGGTTTCCATTCGTTTACAATAGCGTAAGGCTTTCCTTCTCTACTAGTTTTTATATCAACATTACAATATCCCTTTGCGTTTGTGTTGTTTTTTAACCAATCAATAAACACATCTGTTTTAAATGATAGGTTTGCAATAATAAAATCCGGAGCATTTTCTCTACGACTTGTAAATAAACCATCAACAAATTTGTTTTCCATATTATTTTTTATTAATTAATGTTTCTAATCTTTCGATAATTGAGTCATATCTATCTTCTTTTAGAGCGTGGCTTGTTTTAGCAAATACAAACGCTTCATAATCTTTTGCTGTGTTTCCTGTAATTCCTAACCTCTTGCAAAGACTAACTATTTTTTCCTTTTTTTCGTCTATTTCGTTAATGTGTTTAACTCCTTGATTTTTAACAGTTTCTTTTCCGTTTTCTTTATTGTCTCTATTATCTTGACTGTCAATATCAAGATTATTGTCTTTAATTTGGAATACTTTCATTTTAATATACCTTTCTGAATAGGTATCTGTTCCCCCCATTTGTTGAGTTTCGTTGGTGGCTGTTATTGAACCGTGCTTAGTTCTCATCTCAAAAGATAACTTCTCTTCGCTATCTAAATCAATAAACTCTAGTGTTTGATATAATCCAAACTCATCGGCCTTTAAATTACATAACACTATTGTATTGGTTTTTTCGCAAGCCTTGTCAACTAATGACTCAATTTGCGAGGGGGTATAATAATCAAACTTAGAATATTCATTGTGTCCTTTTGGGTTTTCTCCAATATTTTTAATTATACTCCTAGCTTCTACTAATTTTTTTAAAACAGTGTTTTTTTTATTTTCCATATTTTTATTTACTTATTTTTTTTAACATATTCTTTTGTATTTATATTGTCATATTTATTGTGGCAAGACCTACATAATTGATAATAATCCCTAGCATCTCTACTATATTCTTTTTCTTTTTTTATTGCCCAGTGAAAATGATTAGATTTATTACTACACTTAAAGTCTAATACTCCATTTTCTCTATTTTCACACTTATGTGCCTTTCCATTTTTTCTTCTTATCCATTGATGAATTCCTTGATATTTTACATTATTACCTTTCCAAATAGGATTATTTTCTTTAAATTGCCTTTCTTTCAAATTATTTGAAATCTTTTTTCTAAACTCATCTGACATTTTTTTACCTTTATTCCAAGGTATTATTCCTTTTAAAGAATTACTTATTTTCTTTCGTGTTTCTATATTCATAATATTATGTTAATCAAACTTAGAATAATCATTTCTACCCTCTTTTTTAAGTGGAGATGATTTAATAATCTCTCTGGCTTTTTTTAATTTTTCTAAAACATTTTTCATGTTTATTTAGCCCTAAGGCTGTTAGTTAATTACATTACCATTATAGCACGCTGGTTTTATTTGTCAAGTAAACTAATTATTATGTTTCTTGATTTTAGTAAAGAATAACCACGAATACCGTTATATGCTTTTATTACATAATCGGCTTGACTTGAAGTCATATCACTCAACATATCACTTAAAATCATTCTTGTGTAGTCTACTCTTTCGTCTTGGTATTTTTCATTGTTTTTAGGAACCTTTTTAAATAATTCATCAATCCAATCAACATAATCCCTATTAAGATGAAGCTTAAGAGATATTAGTGATAGTTGTGACTTAGTTGCTTTCATATTATTTTATAATTCCATAAAATATAATAGCCCATAAAACACCTAAAACTATCAGTTGAGTTTTTAAAGAAAACTCTTTTTTTCTATATTGTATTTTTTGCCAATCCATTCTATTAATTTTCATATTAGTGTCTTTTATATTTTTAGTATTGTTTATGTTGGAACTAAGATGGTGGTAACCTTTGGCTTGTCGTAACAGGCTGTCTTTTGGACTCAGCTACCAACCATCTCGTTCCTACAATACCATTATAGCACGCTGGTTTTATTTGTCAAGTGTTTTTAATTATTGTTAAATGTGCTTTTTTATTGATGTTTAGAGTTTTCTTGGTTTGCGTTTGAATGATTTAAAATTATTTTTTATTAATACATTTTTCACAAAATTTTTTTCCTTTTTTTATTTCATTTCCACAACAATTACAACAATTAATAATCGTTCTTTCGCCAGCATACCAACCCTTTTCCCAACCAGTTTTTGAGCAAACAACGTTATGAGTAAAACATCTCTTAACAACGCCTGGCTGTGACAGCTCTCCTTTCCTGTTTCCATATTCAATACCCATTTCTATTTTACAGCCCTTTTCTGAGTGGTGATAATGTTTATTTTTTAGATACTTTAAATGGTTGTTTGGCTTATAAGCCGCTTCATCTAAAACCTTAATTGGTGAATACAACTTTTCTCCTGTTTCTTTATTTTTTAAAATATACATATACTAAAATTTGGTTTCTTTAATTTTTTTTAAATCTTTTTCAAAAAGTTTATCTGAATTTGTTCCACACTCACAATAATTAAAGAATTTTCCCGGTATATCAAAACTACAAGAAACAATTTCTTCAGCCTCATCTTCTGAAACTTCGCTGGAAATTTTTTGTAAAACATTACCGGTTTCGTTGTCGAATAGGTAAACATTATAAATAGTTAAATCTTCTATTTTTGTTTTAGACCTTTTTTCTTTACCATTAGGACTTAGAGATTTGTCGGCATTAAATAAATCATTTTTGTTTTTCATGAGTTTATTATTAGTTAATTAGTTAATTACAAATCAAGTATAGCACATCTATTTTATTTGTCAATACTTGTTTCTTTGTTAATACTTTTACTTGAATTATGGTTAAAAGTATGCTATAATGAATATAGAGATAATGAAACTTTAATAAGTTGGTTATCCTATGAAAAAACATAAAAAATAAAGGTTTTACCAGAAAGCCATTTTTTGCCAGTAAAAGTAATAATAATCTGGTTTTTTTGGCAATTATGGTAAATAGTAAAAGATATAACAATTATATCACATTATAAAAGTTTGTCAATACTTATATGTATATAAACAAAATTACAGGTGACTTTGATGAAGATAGCGACGACGAAGAAGACGAAGAAGAAGAGTGGGTTGATTGGAATAAAATTTTAGATGATGAGTCTAAAACATCTCTTAAAATAGAGAAGGCTTTTAGAAAAAAATAAATGAAAACCAATAATCTTTTAAATAAACTAAATAAACTAAGAAAAATTAAAATTGGTGGATTAGTTTATAACATTGAATACACAGAATTAGAAGAAAGTCTAGGCAGAACAGAGTATCCAAAACAGTTAATCCAAATAGACAACAGACAAACCAAAGAACAACAGGAGGTAACATTAATTCACGAAATCATACATTGTTTAAATAACCAAAGAAGTGAATTAGAAACAGAAGCGTTAGCCCAATCACTTTATCAAATAATAAAAGATAATAATTTTTAAAGTTCTATCAATCTGAAGAACGAAGCGAGTAAGGAAACTGACTGACCCTAGGTATAGTGTCATGCCGCTAAAATTGGTTCGGTTGAATAGCGCAATTCATATAAGATTGGTAGAACCTTGGAAGTTATGAAGTTTAAAGAAGTATAAGAATAATACAAGTATTATAGAAGTTGCCTTTAGGGTAGAGCAACTAAAAAAAACCTATCCTCAACCTTACGTGTTAATATAAAATTGGGGGCAATGTCCAACACACTGACAACCCCCGACTTGAATTAGCACATAAGGCAAAAATCAAAATCGTTCACAATGAAAGCCGAAGAGAGTACGGTCGCTGTCTATTGGGTAGACTCCACTGGAGGGAGCAATCCCAACAGACTTCCCTAGTAGATAGCGATTATATTCAGGAGTTTAGGCTAAGCAGGAGAACACATCTATAAGAATATAACAAGCAGAGCTTTAGAGTTACCAATAGTAATTCAAGGAGTTAAAGTGTGGGTTGTGGTTAATAAGTTAAATAAAGTTCCTAGTTCCTAGTAGAATAGGAAATAAATTAAAAATTATTTTATGCCAATTAAAAAGATGATTGCTAACATAAAAGAAAAGAAAGCTGTTAAGACTAAAGCCATAAAGGAAGCCGAACAAATCTTTATGAAACTTAATAAAGGGATGGCAATGAAAGACGGAAGTTTCCCTAAAGCTAAGCCCGGTGTTACTCCAAAGAAATACAACAAAGAAGCCATGAGAACAGAAAAGCAAGTAGTAAAGACTAGGGTGAAGCAATGGAAAGCTAATAAGAATAAATAAACTATGTGATTTATGGGAGAAGATGTAACTCTAAAACAAGAAATATTTTGTCAATCTTGGGTAGATAC
>RZYO01000159.1 GCA_009930325.1 Spirochaetia bacterium | reverse complement strand
TTTTGTAAAAAAAATAAATAAATTCTTACAACATAACAATTTAGACAAAAAAAGAACCGCTGCTAGTCATTTATGACTTTTGCAACGGCCCCTTTTTTTATTTATAAAACATTTATTAATAATCTAAATTTATATTTTAATTAATAATTTTTAAATATTGCAATTCATTAAAAATAAATTTAATTAACATACTTATATAATTAATGTGAAATTTGTAAGATTATTATATAAATTTTTAAATTATTTATAAATAATTATTTAGTACTAGAATATTATTTATAAAAAATATTACATTAATACAAACTTTTTTTTAAAAAATTCACATATATTTTTTAAACTTATTGACCTAATCGATATTTTTTTATATATTGCAAATGTCTTAATAGAAAAGATAAATTATTTTTTTGGAGATTATTATGGCTACTAAAGCAAAAGAAACAACTAATGAACTTTTTCCAGGTCAACTAGAATTACAAAGTTTGATTGAAAAAACTGCTAAAGCTCAAGAAAAATTTGCAACGTTTTCTCAAGAACAAGTTGATAAAATATTCAGGGCTGCTGCAATAGCTGCAAATGATGCACGTATCTCACTAGCTAAAGAAGCTGTTGAAGAAACTAAAATGGGAATCATTGAAGACAAAGTTATTAAAAACCACTTTGCTTCTGAATATATTTTTAACAAATATAAAGATGACAAAACTTGTGGCATTATAGAAAGAGACGGAGGCTTTGGTGTTCAAAAAGTTGCTGAACCAATTGGAGTTGTTTGTGGTATTATTCCAACAACAAACCCTACTAGTACTGCTATTTTTAAAAGTTTAATCTCTTTAAAAACTCGTAATGCAATTATATTTAGTCCACATCCTAGAGCAAAAAACTGTACAAATCATGCTGCTAAAATTATTTTAGATGCTGCTGTAAAAGCTGGAGCACCTGAAGGAATTATTGCATATATTGAAGAACCAAGCATTGAAAAAACCGATTATTTAATGAAGAATCCATTAATTAATATTATTTTAGCTACAGGTGGCCCTGCTATGGTAAAAGCAGCTTATTCATCAGGTAAACCAGCTATCGGTGTTGGGGCTGGTAATACACCTGCGTTAATAGATAGTTCAGCTAACATTAAAATGGCTGTAAGTTCTATCTTAATGAGTAAAACATTCGATAATGGTGTTGTTTGTGCTTCTGAACAAGCTATTGTATGCCATAAAGATGTATATAATGAATTCAAAGCAGAAATGCAAAGCCGTGGAGCTTATTTCTTAAACAAAGAAGAAACTGACAAAATAAGAAAAGTAATTCTAGATCCAAAAAGAGGAACCGTTAATCCATCTATTGTTGGTCAACCAGCTTCAAAAATCGCTGAAATTGCAGGTTTCACAGTAGCTCCTAAAACTAAAGTTCTTGTAGGTGAATGTGATAAGATTGAAGCAAATGAACCTTTTGCACACGAAAAACTTTCTCCAGTTTTAGGTATGTTCAAATGTAACAATTTTGAAGAAGGTTCCTTAATGGCTGAGGAATTAGTGGCCTTAGGTGGTTTTGGACATACAAGTGTTTTATATGTAAATGAAAAACACCAAGATCAAATTGATCATTTTTCACAAATTTTAAAAACTAGCCGGGTTCTTGTAAACATGCCTACTTCTCAAGGGGCTATCGGTGATATTTATAACTTCAAATTAGAACCTTCCTTAACCCTAGGTTGTGGATCATGGGGTAATAATAGTGTTAGTGAAAATGTTGGACCTAAACATTTGTTAAATATCAAGACTGTAGCTGCAAGGAGAGAAAATATGTTATGGTTCAAAGTCCCTTCAAAAATTTACTTCAAATACGGTTGTTTACCTGTAGCTCTTCAAGAATTAAAAGAAAAAAAGAGAGCTTTTATTGTAACAGATAGTTATTTATTCAATAGTGGAATGACTGATTTAATTACTGATGAACTAACACAAATGGGTGTTGATTCAGAAATATTCCACCAAGTTAAACCAGACCCAACTCTTGGAACAATTACCCTTGCAATGGAAAAAATTAATCATTTTAAACCAGATGTAATTATAGCACTTGGTGGTGGTTCTCCAATGGATGCAGCTAAAATTATGTGGTTATTATATGAAAACCCTGATGTTCAATTTGAAGGTTTAGCACTTAGATTTATGGATATTCAAAAAAGAATATATGCTTTCCCAAATATGGGTAAAAAATCTGAACTAGTTTGTATATCAACAACTAGTGGTACTGGCGCTGAGGTTACTCCTTTCGCAATTATCACAGATGAAAATACAGGAACTAAATATGCAATTGCAGATTATGCATTAACTCCTACTATGGCTATCGTTGATAGCAGATTAGCAGTGGGCATGCCAAAAGGTTTAACAGCTTCATGTGGTATTGATGTACTTACTCACGCAATTGAAGCTTTAGTATCTTGTATGAGTACCGATTATACTAATGGCTTATCATTAGAAGCTGCTAGAATGATCTTTAAATATTTACCAACAGCATATCATCATGGTGATAATGTTGTTGCAAGAGAAAAAGTACATAATGCTTCAGCAATTGCTGGTATGGCTTTTGCAAATGCATTCTTAGGTATTTGTCACTCAATGGCACATAAGCTAGGTGCAAAATTCCACGTTCCTCATGGTATGGCTAACGCTTTACTACTAACTAATGTTATTCGTTTCAATGCAACAGATAACCCAACTAAGCAAGCTGCTTTCCCTCAATACACTTACCCTTCAGCAATAAGCCGCTATGCTCGTCTTGCAGATTACATTAATATGAAGGCAAATGAACAAGAAAACACGCCTTTCCTTCATATCAAAGCTAATGCAACTCAAGAAGAAAAAGTTGAATCATTAATTGATGCAATTGAAAGTTTAAAGAAAGAGTTAGGAGTCCCTGCTTCTATTAAAGATTGGGGTATTGATGAAGAAGAATTCTTAGCAGCTGTTGATGAATTGTCTATCAATGCATTTGATGATCAATGTACTAGTGCTAATCCAAGATATCCATTAATTAGCCAAATTAAGCAATTATATTTGAATTGTTACTATGGAACTAAATGGGTAGAAGAAGCTTAGTACCTCTTATTTTCGACACTTGGAGTGGTTAATACCACTCCATTTTTTATAAAAAATACAATTAAATTTTTTCTTCTTCTAAAACTTGTAATTTCTTAATTTTATCTGGCTTGCTTTTTATATTCTCAATTTTATTTCGAAGAGACTCTTCTTTTTCAACTCGCCCTCTTCTCAATTGTTCAAAAAGAGTATCTCTTTTATTTTTATATTCAGTTGTTGTAACTTCTTTCATTACTGAAAAAAGAGATCCAACCATTTTTTCAATTAATGATTTTGATTGTTCATCATTATTTAAATACACAGTCAACAAATTATAAATACTTTTTATTGGACGAAGTTTTAAATCATAAACATGTTCTAATCCAGCTGCATCTGTCGATTCAAAAATTGAATCAATAAAAGTTGAAATTTCATCTTCATTTAATTGCTCTAACCACACTCTTATACTTTTATCAAAAATAAGAGATGTATTGTCTCTCTCTTCTAATCGTTTAAAGCTATCTACATTTACTTGCCAAGAAAAAGGCATATGTTGAGAAATTCCATTTTTTTTATTAGAATAAACAATTTCTATTGGTTCTTCATGTTGCATCAAAATTCCAACAATTGAACCTTGTGGAACTAATGTTATCATCCTATCTTTAATTTTTAAATAACCTAAATCCTTGATACTGTTTTTATTAAACCCAGGGCCATCAAAACTATATACTTTTTTTATTCTAGCTTGAATAGATTCTTTTGCCTTTAATGCAGAATATAGAGCAATATTGCCACCTTTCGAATGTCCAACAATATTTATCTTTCCTCTCTTGAGCTTAGCTATTTTTTCTAAATATTCCTTACCATATTCTTGAGATCCTACAGTATGCTTAAAACTCATTAAAAAATCTTCTTTCCAACCTATTAAAGAAGCATCTGTACCTCTATATGAAATTACAATCTCTTTATTTGGTAAAATAAAAGATATTGCAGCAAACTGAAGCGCGTTATCCTTTTCAAAATTAAATGAAAAACCAAAAACTTTTATATTTTTATATCTTTCTTTTTTTGAAATTAATTTTATTAATTCATAACATTCTATTTCAAATGCTGATGTTTCTTCTTTGGCTACTAAAAGCCCTTCTTTTTCTAACCGTTCTACTAATTTGCTTAAATTATAATATTTTAATTTATTTTTATAAATCATATCCGGTAAAAAATCTATATAAGCTAACATCGAAAAAATAACCATATCAATTTCATTAGGAGAGATTTTTTCAAAACTCAAATCTCCACGCCAATATATATAGTCATATAAATCATCCATCTACTTTCTCCAAAACCTTTTTATCGTTCATTTGTTTTATTAAATAATTTCTACAAATACATTAAAGGTTCTTTTTCTATGAACAGTATATATCATAATTTAATATTTTAGAAATAATATCATTTTTCTTTTTTTTACTTAAAAATCAATTTTTATATAATAAAATAGATTTTTTATCAAATATTTACAAATTATTTAAATATAAAAAAGTATTGATTAAATATTTATTACCCTATATCTTGAAATCATGTATAGGAATTTAAACAAAAGCATTTATTCCTTAGCTTTTATAAATTTTATTAATGGCTTCGGTAATTTTACTTTCCCTTTTCTAACATTATTTTTAACCCTTAAACTTGGATATTCAACCGCTGCTGCTGGCACTTTTTCGATGTTTAGCATGGCCATGTATGTACCAGGATCATTAATATCAAGCAAATTAGCTGATAAAATGTCAAGAAAAAAAATAATGGTAGTTACTCAATTCCTTTTCTCTTCAACTTTTTTAATAAGTGGAATCTTTTACGCACACAAAGAAATTATTCCTTACCTATTGCTTTTAGGATTATTATTTGATGGGGCAAGTGATCCTGCAAGAAATGCTTTACATACTGATCATACCACTTTCGATAATAGACAAGAAGCTTTTTCACTATTTTATCTTTGCTATAATATAGGATTTGGGTTTGGACCTGCAATCGCCGGATTATTTTTTAACTCACATCCAAGATGGTTATTTTTAGGTTCAGGAATTATTGGAATGCTTGCTACGACATTAGTAGCATTAACAATAAAAGATAAAAGACCTAATAAAAAACAAATTGAAGATAGCATTATTAATAATCAAACAGATAAAGCTGTTGAAGGAAATGTAATAAAGGCCTTAATTGCAAGACCAAAATTACTCTCATTTATTTCAATTAACGGTATTTTCTTTTTAAGTGTAAGTACAGTTTTATTTACTTTACCTCTATTTGCCTCTCACCTCTTTGGTGAAAGAGGTCCAACTATTTATGGTTTTCTAATGAGCTCAAATGCAATAACAGTTGTATTAATTAGGCCATTCGTCATTTAGTGTGGGTCATCAGCTATCCCAATGTTACGTAGGGTAGATCAAGACCGGCACTTTGAAGGTAAATCATATCTCTAAAAT
>RZYO01000398.1 GCA_009930325.1 Spirochaetia bacterium | reverse complement strand
CTTTTTAGACTTATCAGAAGATTTTTCAGCAGGTGGTGATACATTAAATATACCAAACCTTACTGAAATGACTGCTTATGCTAAAAGCAATGCTACAGCTGTAACCCTTAAAATATTGGGGGCTTTTGAAAGGTGTATTTATCTGTTGGGTAATTAAATAAAATGTGATATAATAAAGAGGTAATTAAGTAATGTTTTTCAAATGAAGTGTTATACTTGTGGAAAAGAACTTAAAAAACCTCCTAGCGCATTAAAAAGCGAGAAATGTTTTTGTAACCATAAATGTTATTCTGAATATAAGAGAAATATGTGGTTAAAAGAAAATAATCCTAGATATAATGGCGGAGAACAAGAATTTATTTGTAAATATTGCGGGAAAAAATTTACAAGTAAACCTTATGGAGATAAAAGAATCCCTAAATATTGTTCTATAAGTTGTGCCGCTAAATATAGAGGAAAAGAACATAGAGGAAATAATCACTGGAATTATAAAGATGGTGCTGGAAGAACTACCTTACCAATTAGAAGACTTGGTAGATACGAAAAATGGAGATGTGATATATTAAAAAGAGATAATTATAAATGCACTAATTGTGGATCTGAAGAAAATTTACAGGTTCATCACATAAAAGAATTATATTTAATTATTCAAGAATATAAAGATAAACACAACGAGCTAAATGTAGATGAAGATATTTTTTATAATGTAGACAATGGAATTACATTATGTAGAAAATGTCATATAAAACTACATAAGCAACAAAAGAAAAATGGGTGAATTGCTGGAACGCTAAGTTACTTAAAGTAATATGCAAATCAGCAGCCAAGCTATAATCTAAATGGTTATAGAAGGTTCAACGACTAGGTATTGAAACTACAATGTAGAATATAATATACCCACGAGCGCCCATACCGAAAGGTGTGATATAGTCTGGTCTTATAGGAAACTATAAGAAGTGTAAATTAAAAAAAACACGATAACAATCGTAATAGCCCTACAGAAACAGATGTTAATTTAGCAATAGATAAATGGTATGAAGTTTCTTTCGTAATTGAAGACTTCCAAGCTGCAAAGCTTAAAAAGTCTTACAACTTACTTGAGAGATACGCAAAGAACG
>RZYO01000397.1 GCA_009930325.1 Spirochaetia bacterium | reverse complement strand
CTATCAAATCTACCTGGTCTTATAATAGCTGGTTCAACAAATTCAAGACTATTTGCTACTAATATAAGTAATCTATTGATACCTGTAGACATTGTAACATCTGTTTGTGTTAAAAACCAAGATAAAATGCTATCATTATTAGCTTCAGCTTTCTTTTCTTTTAAAAGACTATCTACATCATCGAATACAATAATTCCTTCTGATTCAATATCATATCCATTATTAACAGAATTCATTACATCTGATGGAGTATAATAAATTATATCAAAATCTGAATTATTTTTCTTAATTTTATTAAATAAATAATTTACATATACACTTTTACCAGAACCAGGAGTACCAACAAGAATGATACCATATTGATTAGGATAACCAAATTTTCTTAATCTAGAAATATTTTCTGGATAAAAGAATTTACATATTTTATCTGTTGCTATTTCACATTCTTTAGGAAATACTTTAGGATCAATTCTTTTATTACTTTTACAAGAATCCATATCCATTAAAATATTTTTAAGTTCTTCAATTTTATCTTCATATATATCTTCTACAAAAATAATTGATCTTCTACCATAAAAATATACATAATATTCTAAATGAAACTCTTGTAACTCATTAGAATCATTATAATATCTCATAGTATCATAAAAACTAATTCTAGTATTAGTATAATAAGTGCCTTTAAAATAATCAACTTTTTGTGTATAATTTAAATCATCAAGTTTAATTTCTTTAATAGGTTTTTCTGGATAAGAAATAGAGCCATTTACACTATCTATATCTTCTAAAGAATAACAAATAAAATTTTTATTAGGTTCAATTTGTTGAAGAAATCTCGAAGTAAAATAAATAATTGAATTTAAATTATTATTATCAACATCATGAAATAACCTATGATATCCAGTTAAATGCATGTTGTATGTATCATTTTCCTCATCATCATCAAATATATCTTTTTCTTTATCAATTCTCATAAATTATTTTTATTCCTTTCTTTAATCAGTCCAAAGTTTATCAGAAGCAAACTTTTCTTTAAAATTATCCTCATTAAATTTATTAGTATATTTTCCCATTACTAAATGAAATATAATATTATTTAATTCTTTTTGTGCTTTCATGGC
>RZYO01000033.1 GCA_009930325.1 Spirochaetia bacterium | reverse complement strand
ATTTAAAGATTTTAACAATTTGCTATATATTCTTGCTTTTATGCACTAATTGCATTTTCCCTTCCGGTTATTCATTACATTATCACTTCCTTTTCACATAATTATATATTATAGGGAGTCTTTTTATTTTCACGATATTTCTTTTATGGTATAATTTAGTAAAATAAAATAATTAATAATTAGAGACATATTTTAAGTTTGAAAAAAGATTAAATATAATCTTTTTTTTAATACAAGATATAAAGGCTAAGTATTAAAATATTATTATTTTAAGTTATTTTTGAATTTAAGATAAAAAGTAAATAATAATAAAAAACATTATAAAGGTAGGAGAAGACCATGGATGTCAAAGACCTAAAGCAAAAAGCTTTGGAAATTAGAGAAATGACAATTAGAGAAATTGGACATTTTGGAGCAGGTCATATTGGTGGAAGTATGTCTATTGTTGAATTACTAACATATTTATATTACCAAGAACTAAATATTGACCCCAAAAATCCAAAAAAAGAAGACAGAGACAGATTTGTTTGTTCAAAAGGTCATGCAGGCCCTGCAGTATATGCTACTTTAGCAAGTAAAGGTTACTTTCCAGAGGATTGGTTATTAACATTAAATCAAGGTGGTACAAAACTTCCTAGTCACTGTGATATGACTAAAACACCAGGTGTTGATTTTACTGGTGGTTCTTTAGGACAAGGATTCTCAGCTGCAGTAGGTATAGCTTTAGGACAAAAAGTAAAAAATATTAATGCGAAAACTTATGTAGTAATTGGAGACGGAGAAAGTCAAGAAGGTCAAATTTGGGAAGGTGCAGAAACAGCAGCTCAATGGAAACTTGGCAATCTTATTGCTTTTACTGATTTAAATAAATTGCAATTAGATGGATATACAGAAGATGTTGTATCTATGGACAATATTGATACTCGTTGGTTAGGCTTTAATTGGCATGTACAAAGAATAAATGGTCACGATTTTAGAGAATTAGCAATTGCAATTGAAAAAGCAAAGGCTGTTACTGATAGACCTTCTATGATTGTTATGGATACAATAAAATCTTATGGATTTATTCCTGGTGAAGGTACTTCTGCAAATCACAGTATAGCTTATGATGAAAATGTTGCAGAAAAAGCAATTGAAGAACTTCGTGAAAGAGAAGGAGTAAATTAATGAGAGATACAAGTGATATACAAAACATGCGTGATGCTGTTATGGCTGCAATTAATGATTTAGCAGCCGATCATGAAGATATAGTAATGCTTGATGCAGATTTAGCTAGTTGTTTAGGCTCAAAAAGCTTCCAAGATAAATTTCCAGAAAGATTTTTTAACTGTGGTATTGCCGAAGCAAATATGGTTGGCGTTGGTGCTGGTTTATCATCGATGGGATTAACTCCTTTTGCACATACTTTTGGATGTTTTGCAAGTAGAAGAACCTTTGACCAATTTTTCTTATCAGTTGGATATGCACATCAAGTTATCCATTTAATTGGATCAGATCCTGGTATTACAGCTCAACTAAATGGTGGCACTCATATGCCTTTTGAAGATATTGCACTAATGAGACAGGTTCCAGGTGTTGTAATAATTGATCCATCTGATGCTCAAAGTATGTATGAATTAATTAGACAAGTTTATGAAAATAAAAAACCTTCATATATTCGTACTGCAAGAAAAGGGGCAACACATAGATATCCTGTAGGAACCAAAATTGAATTAGGAAAAGGAATTGAGTTAAGTAAAGGTAAAGATGTTGCAATAATTGCTTCAGGGCAAACTATGGTTGATGCTGCATCTGGTGCTTTAGATATTTTAAAAGAAAAAGGTATCGATGCAACATTAGTTGATTTACATACAATTCGTCCTTTAGATACTGATTTAGTTGAAGAAGTAGCAAGCAGATGTAAAAGAATACTTGTATGTGAAAATGGAAGATACAGTGGTGGTGTTGGTGAAATGATAGCAGCACATTTAGCAAAAACAAATCCTGTAAAGATGGATTTTGTTAATGTTGGTGAGAGATTTGGAGAAGTTGGAAAACTTGATTACTTAGCAAAAACTTTTGGTTTTACTGCTGAAAATATCGCTGAAAAAGCTGAAGCTCTTACAAAATAAATTTTATAATATAAAGGTTGGGAGCTGAAGGAATTCAGCTCCTAATTTAATAGGTCAAAAATGTTAATTAAAACTTATGCTCATAGAGGGTTTTCTGGTCTTTATCCTGAAAATACAATGATTGCATTTAAAAAAGCAGTTGAAGAAGGCTTTTGTGATGGAATAGAATTGGATGTTCATTTATCAAAAGATGATGAATTAGTAATTATCCATGATGAAAAAGTTGATAGAACTACAAATGGAACGGGTTTTGTAAAAGATATGTCTTTAAATGAATTGAAGGCCTTAGATGCTAATATAAAATTTAAAGATTTTTATGCAAAGCAACAAATCCCAACTTTTGAAGAGTATTGTGAATATATTAAAGATAAAGACATTATCACAAATATAGAAGTAAAAACTAATCTTATTTATTATCCTAATATTGAAGAAAAATTATTAAAAATGATTGATAATTATAATCTTAATAATAAGGTTGTTATTTCTTCATTTAATCATAGTTCTGTTATTATAACTAAACAAATAAATGAAAATATTAAATGTGGATTATTGGTGGAATCACAAGGTATTCTAAATTGTGGAGCTTATGCAAAAAGATTAGCTATGGAAGCCTACCATCCTGATGTTTCTACTTTAACAAAAGAAGATGTAGTCGATTGTAAAAAAAATGGAATTCAAGTAAATACTTGGACAGTAAATTCAATGGAATCTTTAATAAATTGTGTTAAATGGGAAGTTGATGGCATTATTACAAATTATCCAAATGTGGTAAAAAGTTTTTTAAAGGGAATGTAAATGGGAAAACCCAAGTATAAATTAGAAACAATACCAGTCTGGGATGCTTTAGAAAAAGATTGTGAATGTTTTTTATGTGATTTAATGAAAGAAGCAGAAACTCACGGAGTTGATTTTTATCTTGGATCTTCAGTAATGAATCCTGAAACAAGAGTTAAAGTGAATGAGCATGGATTTTGCTCACATCACTTTAATATGCTTAGTGAAGCTCAAAAAGCACAAGGCCTTGCATTAATTTGTGATACCTATTTAGCTGAAAGTAGAAATAAATTAAATAAAGCTTTTAATAATTTGTTAAATACTAAAGCTGGTAGAAAATGTAATAACGATGTTAAGTTCTTTAATTTGGAATTACAAAAAAGAGAAAAAGGTTGTTTAATTTGTACTCAAATGAAAAAAAGGTTAGATAGATATGTTTATACTATTATTTATATGTGTAATACCGACGATGATTTTAAAAATGCATTAAAAAATAGTAAAGGGGTATGTCTTCACCATTATAATGAATTAATCCAAAATGCTGTTGATGTGTTAGGAGCTAAGGATGGTGAGAAATTTATAAAATTCTTTACAGAAATTGAAATATCAAATTTAGATAGAATTGCTGAAGATGTTTTATGGTTAACTCAAAAATATAAAAGTGAAAATCATGATAAACCTTTTAATGGATGCGAAGACGCGCATAAAAGGACAGTTAGTAAAATGATTGGAAAGCATAGAGTTATCGATCCTATTGATAAATTATAAAAAAGGCTAGATATTAATCTAACCTTTTTTAATGAAATAATTATTTTATTTGATCAATAACCGAGTGTCCTATTGTATTTTCTGGCATTTTTACACCAAAATTATCTGCTATAGTATTCCCAATAACGGCAAATGTATCATAAATATCTAATTCTTTTGGTTCTTTTAAAGATGGTGAATAAGCTAAAAATGGAACATATTCTCTTGTGTGATCACTACCTGTGTAAGTAGGATCATTTCCATGATCAGCGGTTATTATTAATAAATCATCATCTTTTAGATTTTTTAATAATTCTCCAAGTTTAATATCAAAGTTTTCAATTTCTTTTGCATATCCTTTTGGGTCCCTTCTATGTCCCCACAAAGCATCAAAATCAACTAAATTAGTGAAACAAAGTCCTTTAAAATCTCTTTTTGCAATTTCTATAGTTTGTTCCATTCCATGTATTGAACTTTTTGATTTATTAGATTCTGTTAGGCCTTCACCATCGAAGATGTCAAATATTTTTCCTACTGAAATAACATCATAACCATTTTCTTTTAGAGCATTTAGAGCTGTTTTTCCATTTGGTTTTAAGGCATAATCATGTCTATTTGCAGTACGTTTGAATTCACCTTTTTTCTTTCCAATATATGGTCTCGCGATAACTCTTCCTACTTTCCATTCGTCTCTAAGCGTTAATTCTCTTGCGATTTCACAACAACGGTATAATTCTTTCAAATCGAAAGTTTCTTCATTTCCACAAATTTGTAAAACAGAATCAGCGGAAGTATATACTATCATATTTCCTGTGGCGATTTCTTCTTCTGCTAATTCATCTAAAATTGTAGTACCACTTGAACTTTTGTTCCCTATTATTTTGTGTCCTGTTCTTTTTTCTAATTCTTCAATTAAATCTTGAGGGAATCCTGTTTCAGTAAAAGTTTTAAATGGTTTTGTTATATGAAGCCCCATCATTTCCCAGTGACCAGTCATTGTATCTTTTCCAACACTTTTTTCAGCTAACTTAGTATAATAGGCTTTTGGGTTTTTTACACTTTCTACTTGTTTTAGTGGGCATATATTTGCTAACCCTAGTTCTTGTAAATTTGGTATTTTAAAAGAATCTACACTTTGAGAAATATGGGCTAATGTGTTTACATTTATATCTCCATATTCTTTTGCGTCTTTCATTTCACCAACACCCATTGAATCAATAACTATTGTAAAAATTCTATTGTATTTCATACTATCCTCCTAGAGGCTGTTCTAAAGGCTTTCAGCAAAAGCTGGTATGTTTCTTTTACATTCTCTTTATATTTTATATACTAATAATAACTATTAAATTACGTACTATCAACTAATGATTAAATTATTTTAAAAAGGAAGTTTATTTTATGTTAAAAAATGTGATAAAACTTAGAAAAGCAGATTTAGAATTTAAAGAACAATTATTAAATTATCAAATTAGGAATAAAGTTTTCTTAAAACCATATAATCCAATTCATAAAGAAAGTTTTTATACTTTAAAAAATCAAGAAGATATTTTAGCTCAAAATATCGTGGATTATGAAAATGGGAATAATTATGTTTTTTATATTTTTTTAGAAAAAGAAAATCTTTTGATTGGAAAAATTAGTTTAACAAATATTGTAAGAGGGGTTTTTCAATCTTGTTTTTTAGGATATTCCCTTGATAAAGATTATTTAAATAATGGCTATATGTCTTTTGCAATATCATCAATCATAAAATTTGCTTTTGATGATTTAAAACTTCATCGAATAGAAGCAAATGTTATGCCAAGAAATAAAGCTTCATTAAGAGTTTTAGAAAAAAATAATTTTATTAATGAAGGGTTATCAAAAAAATATTTGCAAATTAATGGTATATGGGAAGATCATATACATATGGTTCTTTTAAATGAAAATTATTAATTGTCATTTTTGTATGGGTTAACGTGAACCATGCAGTGTTTTACATCAGGGAATTTTTTTTCAATATTTGAATGAACATTAGCAGCAATATTATGGGCTTCAATAAGAGTTAAATTCCCTTTTACAGCTATTTCTAAATCAATATAACATTTGTTTCCAAATTGTCTAGATTTTAATAAATCAATATCTATTACACCCTTTATATCCATTACTTCTTTTCTTATATCATCAAGAACTTTATTGGAAATAGATGTATCTACCATTTTATTTATTCCATCTTTAAAGATATCAAAAGCTGCTTTTAATATAAATAAACAAATAATTAAAGTGGCAATGGGATCTAAAATTGGAAGTCCATTTTGAGCACCTATTATACCAATTAAAGAGCCTATTGACGATAAAGCATCTGATCTATGGTGCCATGCATCAGCCATTAAAGCTCCACTATTAATTTTTTTTGCTCCAAATCTTGTATACCAATACATTGTTTCTTTAATTATAATTGAAGTTATCGCAGCAATTAATGCAATTGTTGTCGGTATTTTTGCATTTAAATATGTTTGAGTAGTTAATCTATTTAAGCCACTTGCTCCAATTCCAATACCTGTAATTGCAAGAATTATAGAAAGTAGAATAGCTGTAACACTTTCAAATCTTTCATGACCATATTGATGGTGAGAATCTGGAGCTTTTTGTGAAATTTTTATACCAATTATTACGATTATTGTTGAGAAAACATCAGAAAGTGAATGGATTGAGTCACTTATTAACGCTTCACTATGTCCTAATAGTCCTGCAAAAAATTTAAAAAATGATAATATAAAATTTGATATAATACTTGTTGTACTTATATTTCTAACTGTTTTTTCTTCAATTGTTTTTTTCATTATTTTCTCAAAAAAATGGAGTATCTTTTTATTGATACTCCAAATTTACTTATTCTTTTTTTTCAGGATAAACAACATTTAAGTGCAAATCTCTTAATTGTTGTTCATCAACAAATGATGGTGAGTCATCCATAGGTGATGTTGCAGAGGTATTTTTTGGGAACGCTATAACTTCTTTTATAGATGTTTCTTCAGCCATAATCATTACCATTCTATCTACACCAGGAGCAATGCCACCATGAGGAGGTGCTCCATATTTGAATGCATCTAATAAGAATCCAAATTTTTGTTGAGCTTCTTCTTCGCTGAAATTACAAATACTGAAGATTCTCTTTTGAAGTTCTACATCATGAATACGAATTGAACCGGAAGCTACTTCATAACCATTTAATACTAGGTCATATAAATCCCCTTTAACAGAACCTGGATCACTTTCTAAAGTATCTAAATATTCTACTTGAGGCATACTAAACATGTGATGTGCTGCTTCCCAATGGTTCTCGTCCTCATTGAATTCAAATAAAGGGAAATCTACAATCCAACAGAATTTAAATCCTGGTTGAATTAGTTTTAAATCTTTTCCTAATTTTGATCTTACTGCGCCCATGCTTGTACAACATTTTGTCCAAGTCTTGTGTGCAACCATTAAGATTAAATCTCCTTCTTGAGCATCAAAAGTAGAAATAACTTCGTCTTCCATGCCTACAAAAAACTTTGAAACTCCTCCAGATAAAGAATTGTTTTCTCCAACTTTCATCCAAGCTAGGCCATTTGCACCATAAGTTTTTGCTGCATCTTGAAGTGCATCAATATATTTTCGAGTGAAAGCTTCATTCTCACTTTTTGGTGCACAAAGAGCTTTTACATAACCACCATCATTTACTATATCTTTAAATGTTGTAAAACTTGATTTGCTAGCCAAATCATTTACATTTTTGATTTTTAGATCAAATCTTAAATCTGGTTTATCATTACCATAGGTATTCATGCTTTCTTCATATGAAAGTCTAATAAATTCTTTTGGTAATTCTATGTTCATTACATTTTTAAATACGTAATTAAATAAATCTTCCATTAAAGTTAAAACATCATCTCTTTTTACAAAGCTCATTTCTAAATCAAGCTGTGTAAATTCTAATTGCCTATCTCCTCTAGCATCTTCATCTCTATAACATCTAGCTATCTGGAAATATTTATCAAATCCTCCAACCATTAATATTTGCTTAAATAATTGAGGACTTTGAGGTAATGCAAAGAATTTTCCAGGATAAAAACGGGAAGGGACTAAGAAGTCTCTAGCGCCTTCTGGAGTACTTTTTATTAAAGTTGGGGTTTCAATTTCATAGAAATCAGTTTTATAAAGATATTCTCTTATTGCTTTAACAAATTCATGTCTTAATTTTATTCTTTTTTGCATTCCTGTTGATCTTAAATCTAGATATCTATATTTTAATCTCAAATCTTCATTTGCTTCAGTTTCATCATCAATCATGAAAGGTAAAGGAAGACATTTATTTAATATTTCTATTTTATCAGCTTTTACTTCAATCTCGCCAGTTTTCATATCTTTATTAATCATGTTATCAGGGCGTAGTCTAACTAAACCAGTAACAGCTATACAGAATTCCATTCTTAGTTTTGATGCTGTTTCTTGTAATTCTTTTGAAGCATCATCATCAACTACAACTTGAGTAATTCCATATCTATCTCTTAGATTTATAAAGTGTAATGCTCCATGGTTTCTATCTCTGTGTACCCAACCATTTAAGACGACAGTTTTCCCTGCATCTGCTTTTGTTAAGCCACCACAAGTGGTTGTTCTTTGTGAAAAAGCTTCTTCTGACATATTATTTCCTTTAATTATGTAATTTATTGATTAGATAATATCATTTTGATTAATAAAAAACAATGTTTTTTCTTTTTATATCTTATCACAATTTATGGGTATAAAAAAAGTTATATACTTGAATTTTTCTAAGATTTTCAGTCTTAAAAATAATTAAGCATATAACTTATATTTGGGATAAATAACTATTATTTAGTAGTAATATTTATTTCTCCTGATACGGTGGTTATATTTATTGGTATACCATTTTGAGTGCTATACTTTTTAGTATATTCAATATTATCTACATTTATTTCACCGCTTATGGAAGTGAGATTATATTTATAATCATTCTTAGGTAAAACTAAATCAATATCTCCAGATATATTTGATATATTAATTTGGTTCTTTGCTCTAATATTATCAAATTCTATATCTGATGAAGTGGCAGAAATAGAGATTGTATTAGTATTTATTTCATTTATATAAGATTTGCCAGATATGCTAGAAATAGATATGTTGTCACTATTAATACTATTAATTTCTTTTTTACCACTTGTTGAAGCTATTTCAAAGTTCTTAGATGTAACGTTACTTAAAGAAATATCAGAAGAAATAGTTTTGAAAGATATGTTGTTTTTAGCCTCAATATTCAATAGATTAATATTTCCACTAGTGCTTGAAATTTTTAAATTCTCAAAAGAGAATGAATCATAAAAGTCTATATTACCACTTACAGTTTTAATATTAATATTCTCCAAATTAGAAGAAGGAAGATAAAGTGAAATTGTGGGGTTTTCATTATCAAAAACAAAATTAATTAGTTTGTTTTTTCTTTTTTCTTTTATTGTTATATTTCCACTAATATCTTTTTCAACTTCCAATTTACTGCTGTCTTTTGTATTATAGATTACTTTTGCTTCAACAATATCACTATCAAGCCAAATATTTATATTCGCAGAAATCGCTTCAATCGAGATATCCTTTTTATAATCTACAGTTGCTTCTGTTGTTTCTCTATTTGAACATTTAGTTGTTAGTGTTAGTAGCAGTAGGAATAATACTGCTATTAACATAAATATTTTATTTGCTTTTGTATCTTTTATTCTCATTTGTCTTCGTGGAATCTTTGATCCCAATCCTTTTCTTTGTCAAACATATCATTTTCCATAGACTCGACTTTTTTCTTTAATTCTTCATATTCTTTTCTTAATTCATCAGTAGTTTTTTCTGAGTATGAATCATTTTCTTTTTCATATGTATTATGGAAATATGGGTCAGAGTAAGAATTATCATCTGCTGGAATAACTAACGATAATATAATATATATTACAGCTCCTGGAAAAAATCCTGTAAATAATACTACTAAGAATGTTAAAGTTTGGAATGTCTTAACATCTAGCTCAGCCCATTGTGCTATACCAGCACAAACTCCAAATATACGAGCATATCTATTTGATCTTCTAATTAACCTTATGTCTCTCATCACTTTATTCACCTTTCTTTTTTTCAGATTCCATAATTACTTCTAAATTATTTATTCTTGTCATTAAGTCATCTATACCTTCTTTTAAATCAGCTCTTTCTTTATTTCTTTCTTCTTTAAAATTTGATTTAAATTCTGGTACAAAAATATCATCATCATTATGTCTTCTATTTCTTTTTTCTTTTCTTGAGGAACTATAAGAACTATAAGTTCCTGGTTTATAACCTCTTCTCATTTCTTCCATTCTTAAGGCAGCACTAATTTTATCTTTTTCTCTTTTTCTATTATAATCTAGATAAGAAGAAAATGCGACGAATGAAAAAACAATTGCAACAATCCAAACAGCCATTTTACTTCTCCAATTTTTTTCTTAGCTCAGCTAATTCTTTATCTATATCATCCATACCTTCAAGGTCTTTGAATTTTTTATCTAAATCATCATATACGCTATCGAGATCATTCATTGCTTCCATTCTATTTATTCTGTCTTCCATGAAGTCGAAATTAGTATTGTTTGTTTTGTTTAAGATATCTTGAGCTTTTTTTTCTTCTTCAGCTCTTTTTGTTCTTTCTTTCATTAAAGTATATTTATTATTTACACTTCTTAGTTTGTCTTCTACTTGAGAGATTTCATCTTTAGATACTCTAACAATTTCTTTGATGCTATTTAATTCTTGTTTTTCTTTCTCTAAGGAAGCAGTTAATTTTTTCTTTTCTAATAAAGCATCTTTAGCAAGATCTTCTCTATGTTTTTCAATAGCTAACATAGCTCTGCTTTGCCAACGACTAATTGCTGATTCAATTTCATTAATTTTCTTTTCAGCTTTCTTTTCGCTTGCTATTGAAGAAGCACAAGATGTTTTAAGTTCAATTAAAGTATCTTCCATTTCCATTATCATTAATTTTATCATTTTTTCAGGATCTTCAGCTTTGTCTAAAATTGAGTTAATATTAGAATTTACTATATCCATAAATCTAGAGAATACACTCATGTTTTTATCTCCTATTTTAATTATGTTTTGTTTTACGTTAATAACAATGCAAGATTAGTGCCAAAAATTAATAATTATTAAAAAAAAATAATAGAATATTTATTTTCTTATCTAGTATGTAATTATTGGTAAAATTGTATTTTTTTGTAAATTATTGTTGCATATTATTAATATTTTTCTAATATATATGATTTGTAATAATACTAAAATATGGTAAAATTCACCAAGTAGGAGATATAAATATGTATTATGATTATCAGATGGAAAAACCTCTTGGAGAAAGTGATATATTTTTAAAATTCCAAAGTAGATTAAGTAAAGCAGCTAGAGTAAATAGAAGTGTATTGGTAATTGGAGAAAGAGGTAGTGGTAAAGAATTAGCAGCCCAAAGATTACATTATCTTTCACCTCGTTGGGAAAAATCATTAGTTACAGTTAACTGTGCTGCTTTACCTCCATCATTAATTGAGACGGAATTGTTTGGTCATGAAAGTGGTGCTTTTACAGGTGCTCAGAAAGCACGAAAAGGTAGATTTGAAGAGGCTGAAGGTGGAACTCTTTTTTTAGATGAAATAGGATTGATTCCTATAGAAGTTCAAGAGAAAATATTGAGAGTTGTTGAATACGGAACTTTTGAAAGAGTAGGTTCTTCTACTTCTCATAAAGTTGATGTAAGAATTATTGGTGCAACAAATTTAGATTTAATAAAATTGTGTGATGAAGGCAAATTTAAAGAAGATTTATTAGATAGGTTATCTTTTGAAGTTTTATTTTTACCACCTCTTAGAACTAGAGAAAATGATATATTACTTTTAGCTAATTATTTTGCTTCAAAAATGAGTTTGGAGTGTAAGCATGAACAACTTCCAGAATTTAGTGAAGAAATAATTGAAAAAATGCTAAATTATAATTGGCCAGGAAATGTAAGAGAATTAAAAAATGTTGTTGAAAGAGCTGTTTATAGATCAGATACTTCTTTAATTACAGAAATTGATTTGGACCCATTTAAAAATCCTTTTGAAAGTGAAGAGTCAAGTAAAGAAATAATTGTTAAGGAGTTCTCTAATATTGAAAAAGAGGATAATAATAAAATCGAAGAAGAAACTTTAATTCTAAATAATTATTTAATTAATAGACAAAATTTTGATTTACAATATTTAAAACAAGCTTTAATTGAAGCTAATAATAATCAAAGAGAAGCTGCAAAATTACTTGGTTTATCGTATGATCAATTAAGAGGCTTATATAGAAAATTTAAGCATTTGTTATAAAAAAAGAGAGCCATGGCTCTCTTTTTTGTTTTAATAACGTGATGGAATAAAAATTGCCATCAATAAATATATGATTCCTATTGGAGCAAATCCCGATATAATAAAGGTTACAATTGCTAAGAAACGAATAAGTCCAACACTAATTCCTGTATAGTCTGATAACCCTTCACAAACACCAAATATTAAACCATTCGGGCTTCGATAAAGTTTTCTTCTATGTCTCTTTCTATAATAATATTCTTCATCATCATACATAATTATTTTTCTACCTTCTTGCTGCTACTTTTTTTTAACTTTTCAAGTTCAGCTTCAATCTCGCTGTCAATTTCTAATTTTTCAAATTCATTTAGACTAGAACTGTGTTCAAGATTAACTTCGTTTTCCATTTGTTCAATTCTAGCTTCAAGTTCATTGAATTTTTCACCAATTTCAAAACTCTCTGATACTTTAATTGCACTATCTACTTTCTTTTTTGTTTTAGCTGTTTGCGCTCTTCTCACTAGAGAAGCTTGTTTGTCTTTTATTTCTTTTAATTTTGTTGCTAATTGTGCTACAGATTCATCATCACTCATTAAAATACTTTCATAACTTTTTAAGTCTTCTAGAGTTTTGTTGATTCTAATTTCACAAGCTCTTTTTTCATTTAGAGCTTCTCTAGCTAAATCATCTTTGCCTTTTTCAACGGCAAGTTTTGCTCTACTTTCCCAACGTTCAATTCTTAATTTTAAATCAGAAATATCTTTTTCAAGAATACTTTTTTCTCTTAGGTGTGAAGCTTTAGTTTTTTTGACTTGTGATAAAGTTTCTTCTAAATCATTAATCATTAGTTTTATCATTTTTGCTGGATCTTCTAATGAGTCTAAAGCGCTGTTTAAATTTGAATTTACAATGTTTTTAAATCTTTTGAAAGTTTTCATAAATTTTTCTTCCTTTGTTATATATATTTTTTTTGTTATCTATTTGTGAAAATACTAATGCATTTTCTGTGCCAAAAGTGAAAATAGAGAGAAAAATCATAAAAAAGGGGTAAAACAACTTTATATATATTAAGTATATTGGGAATATATTTATAGATATGGTAAAAAATACCAAAACCATATATTAAATAGTAAAAACCCGAATTATATTTTTTTTGAATAATTGGGTTGATTGTTGTTTTCTTTTTACAACTGTTGTACATTATTTATAAGCTTAGGTTTATGGAGTTAATATGGCCACATTATATATAGTAGCAACCCCTATTGGTAATTTAGAAGATATTACATTAAGAGCATTGAATGTATTAAAGAGTGTAGAAGTTATTGCCTGTGAAGATACAAGGCATACTCAAAAGCTATTGTCAAAATATGATATCCATAAAAGATTGATTGCAACTCATGCGCATAATGAAAAATCTTCAGCAAAAGGAATTGTTGGTTTATTAGAAGAAGGCCTTGATGTTGCTTTTGTTAGTGATGCTGGAACTCCTGCAATTAGTGATCCTGGAGCTCGTTTAGTAACTTGTGTTAGAGAAGCTGGATTTAATATAGTTGGAATTCCTGGAGCTAGTGCATTTTCTACTTTAATTAGTGTTTCAGGATATGTTGGTAAAACTTTTACTTTTGAAGGTTTTTTACCAATTAAAAAAGGTAAAAGAATAACTAGATTAAAAGTTTTATTAGAAAGAGATGAAGCTTTCATAATATATGAATCCCCATATAGAGTTTTAAAAACTTTAGAGGAATTAAAAGATTTAGATCCAAATAGAGTTGTTGTCGTAGCAAGAGAATTAACAAAAGCCTATGAAGAAATAATAAGAGACAATGTTGAAAATGTTGTAAATAATTTTAAAGAGAGAGCAGCAATAAAAGGAGAGTTTGCAATTTGTGTTTGTCCTACCGCTGCAAGTGATGAGGTTGATGAAAAAGAGTGATTACTGTAAAAAAATTATATTCTTTAAAAGATAGAACTCAAGTTAGAAAGTGTTCTTCAATATTTCATCAAGCAATAACTCAACCTTTTGATAAGGATTATCTTCTTGAAGTTTTTGATGTTCTTTATAGTGAAAAAAGTAAAAATGTTTTATCTTCTGAGTACTATAATAAACTTGATAAATTAAGAAATAAATTAGTTTTAAGTAATTCTGATTATGTTTTGTATGAGGATATTAGTCAACTTTTATTAAGAGCTTTAGATTCAGAACCTTCTGATTGGGATTTTTATAACGAAGAAGGTTCTTTAGATCAAGAGCAAAGAATAATATTTAATCATAGTTTAATTATTGATAGAATAAGAGCACCTTTTAATATTGGTTCAATTTTTAGGAGCGCTGATTCTTTTGGTGTTAAAGATATCTCTCTTGTTGAAGGAAGTGCAGATATTAACCACACAAGGTGCTTAAGAAGTGCAAGAGGAACAACAAAAACTGTTAATTCTCGATATATTGAAGAAGAAGACCTTATTTCAGAACTTATTAAAAACAAAACAAAAATGTTTGCTTTAGAATTAGGTGGTACTGAAATTGATAAATTTGAGTTTCCTTCTGATGGAATTGCAGTAATTGGAAGCGAAGAATTTGGCGTTAGCCCAAGGTTATTGAAATTATGTGATGAATCTTTAGGAAGAGTATCGATACCCTTAGTTGGAACTAAGGGCTCAATAAATGTTAGCGTTGCAACTGGAATTATGCTTCAATATTGGCATTTAGCTTCTAGAAGCCCCAACTAATTTAAATAATTCTTTAAGGGAATCATCAATTTCTCTATTAAGAGTATCCATTGGGAAATTCCCTTTTTTACCTCTTTCTCCAATTGCTCTATTAGTTAGAATTTGCATTCCTTCATCAATAGTACTTACAGGATATATATGGAATTTTTTATCTTTAATTGCTTGTTCAACTTCATAAGATAATATTAAATTCTTAACATTTTGAATTGGAATAATAACCCCTTGTCTTCCATTTAAACCAAGTCTTTTACAAGCATTATAAAAACCTTCAATTTTTTCATTTATCCCACCAACAGGCTGTATTATTCCCATTTGATTAACACTTCCTGTTACTGCAATATCTTGTCGTATTGGGATTTCTGCTATTGCAGATAACAGCGCATATAATTCTGAAGAAGATGCACTATCTCCATCAACTTCGGCATAAGATTGTTCAAAACAGATTCCAGCATAGATTGATAAAGGAAAAGTTCTAGCATAATGCTTTCTTAAATATCCTTCTAATATTAATAATCCTTTATCATGAATTTCACCTGAAAGGCCTGCTTCATGTTCAATATTTACAATTCCTTCACTTCCTGGAGCAACAGTTGCGGTTATTACTGTTGGAAGACCAAAGGAAGATGCTCCTCTATCGATTACAGCTAATCCATTTACAACACCAACTTTTGATCCAGTTAATGAAATAATCATTTCCCCTCTTTCAATTTCTTGGTTAATTTTGCTTTCAATTAAAGAAACAGTATAGTCTCTTTCTTTTAAAGCTTTTCTTATAGCTAGTTCATCTATTATTTTTTTATTATCTTTTTGTGCCCACCAATTTGATTCAACTAATAAATCTGTTAATTGAGAGAATTGTGTAGTGAGTTCATTTCTATGTTCGCAAAACCAAGCACTAAATCTTAATATAGCTCTTTTGCCAGAGTCATCTAGTTCAAGAATATTATTATTTTTTGAGAATTTATCAAGATAAGCTAATGTTAGGGCAATGTTTTCATCGTTTAATTCCATTGAATAGTCGAATTGCGCTGAAATTTTAAAATGTTTTAAAAACTGTTCATCAATTTCACTTAATTTGTTATAAATTTCTTCATTCCCAATTAATACAACTTTTAATGGTAGTCTTGGGACTTCTGCTCTAATATTTCTATCTTTCAATATGCCTTTTGGTGTATAGTTATCATTTTTAATACGTAATTTATTTGAATCTAAATATTTTTTTAAAGCTTCCCAAAGTCCTTCAACTTGTAATAACTCCCCAGCATAAAGAACCAAGATCCCTCCACAAGATTCTAAAATTGAACCAGCTTTTATTCTTTGATAAGGGAGTAGATTTTCATCTTTACTATCATCAATTCCTCCAAACAGTGTTGCAAAGGAAGGGTGATTTTCAATTACAAAGGGTCTTGTTTTTTTAAATTGATTATCGATAACTAGGTTGATATTATATCTTGTTGTAATATCTTTATTAGTTTCTAGTGATATTGAATTTAAATCTTTTTGTATTAGAGACAAATGTTCAAGAATTGAATTGTCTGGAAAATCTTTTTTTATCTTTTCTATTTCATTTATTGCAATATTAATAGTATCTTTATTTTTTTCATTTAAGTTTATTTTGAGGTTTTGAATAAATTGTTCTAAAGCATTCTTATACTTTTTCCCTATACCTCTATCTAGTATTAAAGCTTTCGGATTATCACTATTAATAAAGTTATGTATATATGCAATGTCTTTAATGTTTGATAAATCTTCGGACATAGAGGATGCAACAGCCTGTACTGCAGATAATCTTCCTGTCCCACTATCTCCAGATATAAAAATATTATATCCCCATCTATCTACGTTTAATCCCATTTCAAGAGCTTTCATAGCTCTTGGTTGCCCGATTATTTCATCATTATTTAATTCAATAATATTATTTGGAAGTTCTTTAATTGAAAAAGACGCTTCTTCAAAAGATAATTCTTTTATGTTTATTTTATGTTCTGCCATGAGAAAAATATAAAGTGGTGGTAAATCCCTGTCAACTCTATTATAATGGTTTTTATGAAACGAAATGATTTAATAACTTATTTAGATAGATATTTAGAAATTAATAGATTTAATAGTATTGATGCATCATTAAATGGCTTACAAGTTGGTGCAGAAAATAGAGATATTAAAACTATTGTTTTTGCAGTTGATGCTTGTCTTGAAACTATTGAGAAAGCAATTGAATCAAAAGCTGATATGTTAATTGTTCACCATGGCCTTTACTGGGGAGCTCCTATTGCAATAAAAGATAATTTTTATAAAAAAATTAAATTATTAATTGATAATAAAGTAGATTTATATGCAGCACATCTTCCTTTAGACGCTCACTTAGAGATTGGTAATAATGTGATGATGGCAAAAAAATTAAATTTAGTGGATATTGAAGCTTCTTTTTCATATAAAGGGGAAAATGTTGGAGTAATAGGAATATTAAAAAATGAGAAATCAATTGAGCAAATTGCTTGTGATTTAAATTTTAGCAATCCAATATTATTAGATTTCTGTGATACTCCTATAAAAAAAATTGCAATTGTTAGCGGAGAAGGAGCTCATGATATCCATCAAGCAAAAGAATTAGGTTGCCAATTGTTAATTACTGGAGAATCAAGGCACAGTGAATACCACTTTTGCAAGGAAGAACGTATATCAATGTTATGTGGTGGTCATTATGAAAGTGAAACTTTTGGTGTAAAAGCTTTAGCTATTAAAATGAGTAAAAGATATAAAGTACTCGTTAAATTTATAGATGTCCCTACGGGATTATAGGAATGTAGTATGAAAAAATATAAACATCTTTTTTTATCAGTCTTTATAATTATAATAGATCAACTTTCTAAAATTTTTATTATAAATAATATTAAGTTAAATACAATTGGATATTCCTTTTTTAATGATTTTCTACAAATAATACATGTAAGAAATAATGCTGTTGCTTTTAGTTTAGGGCATACTCTTTCTTTGCCTGTGAGAACAACATTGTTTATTATTATTCCTATTATTGTATTGTTTTATGTTTTTTATTTAATGTATTATGAAAAAGAAATAACAATTTCTCCTTTCCAAAGATGGCTGCTTGCTGGTTTTATCGGAGGCGGAGTTGGGAATTTAATAGATAGAATATTTAGAGATTTCCAAGTTGTTGATTTTATGAGTAATAAAGTTTTTGGGTTATTTGGTTTAGAAAGATGGCCAACTTGGAACTTTGCTGATGCAAGTATTGTTATTTGTGGAGTTCTTATGTTAATCAGCATTATATATGGATATTTTAATAATAAAAAAATCTAACAAAATAAAATATTGATGTTGATATTTTGATATGATAGTATTTTTTAAAGAGGAAGTTATGAGTAAACAGTCAAATACAGCAATATTTATAATTGTTGCTACTATTGTAAATATATTAATTATGTTTGCAATTTTTATAGTTTTTTTTCTTATTGCAGGATTGCTTTTTGATTTGAATGGTAATTTGGGTATTATAATGCTTGGGTTATCATTTATTGTTGCAATTGGTGGTAGTATTTTTATATATTCCAAATTGGTTAATTGGGCCATTGTTAAATTTAACTTAGAAGATAAATTAGTTCCAATTTTTGGGAAAAGAAAGGGAAATAGAAAATAATGACACTTCAGTCTATTGATACTTATAACAATTTAAGTTGGTATCCATTTATTGATGAGCCTATTCTTGAGGCTAAACTTCATATTCCAAGACTATGTGATCCTACTTTTATTATGCCTGAAGATTCACCAGATAATAATTGGCATCTTTTTGCGCACAATTGGATTGGAATACAACATTATATAAGTAATAATGGACTTGATTGGCAACCAAAAAAAATGATTGAACTAAGAGGTCATTCTCCTTTTATTTTTTTTAATAAAGGTCTTTGGTATTTAATTTATGAAAAGCACGATTCTACTCCAGATAACTTAGCTTGGAAAGAAATAAAAGCTAAAAATAAAAATAAGATATCTAGAAGTAGAATTGAAATTTGTCATACTCTTGATATGATAAGTTTTAGTAAACCTCAAATATTATTAGATAGTAAAGATGTCCCTTTTGCAAATACCAGATTAAAAAAACCTAGATTATCTCGTCCACAATTGTTTTATGATGAAAAATTAGGATATCGATTATATTTTGGCGCTTCACATATTTTGATGAATGATACAAAGCAAAAGGCAACTTTATATTTTTCAATGGCAAGCTCAAAATCTTTGCTTGGTCCGTATTTAGTTCAAAATGATAATAAACCCTTAATAGGACCGGATGCAGATAATAAATTTAGAAATTTAGCTACAGGAAGTATTCGCATTGTCCCTGTAAAAGAGGGTGGATACATTGCTTTAGAATGTGCTTTTGGATGGGATAAAGATAATAATAAAAGTATTAGTTCTTTGATTCAACTTGAAAGTGAAGATGGTATTCTGTGGAAAGAATCTCAAAGAAAGCCGATTTTAAGTTTACCAAAATCAGGCTGGGCTTCAAGATATATAACAAGTTGTGATGTTAGATACATGGAAGATGATTATTGTTTTTATTGTTATTTTTCAGCGAATAGAAAATATAAGATAGGACCTTTTTCTTATGTAAAAGAATCTCTAGGGTTATTACTGGGAAAAGATCCTACTCCTAGAAAAGTATTTATAAAATGATTTTATAATATTTTAAAAGTGTTTTTTTTCTTTTTGGCCTGTTTTCTTTCTTTTTCAATTTCTTTTTTCATTTTTTTTTCTGTTGTCAAAATTATTTTTGATAAACTTTTTCCATTTACAAATTGAGATACAGCACATTCTGCTTCTTCATTGCCCTTTGCCATTGGTAAATTGATAAAGCTATGATAAGCATTTTTAATTTCTAAATAATTAACTGGGGTATCAGCAGAGGCTAAAGCATCAGCATAAAGCATTGAATCATCTCTTAAAGGATCAATTTCAGCACTTATTATTAATGTCTGAGGAAGTCTTGAGTGGTCCTTTGCTAATAAAGGAGAAAAATTTGGATTTAGTATATCTTTTGGTTCTGATTGATATTGTTCAATAAAAAATCCTATTTCTGCTTTACTGATTGTCGGAGTGTTTGAATATTTTTCATAACTATCTGTTCTCATTCTTGCATCTGTAATTGGATATAATAATATTTGTCCCGCAATTTTTGGGCCTTTTCTATCTCTTGCTAATCTAGATACTCCTGCACAAAGATTTCCTCCAGCAGAATCTCCCATCAAATAAATTCTATCAGGATCAACTCTCCAATATCTTGCTCCATTAAAGGCCCACTGTAGGGTGTTATAACAATCTTCTAGTGCTGTTGGGAATTTATATCTTGGGGCAAGTCTATAATCAACAGAAAGTACTCTAACTTTTGTAACTTCAGTAATTCTAGAACAATAATAAGAGTAAAGTTCCATATTTCCCCAAATCCAGCCACCGCCATGGAAAAATATAATTAAAGGAGTAAGCCCTCCATGATCAGCATTATTTTCTTTTTCAAATAAATAACCAGTTATTGCTCCACCATCAACAGGAATAATAAAAGTTTTTTTTGATATATTTTTTGTATGCTTTTTTAAAGCTTTTTTTACCCAATATGAGTTTGGTAAACTTTCATCATTAAGTTTATCAATATTTTGTTGAGTTAAATTTTTTAAATCTGAAGAATTTTTGTTACTTTTTATTATATTAATTAGTTTTATTAATTTTCTTTCGTTATTATCACTCATAATGGTTATATTACTTCAACAATAAACCAAAGGCAAGTATTGTTGTATAATTATGTATTGATTATACAACTTTTTGTAATAACTTATTGTTTATAATATATATATTATAGAAATGTTTGAAAAAAAATAGAAAATAAACCCTTTTGTGTAAATTTTGAAGCAGATATTGCAATTATAAGAAAATCATTTATACTATTTCTTATGAGTAAAGTAATTTTATTAAACAACAATATATTGGGTGAAAGTTTTTTAGAAGAAAAATATCTTGAGAATAATCAGGATGAATTTCATTTTAGAAATCAACAAGTTGAAAAAAAAGAATGGAGATCTTTAACTCCTTCAGAAGTTGATATATTAATTAAAAACGGGAATACTTCTTCTTCTTGGGAAAAAGTCTTTGTTTTAGATCCTTTTGAACCTTCATTAATATTGAGGTCTAGTTTTTATGGCTTAGTAAGACTTGGAAAAATAGAAAAAGGATTGTTAAAATATCATGATTTTGCTTTAAATCAAGGTATTGTAGATAGTGTAATTATCTCTTGCGATATAGGCGATAATTGCGCAATTAATAAATGTCATTATTTGAGTCACTATATAATAAAAGACCGTGTAATTCTTCATCAAATTGATGAACTGCAAACAACCAATCATGCTAAATTTGGTGTTGGTGTTATTAAAGAAGATGAAGATGAATCAGTGAGAGTCTCAATTGATATAATGAATGAAGCTGGAGGTCGAAAAGTCTATCCTTTTATCAATATGACTTGTGCAGACGCATATTTGTGGGGAAGTTATAGGGCTGATTTATTATTAATGGATAAATTTAATGATTTTACTAATGCTTCTATGTGTAAAAAAAGAGGTTGTTACGGGGTAATAGAGTCAAATTCTGTAATAAAAAGTTGTAGAATTATAAAAGATGTTAATGTTGGAGAATGCTCTTATATTAAAGGAGCTAATAAACTAAAAAATTTAACTATAAAATCAAGTGAAGATATGCCAAGTCAAATTGGAGAAGGTGTTGAATTAGTAAATGGTATTATTGGTGAAGGCTGTCATATATTTTATGGTTGTAAGGCTGTTCGTTTTGTTATGATGGATAATTCTAATTTAAAATATGGTGCTAGATTAATAAATTCAATTTTAGGAGAAAATTCTACAATAAGTTGTTGTGAAGTTCTAAATAATTTAGTTTTCCCAGCGCATGAGCAACATCATAATAATTCATTTTTAATTGCTTCAAATATTCAAGGTCTTTCAAATATGGCTGCTGGAGCTAATATTGGTTCAAATCATAATAGTAGAGGTGCTGATGGTGAAATAGTTGCAGCTAGAGGATTCTGGCCTGCTTTATCTAGTACCTTAAAGCATAATTGTAAATTTGCCCCTTTTACATTGATTGCAAAAGGCAATTATCCTAGCGAATTAAATATAACATTTCCTTTTTCTCTTTTGAGTTGCGAAAATGATGTTAGACAAATTATGCCTGCATATTGGTGGATGTATAATTTGTATGCGCTTGAAAGAAATAGTTTTAAAGTAAAGAAAAGAGATAATAGAAAAGTAATTAATCAAATTGTTGAAAGTAATTATTTAGCACCAGATACAGCTCTATCAATTCTTGAAGCAAGAAAATTGCTTAGATTATTAGTTGCAAAGGCATATACAAATGAAAATCTAACTCAAGAGGCTTCATTAAAATTGGGCGCAGAATTATTAAATTCTGATAAAATTATTGTTGATAATTTAAATGTTGTTAGTTTAGATAGTGAAAACTCAAACATTCCAGTAAAAATATTAAAACCTTATGAAGCTTATCATGCATACAAGGAAATGCTTATTTACTATGGAGCAATAGAGCTTTCTTCTTGGTGTGATAAAGCAAATTGTTCTATTTCTGTTTTACAAGAGAATTTAGCGGGGGATCTTAAACCGTGGGTAAATATTGGTGGACAAATTGTTAAAGAAGAAAAAGTTGATTCACTTAGAAAAGATATAAGAGAAGGGAATATTTCTAGTTGGGAAGAAGTTCATGATGTTTATAAAGAATGGGATTCTGTTTATGAACAAGAAAAAGTCAAAAATGCTTTAGGTATTTTAAGGGATGTTTTTAAAGTTGATTATATAACGGCTGATATTTGGAATAAGATAAAAGATTTAGCAAAAAAAACAAGATTATATATTGAAGATCAAGTCTTTCAAACAAGAGTAAAAGATTACAACAATTCTTTTAGATCAATAACTTATAGAAATAATGAAGAGAGAGATATTGTATTGGGGGCTGTAGAGGAAAACTCGTTTATTAATGAAAGTAAAGAAATTACTTTTCAATTGATGGAAAAATTAGATAAAGTAAAATTCTAATTTTTCAAGCTATCATTTCTTATTTAGATTTGATAGCTTAATTTTATTTATCGTCTTCTTTTCTTGTTTTTAACATATACAATTTGAACACCATTGTTGCCAAGGTTTTCTCGTTTAGTTTCAACTGTGTTAATAGACTCTAAAAAAGGAGTCATTTTTGAAAAGCCAAAGTTTCTTACATCAAATTCAGGGAATCTTTTAACTAATATTGAGCCTAATGTTCCAGCATTTAACCAACCACTTTCATCACTTGTTTCATTTACAATAGTTTTTATTGCTTTAATAATGGGTTGTAATTCAGCACTTTGTTTTAGTGGTGGAATAATTTTTTCTTCTTGATTATCAGGGCAATTATCTTCATTTTCAGCAGCACATAATAATATATCTAAAAATTTAAATTTTTCACAAGCAGCTATGAAAGGTTTGGGCGTCTTGCTTTCTCCCATTCCAATAACGGTTTTTCCAGATTCTCTTAATCTAGAAGCTAGTCTTGTGAAGTCACTATCTGAAGACACTAAACAAAATCCATCTACATTTGAGGAATACAATATATCCATTGCATCAATTATCATGGCACTATCTGTTGCATTTTTTCCTTTGGTATAGCTATATTGTTGAATAGGAACAATGGAATATTCGAGTAGAACTTTTTTCCATTTTGAATCATTTTTAGTCCAATCTCCATATATCCTTTTATAGGTAGCTGTCCCTTCTTTTGATATTTCATCAAATATAATATTAATATAATTTGAACTAATGTTTTCTGAGTCAATTAATACAGCAAATTTTTTTTCTCCGTTCATATTTATCCCTTTATTTATATTCTATTATTATAATACCCTAGAATTAGAAATAATGCTATTTATGTTTTTTGCTAATAAAAGATTTGATTATTTTAATTTAATTTAATATATAGTTTATTAATTTAAATATTATTAAACAGAAATAATATTGTTCTTGCTAAGTAATTCTGTCAAATGATTGCTCAGATGCTTTGCAAATTACTGCTTATTCATTTTGTCCAATTTATTATTTATGTTCAAGCG
>RZYO01000396.1 GCA_009930325.1 Spirochaetia bacterium | reverse complement strand
CAAATTGAAAAAGTTTGAAGATATTGATTCTTATATAGAAAAAATAGAAGAATCAATTAATTTATCAGAAGATAGGGAAAAAGATGTTGGTGTAATACTTGCAAATTTATTAGATAAATTTAAATTTTTTACTGATCCAAGAGCATTACGTTCTACTAATATTTCAGCATTAACAGAATTAATTGATTGTTATCAATCTGCACCAGTTAAAAGAGCAGGATTATATAAAAGTATTATAGAATTAATTATGAAAAAAGAAGAATTAGAAATGAAGAAAAAAGATAGAGAAAAAACAGAAGTTTTAACAGGACCAAGTATTTCAGTAAGAGAATTAATGAATCAAATAAGAAAAGAGCCAGATTGTTATATTTTACCAAATTATAATGATACAGAAGAACTTATAGCTGTAGCTAGTCAAGAAGATCAGGATGATTAAATATGATTTTACTTTCAAATATTAAAAAATCTTTACAAAATCTTATAGATAAATATGTAAATGAAGAATCTAAAGATAAGGTTTATAATCCATTAAATAGAACAGTCGATATTTCTAAAGTTGTTGATTCAGAAACATTAATGCGTTTATTTGTTGGTGATTTCTTTGGTATGGATTCATTTTATTATCAAAAATTATTTGATCTTGAAATGGGTCGTACAGGCAGATATTCTGATTATGAAAATATCTACTATAAAATACCAGAAGCAGCAAAAGCTGTTAGTATATATGTTGATGAAACTCTTGCACCAAATTTAGGTAAAAATAATAATAATTTAGTTTTTACTCCTATTGCTGGTCCTAGAGGAGAAAAAGGCGAAGAAATAGGAAGAATCATTTTTTCTAGAACAGGAATAGAAAAAGTTCTTCCTCAAATTGTTTTCAATACTTTATTATATGGAGATTGTTTCTTAGAAATTAGAAAAACAGTAAATAATTTAAGATATGTTATCAATGATCCTAAGAAATGTACTATTCTATATGATAAAGTGTTAGATATTGAAGTTGGAATGTTAGTTGAATTAAATATGGATACTCAATCGCCATTAGCTAATCTTTTATTAGAAAAATTTCCAGATTTAAAAATTGACGCTCCAAGAAAAAAGATTATTATTGCTAATGAAGCTGG
>RZYO01000158.1 GCA_009930325.1 Spirochaetia bacterium | reverse complement strand
TTGCATCTTAGCTTTCTTGTTATGTGTAAAAGTATACACCCAACAAGAATTCTTCTGTAAACTACTTACTATTACTTTTTATCATTCCTCCTAATTATTTTCTTGTAACATATTTTTGTGCATCAATTGCAACAGCTAAAATAACAATAGCTCCTTTGATTATATAAAGCATGTATGGGCTTACACTTATATAGACTAATCCATAGTTGATTACTTGGAATATTATTACACCAATTACAATACCAAAGATTGAGCCTACACCCCCCATTAATGAGACGCCACCCACTACACATGCTGCGATAGCATCCAATTCATAACCATTTCCTAGATTGTTTGTAGCACTTCCTGTTCTTCCAACTTCCAAAGCTCCTGCAAAGCCATATAAAAAACCTGCGATTAAATAAATTATAATAATTGTTTTTGTAATATTAACCCCAGAAACTTTTGCAGCTTCAGTGTTATTACCAATTGCAAAAAGGTTTCTTCCTAATTTAGTTTTATTCCAAATAAACCACATAATTCCAACAATAATTGCAGCATAAATAATTAAATTTGGTATGCCTAAAAAATCTCCTTGAGCAAAAGCTGTAAAGGAATTTCTTAGACTGCCAATAGGGGCTGCTCCACAGACTTTTTCATAATAAGTAGAAGTTGCACCATATAAAATCATTTGCATTCCTAGTGTTGCAATGAATGCCGTGACTGAAAGTTTTGTTACGATTATTCCATCTATCATAGAAATTAACCCACAGATTAAAATTACTAAAAGAATTGGAATAAAAACAGGTAACTTTAGTCCTGGGAATATTATGTTAGGGTTATCTAAGGCTTGCATCATTGAGGCCGATACTACTGCCGCTAAACCTACAAATCTTCCAATAGCTAAATCAGCTCCAGCTAAAACAATAATTCCACTAACCCCTAAAGCTAAGATCATTCTAGTTGAGGCTTGAGTAAAAATAAATTTAAAATTATTTATTGAAAGAAAAGTGGGATCTACTATGGTTATAATTATTATTAATACAAATAATACAATATAGATAGCATTATTCATTAATCGTGTTTTAATAATCCGTTGTTTTCTTTTCTTCTCTATATCGTCTTTTGTTAACTCAATCATTTTTTATGAACTCCTATAAATATTTTGCTGCTAATCGAAGAATTTCTTCTTGGTTTGTTTCTTCTGTGTTAACTATTCCAGCAATCTTTCCATTGCTCATTACTAATATTCTGTTTGAAACACCTAGAAGTTCTGGCATTTCTGAAGAAATCATGATAATTCCTTTCCCTTCTTTTGCTAATTCAATAATTAGTTGATAAATTTCATATTTAGCTCCAACATCTATTCCTCTTGTTGGTTCATCTAACAGGAGAATGTCAGGGGAAGTTAACATCCAACGTCCAAATATTACTTTTTGTTGATTTCCTCCTGAAAGATTTCTAATCATTGCTTTTTCAGAAGGTGTTTTTACATTTAGAGATTTAATTATTTTGAAAACATCTTTATTAACTTTTTCATCATTTATTACTCCAAATTTACAATATTCATTTATATTTGAAATCATTATGTTGTCTTTTACGGTCATTCCAGGAAATATTCCATTATATTTTCTCTCTTCTGTTAGAAGGGCAAATTTGTTTTTAATTGAATTAGATGGAGAGTTATTTTTACATAAACTATTATTTACAATAATTTCGCCAGATTCTTTTGTTCTATAACCAAATAATCCTTCAATAATTTCAGTTCTCATTGAACCTTCTAATCCGGCTATTCCTAATATTTCTCCTTTTTTAAGAGTAAAAGAAATGTTTTTTACGAGCTGAGAATAAACTAAAGATAAATTTTTAACTTCTAAAAGAATTCCATCTGTCTTATTTGTCTTTTTTGGGAATCTGTTATCAAGTTTTCTTCCTACCATCAATGTAATTACATTATCTATATTAATATCTTCAATTTTTTCTGTTGAAATCATATTTCCATCTCTCATAACAGATACTTCATCAGCTATACTAAAAATTTCTTCTAATTTATGAGAAATATAAATTATGCCACATCCTTTTTCTTTTAGTTTGTTAATTACTCTAAACAAATGGGCTACTTCTTTTTCAGACAGAGAAGATGTTGGTTCATCCATTACAATGATTTTTGCATTGTATGAAGCTGCTTTTGCTATTTCGATCATTTGTCTTTCAGAAACAGATAATTTTTCAACTTTTGTTAATGGGTTAATATCTATTTCAAGATTTGAAAATATAGTTTTGGTATCATTTAATACTTTTTTTTCATCAATTACGATTCCATTTTTCATAGGAAATCGGCCTAGCCATATATTATCCATTACTCTTAATCTAGAAACTTGATTCAATTCTTGGTGAACCATAGTAATTCCATTATCGAGGGCTTGTTTTGGCTCAGAAAAACTTACTGTGGTCCCTTCAAGCTTTAGAGTACCTTTGTCTGGATGATATATTCCAAAAATGCATTTCATTAGAGTGGATTTTCCTGCCCCATTCTCTCCTACAAGAGCATGAACTGTTCCCTTTTTAACATTTAAGCTTACGTTATTTAATGCTTGAACTCCTGGAAATGATTTTGACATATCACTAACTTGTAATAAGATAGGATTATTCTCCATAAGAATTTTCTCCAATTATTAATATATAAACATGGTGCAAAGCGCACCATGTTTAATAATTTTGAATATTGATTATTTGTATGCTTCAATAGCTTTATCAAGATTGTCAGACATTGTTATTTCACAAGCAACACGAACATCTTTTTTGTCTCCAAAAACATAATTTGTTCCATCTAATGGATCTTTTCCTTGAGCAGCATTAACAGTCATTTTGTATGCTGCAAGCCCTAGTGCTTTTGGATCATTTAATATTGTTCCTAATAATTGACCTTTTTTAATCAATTCTACTGCTTCTGGTAATCCATCTACAGCGACAACAGGCATATATTTATCTCCAGTAAAGTATCCAGCTGCTTTTAAGGCTTCAACTGCACCTAGAGCCATAGCATCATTATTGCAAATAACAAATTCAATTTTATCGCCATGTTTTGCTAACCAAGTTTCCATTAAATCTTTACCTTTAGATGCGTCCCACATACCAGTTTGAAGTTCTAATTCATCAACACCAATTCCAGCTTCTTTGATTATTCTAATTGGTTCGCTAGTTCTTACTTCAGCATCAGGATGACCTGGTTCTCCTTTCAATAAAACATATTGAATTTTACCGTCATTGTTTTTATCCCAACTTGGATTTGCTTTCCACGCATCAACTATCATTTGACCTTGTTGAATTCCGAATTCTGCAGATGTTATTCCCGCATACCAACATTTATCATATCCCATTATTACTTCCTTTGCTGGTTCTTTGTTGTAAAATACTATAGGAATTCCTGCTTTTCTGGCTTTTTCAACAACTGTTTGGCCTGCTGCTGGTTCAACTAAATTGACACATAATGCTTTAACACCTTTGTTGATATATGTGTCAATTTGATCGTTTTGTTTTGCTTGGTCATTCATTGAGTCACAAATTAACAATTCACTGCTGTTATCTTCTGCAGCTGCTTTTTCAATTGCTTTTCTTACAAATGACATATAATTATCATCATATTTATAGACAGTAACACCTATTTTTGGTATTCCTGATTCTTGTTGACCGTTTGCAAATACATTGAAATTGCAAACAAAAAGTAATGCTAAGCAAATTGTAGTTACTTTTTTCATATTTTTCTCCTTTTGTGTAATTAAATTTAAATACTTTGTTTAATGATTAAAAAAAGTATTTAAAAAATAATAGCATTTATTGTTGCTATAGATAGCATAACATTAGATGAATAAACGTGCAAGTTTTATTTTAATATTTAATTAACTTCTTTTAATATAAGTAATAAATTATAAATTTTTATAATATTTTATTAAGCTTTATTGAAAAAAAAGAATTTTTAAACTAATTTTAACAATTAAATAAAGTTGAATATAATATAGATATGATTTTTTAAGATCTATTTTAATTATAAATAGTCTTCTTCTAATATTTTATTTAATACTAAAGCAGCAGCGCCTATTTCACCTTTGCTCCCTTCGAATGAAGATTTTAATATTTTTACATCTTTGCAACATTCAGTCATCGATTGTTTTTTTACTGTATCTGAAATTTGGTTTGAAATATAATCCCAAGATTTCGAAAGCTCTCCACCAATAATTATTGCTTCAGGATTAAATACATTTATTATATCAGCTAAAGCTGTACCTACATAGATTCCAATTGTATTTAAAACCTTTATAGTTAATTCATCATTTTCTTTTGCAGCTTTATCAATTATCGAATAGTTGATTTTATTTAAATCACCATTTTCTACCATTGACGTAATGATTGTTGGATAGCCTAATTGAATTTGAGTGATAATTTCTTGTATTAATGCTCTAGTTGAGGCAACAGTTTCAAGACATCCATAGTTTCCACAAAGACATTTAACACCATTTTCTTTTACTCGGATATGTCCTATTTCACCTGCTGCGGAATTAACACCTCTAAATATTTTTCCATCAATAAGGATTCCTCCACCTACTCCAGAATCTAAACTTAAAAAAATTAGATTGTTAAGGTTTCTGTATTTTCCAAACCATTTTTCTGCTAAAACCATGACCCTAGCGTCATTATCTACAAAAACAGGTATTTTAAATTCATTTTCCAAAAGTGCTTTAATATTTATATATCTCCAATTAAAAGCAGGTGCAAAAATAGAAATTCCTGATTTGTAATCAACAACGCCATGGAATCCTACTCCAATACCTAAAATCCTTTGATAATTCCCGTTAATATTTTTTTTTAATTCTTTAATTGAATAAATTATTGTATTAAATATATTTTCTTTTGTAATAGGTAGAGGATATTTATCAGTTCTTGTTATTTTTGCGTTGCCTGTGAGGTTTACAATTACAGATACTACTTCAAACTTTTTTACTGTTATGCCGATACTTAATAAAGAAGATTCATTTATCTCAAGCATTTTAGGTTTGCGACCACCTGAAGATTCTCCCTCTTGTCCTAATCTAATAAAATTCAATTTTTCAAGTTCTGCTACATTTGAAGAGACTGTAGCAGGAGTTATGTTTAAATCTTTTGCAATTTGGGCTCTTGAAATAGATCTTTCTTCCCAAACTTTTTTTAAAATATTTCTTCTATTTTGCATTTGAATTAATGAATTTCTATTATTTTCCATGATTCTTATAATATATTAGTAAATAATAAATTAATAGTTCTTTTTTTTAAAATTTTAAAATTTGTTATTTAGCTTATCTTTCTTTTAATTGTACCTAATATTTAAGTATAATTGATTTGAATAAATATAATTACTTTAATTTTATTATTTTAAACATGTCCCTTCGCTTTTAAATAAAATTGGAGACATCAAAAGTATGTTTAAAAATATCAAAGATAATTTTTAATAAAAATTATTTGAAGTTTTATTAAAAAAATAAAGACTTATGAACCGGCACGGAAAGTTTGGACATTTTAATAAAACTTAATCTTCACAAAGTACCACATTGAATCATATATTTAGAAAAGATTAGTTATGATATAC
>RZYO01000395.1 GCA_009930325.1 Spirochaetia bacterium | reverse complement strand
AAATAATGCTAAAAGTTCATATTCTAATTGGGATTTTATGTTGCATTTTTTATCATCCTAATAGTCTTCTTTGTATATATTACTTTTGAATATCCATCTTTTTTAAAGCCTTCAGATTCATAAAAACCAATTGCTTTTTTGTTACTTTCCAAAACCCATACAGCGATAATATTAAAATTAGATAATTCTTTATAGCAAGCTTTCATTAATGCTTTTCCTATACCCATATTTTTAAAATCATTCAAGATATAAATTGCCATAATCTCTCCCGCGTTTTTTAAGTCTGCATCTCTAGATTCTAAATAACAGGCAAACCCAACAATCTTATGATCTACAATAGCTACATAGGTATTTTCAGGATGTTCTTTAGCTAATCTAACGCTTCGTTCCAAAGTAATCTTTTCCATGACTTCATCAGGAAAAAGACCTGTATAGGTCTCTATCCAACTTTTATGATGTACATACCCTTTGCCATTAGAATCATTAATAGTTGCTTTTCTAATGATTAAATCATTCATATTCAATCACCATTCTTTACTTGTATATATCCTTACGATGACCAAATTCGATTACTAATATAATTAGTTCATCATCACGAATATTGGCAAGTATTCTATAATTACCAACACGATAACGCCATATTCCTTTTTTATCATGAGATAATCCTTTGCCCCTTTTTCTAGGGTCATTAGTTCCTTCTAGATTTTTCTCGATCCAAGCGATAATCATTCTAGCAATTTGCTTATCTAAGTTTTTTAATGACTTTATTGCTTTTTCAGAAATTTTTACTCTATACATGATTAAAAATCCAAAATTTCCTTAGCTTCTTCTATGGTATATGTTTTTGGATTTTCTTCATATTCTTTATAAGCTTGTTCATAAAGAAATATATCAAACTCATCTTCTATTTTTGAAAGGATTGCTTGTCTCATCACTTCTGATACTGTTGTACCATTTAATTCCGCATATTTTTTAATAAGTTTTGATTCTTTCTCACTAACTCTAATTGAAATAGACATTATTATCACCTCGTAATACATTGTATCACTAAATACACTATTTTGCAATACACTGTAAGACAAAATAAAAAAAGACTTGAAAGAATATTTCAAATCTCTAAAAGTCTATG
>RZYO01000394.1 GCA_009930325.1 Spirochaetia bacterium | reverse complement strand
TTTTATATGTGTATTGTACTTATTCAATTTGTTCTTATCATTTTTACCACAGCTGTCACACAATCCTAATGAATTTTTATGTGTGTATTGTAAGTAAATCAAATAATGTAAAATTACTACTATAGAAAGATAGAAGGGATTTATTCTCATTTTTATAGTACAATATACTGTATGTCAATCAGTTAAGTGTCATTTTTACCTAATTTCTGTTCGCCTTTAACTAAGGTTCTGTTCGCTTTTAACTGCACTTTCATTCGCCTTTAACTAAGGTTTCATTCTAATTTTTTTAGAATAAGGTGTAAAAAGTTATTCTAAAATTTTTAGAATAAGAAAATTTTTATTATCTTTGTAATGTAATTAAAATAAAAGAAAATGAAGAATATCAAAATGCCTAAAATTAAAAATCAAATTACAGAAGTTTCTACTGTTATTGATAAAGATACAGGTGAAGAATTAGAACGTGTAACTAAAACATTTAAGTATATTGTACAAACAGAACAAGAGTTTTTACTTTGGTTTACGTTTACAACACCTGATTTTATAAAGCTAACTAATAGTGCTAAAAATGTATGGGTTACTATCCTCTATAAATATGGTAAAATAGAAGATTTTGAAATTGGTATGGCTACTCGTGCTAGAATTGCTAGTGAATTAGGTGTTAATACAAGTACTGTAGCTAATGCTATAGCTGAATTAAAAGAATATAAATTCTTATTACAGCTTAGTAGAGGTTATTATAAAATAAATCCTTTATATGCCTATAGAGGTAGCTTAAAAGATAGACGTGCTGAATTACATTATCTATTAGATTTAAAAGTTGACTTATATAACCAATAATAAATTAATATGACTGATACATTTTTAGAAAACGCAGAAGAATTTGAGTCAAATAACTATGAACAAACAGAAGATACTATAGTAGTTAAAGAATCTGAAACCACTCGAATCAGCTTTAATACTCCTAGTCATCAAAATAATTCAGATATACAACCTAATTATAGATTTTATGAAGACCCTTTACCAGGTTGGGAAATAGAAGATACCCAGAGTACTATTCGTACTCCAGGTAAGTAGTCATCCAATCATACCATTCACAGGTAGATTTACTGCAACTATCATAATATCTTTCAATAAAATG
>RZYO01000393.1 GCA_009930325.1 Spirochaetia bacterium | reverse complement strand
ACTTTATAATTACACTCAATCATAATATAATCTAATTCTTTGAACTTTGGATTAATATAATATGTATCTGTGGCAAATAATAATTTTTCTTTTGTTACTGTTGATTGTATTAAAAACCCTAAAGGATCAATTGCATCGTGTTGTGTATTAAAAGCAATAATTTTAAAACTACCAATAGAACATGTAATTTTAGGTTTTATGACCTTTTTATTATAAGAATATTTTCCAAAGTCTAATAACTCTAAAGTATATTGACTTGAATAAACGCCACAATATTTAGCAATTTCTTTAGCAAAACCAGAATGATCTTTATGTTCGTGTGTAAGCAAACAGCCATCTAAACTCATTAAATCTACTTGTTGTCTTATTCTTTTTAAATTAATTCCAGCTTCAATTAATAAATTAGAAACCCCATCAGATATAAAATAGCAATTTCCTTTACTTGAACTTGCTAATACTTTAATCTCCATCTCATTTAAAATCCTCTGTTTTTTTGAGATGTTTCTTCGACTTCCTTTTTATCAACAATTTCTTCATCTTGTTTTTCATCTTCAAAATCTAATATTTCACCTGAATTAGCATCTACTTCTAATTCTTTTGTTATTTCTTCTTGAGTAGCTTCAGTATTAACCCATTCCATTTTTTCATTTGTATTAGCCCAATCAGCTTTTAATTCAATTGGAAGATTAATAAAAGGTTTTAACATATTGTATAATTCCCACACTGCTGTTTTAATAACCATTTTAGTGGTATCTTGTTTCCATATTGTTTTTGTTTCAGTTGGAGATGCATTATAAGCTCTTGTAATTCTATTTTTATCAATGTTAGCAATATAAGGAACAATTTCATCATTTTCTTTAACATAAGCGATAGCATAAGCACCAATAATATTAGCTAAATTATTTCTATCAATGCTTGTTGTTTTTTTGTGTTTTGTGATTTTGTTAATACCTGTGTTAAAGTCAACCCCAATTTCAAATTCATCACCTTGACAAACAACATCTTTATAAAATCTAACAATTTTTTTAGAGCTCCATTTAATAAGTTCTTTCTCTAAACCTTGATATTGTTTTAAAATGTTAATATCTTTTTTACCTGTATATTTATTATTTCTAATATCAACATAAAGTTCTTTATTGAT
>RZYO01000157.1 GCA_009930325.1 Spirochaetia bacterium | reverse complement strand
GTTGTAATATTGCCTCTGTGTCTATCTGAAATTCCATCGTTCAATCCTTGTGTCTTTGAAATACTACCTGATTGACACAGATTTTCTAACGCTCCCTATAAAGAAGAATCATTAAAGAATTGATTATCTTATCTTTTGCAAAATAGGTGAATGCGAAATACTGCAAAGTATCTACAAAATCATCTAAGGCAATTTTGACCAATGGATTATAATAAAAAGCATCTATAAGCGTTATTTTAATTTGATCTTTTTGATTAAAATAGATCGCTAATAGCGCCAATATCAATTTATTATCATTAGGATTAACGATCATCTCTAAAACTTGATTCATATAGATATAAAATTGTTTTTCATACTCGCTAAGAGATGGATCATTAATCTTTTCTTGATTCTCTTCAATCAATCTTTTACGTTTAGTATTACCTTTACCAAGATGAACTAAATACTCTTGCTCCAAATTTTCTGGAGTAATGTTGTAGGCATTTACGTAATCTTTTATATGAAGTTCAATACAAGTTTGTATGTAAGGGTGTTTAAGAGATTTTAAAATATTTTTGTTACCTCTGTTATAAAATGTGTAATTTTAATTGATAATTGCTCGTAATTCTTCAGTGTAGCCTACAAAATACGTTATATCATTCATATTGATATTTTCTTCTTCACAAATACTTTTAATATTAGACATCACCAACTCTCGTTCAATAACATTAAAAGCATTGATAGTGTCTTTTACAATTGATAATATGCATATAGGTATTATTTGATCTGTTTTACTCAAATCAAAATTCATTAAACTATTTTCTGAAATAATTTTTGTACAAATCAATTCTTTAATTTTGTCAATATTTGTTAAATTTTCTTGACTAATTCTTTGTAATTCACTCTTCATTACGTCTATTGATTGATACTTTAACGAATCCAATATTTCAATATTTGACTTCACTCTTTTGCCTTCTTTATTTTTTGATTTTCTATTTAGCCAATTATACACACAATACTGTAAAAGATTCTCTGGATTCTGAACCAAACCTTCTTTTTCTTTTGCACTTAAATTATACTCAAGAAATATCTTTTTATAAGCACTATCTGCCAAATCAAAAAATTGACGACTTATAATTTTTGTATGATTTATAGAAGCATATTGACTATTATCAAAGCTCAATTGTTTTTCAATGCCAGAAATACTTTGTAAAGAATTTGAATCTAAAATACATTTTACTTTATCAAAATCTCTTTCATACAAATGCAAAGAATCTGTATAATGTGTTTGTATTCCTAACTCACATTTGAGCTGACTCGCAATATAGCATTGAAGGATGAAAAATACAAATACATTATATGGCACCCCTAAATACAAATCATTAGAACGATTTAAAATCGTCATATCTAACTTATTATTTTTAATTTTTAAATAGATAGTTGTATTACAGGGAATATCTTTTGAATCTTTTTGCAAATCATCTGGAGAATACATTGTTAAGACTACTCTTCGCGAATGTGCATCTTTTTTGAGTAAATCAATAGCTTCTTTTATTTGATTGATATGAAAATAAGATTTCAGTCTATATCCATACGCTCCATTTAGAGTTGAGCCATCATCTGAAAATTGATCATAAGTTTTAATATAATGTTGCAAAGGTTCAACGCTATTCAATCCTTCAAGAATCCAAGATGCTTCAGTAAATGCGAAAAAAGGATTGAAATTTCTTTCTTGTAAAAAACAAAGTCTAAATGTGTCATTTGAAATTTGATAAACTGTTTTACCCAAATCTTTAACATTTCCAACTCTTGATTCAGATAAAGAAATATTTTGATAATAAGCAGATTCTAACAGTTGATAATATAATTGATTAAAACTATCTGCATAAAAAAAATTCATTTTAGAAATTTCTCAAATTTTTCTTCATTTTTCTTCATTTTTTTTAAATAAGTTTCTTCAATATTAATACCCAATTGATTCGATATTTTGATCATATAAATGAAAATATCAATAAATTCTTCATCCAATTCATCTTTTTTATCCAAAAGACTGAAATCACCTCTTTTTATTTTTTTAACTATATTTGAAAATTCACCAAATTCGCCAAGCATACAAACTATCAAATGCTCTAAAACTTCAATATTTTCATTTGTAATTTGCTCATAAAATTCTATGTTACCTTTATACCTTAAATCAAAAATTTTTTGTTGTTCTTTTATTTTATCAAGAGTCATTTCTTATTTCTCTTATTAATTTTTCCATCTCTTCACGATATAGTTTTTCCACTTCATTTACTTCGGTACCATGAGAAATTTTACATCTCAATCCCTCAATATGTTGCATAATCTCAATGATTTTTTTAATATATTCAAGAATCATTGGGCGCTTTAATTTATCATGAATAAAGTTTTTAATATCGGCATCTTCATCTTCAATCCAATCACGAATAAATTGAAAAGATTGATATTCTATTTTTGTTGATGAATGCTTTTTCGCCTCGATTAAAGGAATCAGAGAAACATTTGGATCTTCTTTTAATAACTTAAATATTTCTTGTGAAGTTTTTTGATCGAGTTCTGGTCTTTCCAAAACATTAATATCTTCTTTAATATAAGCACGAAAAGCAAAAATTGTGAGATTAATATTTTCGATTTTGCCCACTAAAGAATCATCAATTTTTTTCAAAATCATTCTTGTTTCTTCAATATTAATACGAAGAAATTTTGAAACTTCTAATGCTTTAAAATATAAAGTAACATACAAAGTTCTATCTTCCAAGCTAAATTGCAAAATCATAAACGATGGAATCGGTTTATCTCCACTATTAACAATATCACATTGATTAATCAAAGAAATAATTGCCCTATTGCTTGCATGCTTCGCTTTTAATTCAGAAATTATATTTTCTATACCATCTTTATTTCGATGTATATATTCTCCATGATTCATGTATAAATTTTTAGGACATTTTGGATTTTGAAAATCTGTAGCTAATTTGATAGCATCTTTAATTGGATTATTCAGTAAATCAATCCCAAATTCAACATTTAGATTAAAATTCATTTTGTAAGGTTCAGTTATCTCACTTTGTGCTAACTTTATTATTTCTTCGAAATCATTAATCCTTGTCATGATATAACTCCATAACCTTTTTTTTGATGGCATTATGAATTTCTTCTATTGTTTTGCTACCATCAACAACAAGCAAATTTTTATTATATTCGCTAAAAACTTTTTGGTAATTTAATTTGACTTTTTCAAGTTTTTCTTTATTCTCATAGGCATCTCTATGAGCCCGTAAAGAAATTCTTTTTAATGAAATTTCTACTGGGTTATCAATATAAATTGTCAAATCTGGCAAAGGGAATTTATGATTTAATTGCTTAACAAAATTATATTCCGCATCATTTGAAACATGATACACTAGCGAAGAAAAAAAATATCTTGTGCTAATTGTTGTTATACCTTTTTCAATTAAAGCAAAAACTCCATCTATTTCATTATATAGATGATCATGGCGATCTGCAACAAATAAATAAGCCATTTGTTCATCAAATAATTTTTCATCTTTGACAAAAGCAACTCTTTTTTTAAATCCCTCTCGTATTAAATTGCCTATTGGTCCACTTGATGGTTCACAAGTTGTTACAGCACCAATATTGTTATTTAGCAAAAAATCTTTTAACAACTCTGATTGGGTACTTGTGCCTGAACCGTCAATACCTTCAAATACAATAAATTTACCTAACATGATTTTTTATATCTCCCTCGTGTTCCATCTGAATTTATCTCATCTTGAGAGAAACTAAACTCATCTCTATTCAATAACTTTCCTGTTGTGGTATTTATTGAATACAAACTAATTAAATTTGATTTAGCATTTTTATCTAGTAAGGATGAAATACTATGTACATTAATTTCGTTAATATTAAATAATTGTTTTGCATGTTGATGTCCATGAAAAACAAAATTAAATTTATGCAGAGCTAACATATGAAAAAGCTGATATGCATTTTTAATTGCAGAATCATCTTGATCTAGCATATTTAAGATATGATGATGAAAGAAAACCACCCTCATTTTAGATTGATTAATTGTATCTTTGTGCTGAGTCAAAACATCATCTAAAGAAGCTAGATCAACTTTACCATATTTATATTCTAAAGAATACACAGTATTAATACCTAAAAAGCATATATCACCTTTAAAGAATATCTCACTTGTATTTTTCTCAAATGAAAATTTGTTATCTCTTCTCATTGAATAACTAAAAATACTGAAATCGTTTAATGAACAATTGCAGATATCATGGTTACCTGGACAGACTAATATATTTTCTCTTAATATGTTAGTTTGTGTAATAATATCTGTAAAAAAAGCCTTAGCCATATCAAAAGAAGTATTATTACCCTTAAATACAATATCTCCTGTAATCATTAAGTAAAATTCGCTAGGTAGTCCTGCCATTTGGTCTTGAATAAAGCGAATAAGCTCTCTTTTAACTATATGTGGTTGAACGAAATAGCTATCTAGACCAAAATGAGGATCAGACAAATGCAATAATTTCAAGAGCAACCTTTTGTTAGAAATTTTTACAATAATAACGTACTATCCCTAAATTTATCTCAGATAATATACTTTGATCCTTATTCATCAACTATTAAATAGTTACTATAAATATTATTATTTTTGTACAATAAAAACTAAATTGGTGTTTTTCTATTAAATAATTTCTTCTTTGATAGACCAATCAAAGGGGAAAATCTAAAAGGATTATTATGGCTAGTGATAAACTAAAAAAATTTTGTAAATTTATATTGGAATCTATATTATCTTCTTTGACTCGTATTATCAATCAATTCTCCTATATAATCATTCTAGGTACAATTATTTATCTATTTGTCAATTTCTTATATGGTGCAAATATATCTTTATTATTAAAAGAATTTGCAATAAAAGAATTAGGCATAGATACAAATTCTTATTTTGGACGCAAGATAGATGAAGGATTTTATGCAATTACTCCATATGGAACTTTTGACCGAAATAAAATGATTGAAAAAACAGACAGTTATATTAATCGCTTTAATGTTGGAATTGTTGATAGAGAATTTAAGGATATATCAAAATATATTGAACAAGAAGATTTACGCATATATAAAAATTTTTATCTCGACTTAAAGCAATTTCATACTGATCTTGTATTCAATATTTATAACTATAATAAAGATACTGCGCTCAAAGATTTATATAAAATTATACTAAAATATAAGTGTTCCATAGAAAAAGCAAATCAAAACTTTTTTCAAAGTAATGCTCCACAATCTTTAAAAGATAATTTTCTAAAAGAAAAATTATCTGATAAAATTAAAGATTTACTTGTAGAAACAATGGTATATACAAAATCTATTTCTATAGATGAATTTAATGACTATAAAGTAAAGAATAAAGACTTCGCTACTGATAAAGAATTATGGAATAAAATGTTATTTAACTATTATATTGAACTAATCCCTATTCTAAGAGGAGAACTTTGTTTCGATAATTACGTTAAAATGAAGAATAAGTTGGATTAAAGATTAGTAATTTTGTACCCTATTTTGTGGGAGTGTTCAAAAATCTGTGTCAGCATCGAGTAGTTCCTAAAATTGTATCATAAATTTAAAGCCTTATTGAGTCTGCCCTCGAAATAAATCGAGAGT
>RZYO01000392.1 GCA_009930325.1 Spirochaetia bacterium | reverse complement strand
GCTACAAAAAAACAATTAGGAAACTTCCAAACTGCAATTTTAATATCGTCTTGTAGGTATTTTGCATATGCTATTATTTCTTTTATATGATTTATCTTAGATAGGTTAGATAGTTTAGGTTCTTTTTCTCTAATGTAATCTAAAACAACAGGTATTTTATTCTTTTTCCAAAACCTAATCTCGTCAAAGAACATATCTTCAGTTTTAATTGGTTCGTTTTCTTCTGAATGTAAATTTACTGCTACTCTTACATTTGTGATATTCTGAATTTTCTTTAGTTTTTGTAATAAGTCTTCTTTAGAAATCTTATGAAATGCATTTATTACACAAACTTCTTCAAACTCTTTTAAATCTTCTAAATTCTTAGGAATAAAATCCGACATTAACCATATACTTTTCATAATTTCACCTTTAATCTTCTGCATATGGAGTGGCATATACTATTTCTAATTCTACATTTTTTATTTTTCCAGTACTATTTGCAACTCTTACTTGTATAGTAGTAGAGGTATCTAATATTTTTAAAGTAGCAGGAGAACTTCTTGAAAAGTCTTCATAAGTATTTCCAGAGTCTCCATGAATAATTAAAAAACCTTCATCTATAGCATTACTAAATATTGGGTTCTGGAAATAAGAACTAGCAGGACCATTTCTCCATAATTGAGTAGTTAAATATTTAGTACCTAAATTTGTGCCAGTAAATTGTAAAGTTACCATTTGTCCATCAGTATCTAATGAAGCTTTAAAAATTACATTTAAAATTAATGAATTAACTGGTGCAGATAAACTAAAATTATATTCTAAACTAGGCACTGAACTAATTGTTTTTTCAGTAGAATCTGTAAATATTTTTCTGTGAATTACACTTTTTTGATTTACTTCATTAGTTATCCCATTAAGTTTATCATTATCTGTAGTCGCTCCAGCATACAAAATATCTCCATCTGAAAAGTCAGTTTTTAAAGTTGTCATAATTAATCACCTATTTATTCTGCTAACACTCTCCAACCTAGTATTTTTGGAGTGGTCGAACCATCTCCTGTGTTTAAGTTTAATTTAACAATACAAGAACCTGTATTGCTTAGACTTGAAACATCAATCCATTTGTTTATGTCTTGTGAGGTAAGATAATTTGACCCACCATCTGTTGAAAT
>RZYO01000156.1 GCA_009930325.1 Spirochaetia bacterium | reverse complement strand
TATAATATTGATAATAATGAAATGGTAGCAGAAATTTGGTTACAACCAACAAAAGTAGCAGAAAAAATCATAACAAAATTTATTATAACAAATACTGGTGTTTCTTTATCAGAAATTGTTACATCAAATTAATAAATAAATATTTTAGGGAAGGAAAAATACTTCCTTCCCTAAAATTAATTAAAGAAATTTAATTTTTTGAGGTGAAATTATAATGGCATTTAACGATAATATTTATTTCAATCCATTATCATATATGAATGATGTATTAAGAACTAACACATATAAAATCGACGTTCAAGGATTAGGTGATGGTGGGGGAGATTTAGAATTACTATGTAACAAATTTACGCTAAAGTTTACAAATACTGCACCAGTTGAATTACAATGGATTTCTGGTACTACAAATTTTAGTGGTAGATCAGATGGTCCTATTGAATTTTCTGCTAGTTTTTATACTGGTGTAGAACAAGGAGATACACTTACACCAATTGTTAAATGGAGAAATACAGTTTTAGATTATGCTAAAGGTATTATTCATTTAGCATCAAAATATAAAAAAGTTATAACCGTTTATTGGATGATTCCTGATATGTCTGAAGTAGCAGGAAAATATATTTTTACTGGTGTATGGCCTGTTAAAATTGATGATGTAGCATTAGATGTTAGTACAAATGAAGTTGCTCAAATTAATGTTACATTTAGAGCAGATAGAATGAGACCGGAGCCTTGGGGAACTGAACTTACAACACATCCAAGAGGTAGAAATGCTGGAGTTGGGTCTATTATTACTGGAATAACAGGAGAAGATGGAAGAAATCTTGGTTCTAGTCCCGATGGTGTATATAGTACAACTCCAAGTACAACTCCATCTGGTAATTCTGGAAATCCTGGTGGTGCTGGTGGTTCTATTGGTACAAGTGCATAATTTTAAAAAGGACGAATTTTAATGCCTAAACTAACAGATGAAAATAAAAGTAGAATTTTAAAATTACTAAGAAAAAGAGAATCAGAAATTGCTTCTCTTAGTGAAAAAAAGAAAAAAGAAATGCTAGAAACTTTATTAGAAAAAAGTCCTTCTTTTGCTAAAGATATAGATAAAGAAAATGAAGGTAGATCAGATCAAACTATTTCACATTAGGATGAATTATATTGGCAGTTAAACTATCAGATTTAAATTATGTAATTACAGATAATGGTCATAAAACAATTCTTGATTTATATAATTATCAAGAAATGGGAAAGCCTATGCCAAAAATAATCTCATTTACGCAAGGTTATTCAGTAACAGATATTTCTACATTACCAATTGCCATTTATTTAAATGATACTGATAAATTAGTAAAAGATACTGATTATGTCTTAGAAAATTTAACTATTACATTTATTCCTTTAGATGGAGAAGAACATAGATTAAATATCGGAGATAATATTTTTATTCATATAATAGATGCACACGGTAGTGTTTATGATATAAACAAATTTATTGACATTGATTCTGATTTAGATACAGTTGATATTTCTTCTGATATTAATATTAATACTTCACAAAAATTATATTTTAGAAGTAATTATACTATAACAAAAATAGAAAATGTTAATTTATTACAAGTTAGATTTTCTGATCATCTTTCTTCTAGAATGTCTGATATTATTTGTTCTGGTGATGGTGAAATATTTCAATATAATATCAAGCCTGTATCTAATGAACCTATATTAGATAAATCAAGAAATGTATATCAATATTTATCTAATAATCATACTATTGTAGAAACTTTATGGAAAGATATACAATCATTAGTTAGTTATGGTGTTATGATGCCAAATTTATCATTTTCTGACATTGTTACTCGTTTCTTAGATAAATCTATTTTTGTTAATAATTCAGCTTATACATTTACTGATACTACAAGTAGTTTAGCAATTCCATTATTTGTAAATAGAAATACTAATCACAGTAATTTTATATTAATAAGATAAATTAAATGGACTAGAAGAATCTTCTAGTCCATTTTTAATCATTGCCTTATTATTTGTTCTATCTGCTTTATTTTTCAACCTTTTAACTCTTTTCCTTGATTTGCTATTTTTTGCATCATAGCACCAACTATCATATTTGTTCTTTTTAACCTTCATAGCAATCACTCTCCTTTTAAATATATTATATCAAAGAAAAAGCCCTCCGTCAAGAGGGCTTTATTCATTTACATCAGATTTACTGATTCTTTTTTCAAGTTCTTCATATAATTTTTTAGTATTGTCTAATTCTTCTTCTAATTGCTTTTGTTTAGTTATATCAATAAATACCCCATCAAAATGTGCTTTTTCTAAATCATCAAAATTATGAATAATTTCTGATATCAAGAAATATTTATTCGTTCTTTCTTTATCAAAACTTTTAACTTTTAATATAAATACTGATCTTTTTGATTCATCTGATCCAACTTGATTAATTATTTTATCTCTTGTTAAAGGATTATCATACAATTCTATTGCGCTTCTAGATTGGAGTTCAGCAAATGTACTACATCCAAGTGATTTTATACAATATTCATTAGCTTCTATAAATTTGCCATCTTTTATTTTTATTTTAAATATACCTACTGGAACATCATTAAATAAATGATAATAATAATCTTTTAATGTTTCTAACTCTTTTGTTTTTTCTTTAACTAATCTTTCCATTTCTTCTTGAGAAGTTTTAATATCATCTACGTCTCTTATTATACCTATAATAAATTTATTTAAATTTCTATCAATAAAACAATCTTTTCTTAATTGATAAAATTTGCATTTATCCTTTGTATGACAATATTTTACTATTTGATTACTTTTGCATATTAATTTTTCACTATTTAAACATTCTATTAAATTTTTATCATCTTCATATATTTCTTTTAATGCACTTTTATCTTTAGATATATCTGATAAGGTATTTCCTAATATTTGATTTCTATTATGATTAAAAAATTTGCAAAAACTATCATTTACCATTATATATTTATTATTGATATCTTTTACATATATTGGTTCTCTTATATTATTTAATATTTTTTCTAAAAAGTGTTTAGAATTTGATATTTCTTTTTCTTTATCTTTTAATTCTTGAATATCATGAAAAGTAACAACAATATATTTTTTATTATTATCACCTTTAGTTAATGTCTTTTTTACTATACATTTTTTAAATGTATTATTATCTTTATAATTTACATCTTCTTCACCACAATAATAACCATTATTTAATGCTTTTAAATCTCCATTATTAACTAAATAATTAGTTTTTTCATTATTTATTGGAAATTGATCATATTTTCTATATAAAATATCTTCTATTTTTCTACCTGTAAAATTACAATATGCGGTATTAGCAAATAAAATTCTAAATTCATCATCTTTAACTGCTACAGGATCGGGAATTGAATTTAATATATTAGTTAAATATTCTTTAAAATCTTTAATATTTTTATCTTTATTTTTAAGTTCTGTGATATCCCTTGCTACCCAAACAAATCTTTCTTTTTTATGATTTATACCAGTTATAGAAGAAACAAAATACCTATCATTTAATTTATATTCAAACCACTGTGTTTCATCTTTATCTTTTGATTCTTTAATTAAATTTTTTACTTGCTCTATCATTTCTGGTTTATCACTAAATATATTTAAAATATTTTTTCCTATAAGATTATTTATATCATCTTTATATTTAGTATTACTAGAAGGAACTATCTCTTTATAATATCCAAATTCATCAATAATATAAATATAATCAGGTATAGTAGATAAAATTATTTTATATTTTTTTTCATTTTCTTCAATTTGTTTATTTGCATAATCTTTAGCATCTGTAATATCAGAAACTAATTCCATCATATCTTTCATAGTTTGATTCATATGAAGTAAAGCATCATCCACTTCATCATTATTTTCAGAAGTATTAGATTTAGTATTTTTATAGTTATTATAAAAATTAAAAATCATTAACAAAAAAACTACAAAAAATACTATATTAAATATCTGGCGAATAATTTCCCAATCCATCTCGTAATCCCTCTATCTCAACAAAACTTGTAGATAACATATTTCTTTCTATAATTTCTTTTAAAGATTCTTCTAAATTATTACCATATAAAAAAACCTTTAGCATTTTATCATCTAAACTTTCATTTGACTTACTTAAAGATATTAATTTTTCTTTATTATCATCTATACAATTTTCTAATAATAAAGTACATTCTTTTTTTAATAAACCTTTAGAATTATCAAAAGTATTTTTTATAAAAATAGATTTATTTAAATTTAAATCTTTTTTCATATCTTCTTCTCTTAAAATATCTATTCTAGTTTCTCTTATTATTATTTTAGATATATATTCTATATTTTTAAATAATAAATGTTTTATTTCTGCTTCTGATATACTTAATGCAAGTTCTCTTGAAGGAATACCTTTTATTTTATTATTTACTTTAACTATAACTTCTACTACATTTTTAATAGCTGTTGTGGATGTATTTATCAATGCTAACATTTTTATTTGTGAATCTTTTATTGATTGCACATTTGAAAATATTGAATTTTTTTCATTATCTATAGTTAATTTACCACATAAAAATAAAACTAATAAAGATATAATTAAAGTTAATATTTCTGCTAAATTATGAGAAGTAGATGTTAAAAAAGAAATAAGTTGTTCAGAATCTATTTTAAAATAATATATAGCAAGCACTATGAATACTGAAAACATAGTTAAAGGATGCTTAATTGCTAAAGGAACAATTTCTTTTATGTTTTCAATAAATTGCTTTAAATTTAAAATCATTTATACTACCTCACTATAAAACGAATATCTTCAACCTACCACTTAATTCTCATCACTTCACTTATATTTTTGCATTTTTCTACTTCTGCTTGTAAATCCCATTTCTTTTTCCAAATTATCATATGTCCCATACCTTGCTGTAAAGCAATATCATGAACTTGTTTAATAGTAAGCAATCTTTTTTTATTATAATAATCTCTAATTTCCATTTTAAATTCATAATTACATGCTATAGCAAATAATCTTACTGGAATTTGCTTTAAAGATAATTGTAATAATTCTTCTTGAGTAGGATTAAATAATTCTGGAGTAGATTGAACAGCAGTATATATGCCTACCCATAACCCATCTTGCCACATTGTTAAATCTACAGAATTCATATCCACAGTAACAAATGCATCATCGAATATATCTTTAATAGTAGTTTTACATGGTCCTTCTAATGCTATTTCAGTTTCTTTAGCTATCTCTTCATTTTTTAATCTTTTAGCTTCTGATAATGATAAATTTTCATAATTAGGAATAAATCTTTTTGTATCTGAATTATAAATATATCCTACATATATTTTAATTATTTCATCGTCTTTTAGCTCTACTATTTGATCTGCTCGACCATCTACAATATATTTATGAGCATAAGGATATTCAGATACTATTTTATATGCTACTTTTCCATTCTTAACTAAAGCATAATTAGCCATTATTAACAACCACCAATATAATGTACTTCTTCTAAAACATATTGAATACTTGAACCAGCAGCAGAATATATATGTAATTTTGGTGCATATTCCCATATAATAACATTTGAGTAAACTTCTCCAGCTTTTACTACTAATTCATTATTTGTAGCAACATTAAATTTAATTGAAAAATCTTTATTATCAGTAGACCAA
>RZYO01000391.1 GCA_009930325.1 Spirochaetia bacterium | reverse complement strand
GTAGATAAAAAATATATAGAGCATTTTGCTCGGTGGTTGTAGCTCACGCAAGTGGGGGTAGTGGTTACTTCACTCCCCCAGCCACTACTTTAATTAAAGTAACTAATAAAAGTATGAAAAAAAGAATTATTGACAACAGAAAAAAAGAAAAGTTTATGCTTGACGATGATTATTTAAATGGTCAAGCAAAACTATGTGGATGGCAAGGAACATTAGTTTATATGTCACTTTGTAGACACGCAAACAAAGAACAAGAATCATTTCCTTCAATTAAGTTGATGGCAGAGCAACACAATGTAGGAAGAAACACAATTTTAAAAGGAATTAAAAATTTAGAAAATAGAAATTTAATACAAATAGGAAAAAAGAGAACAAAATCAGGACAATGGTTAAATAATACATATACATTATTAGATAAATCTGAATGGAATTATAACCAAGTCCCTGAGAAGGACACGGATAGCCAAGTCCCTCTGGGGACTATACCAAGTCCCTCTCATAAACACGACCAAGTCCCTGAGAAGGACACTAAGGAAACACATAGTGAAGGAAACACATATAAGGAAACACATAATATTGCGGAAGTAAATTCCGCTATAATACCAGACCTTTTAAAAGATAAAAATATACATATTCAAATAATTGGATTATATGCTTTAGCTAAAAGAATAGAGTTTAAATCTATTGAAAATCAAAAGTCTTTCATTAAAAGAAATTTAAGACCAGCTAAAGATTTAATTAGTTATGATATTGAGAGAGTAAAAGAGGTCTTAAGATATTTATACCAATACGCAGATTTTAAATGGACACTAGAAACTGTTGGTAAATATATAGATGAAGACTTAAATAAACTTAAAATTAATAATCATAACATAGCAATTATATGAAAACTATATTTTATTCAAAAGACACTCAATTTGAGCTAACAGATGAAGAATTTGAAAAAGCAATTCAAATGTTTGACCTTAATAAAAGAGTTTATATTAAAAGGTTAAATGTAAGTCTATCACCATTATATATATGGGCCGGACAAAAACCAGATAGTAAAGACAGAAAACAAAACAAAGATGGGCAATGGTGTATTAGAAAGTTTGGTCAATGGTATTTAGAAAATAATCCAGAAATAAGAATAGATTTAAAATATTATCCTGAATTAGA
>RZYO01000032.1 GCA_009930325.1 Spirochaetia bacterium | reverse complement strand
TTTTGAATTGAAATTACTCAATATTGTCTTTAAATAGATTTTTAAACTTGAAAATTTTATATTCTTAGTAAAGGACAAAATCGCTTGCGGTTGACATAGGTTTAAATAAAAAATAAATGTTTTTTATTATATTATTTATTTTTGAAACTTAATAATCTTAAGGCATTAAGAATTGCAATAAAAGTGACCCCCACATCAGCAAATACTGCAGCCCACATGTTTGCTATTCCAATAGCACCAAGAATCATAACCAAAAACTTTATTCCAATGGCAAAGAAAGCATTTTCTTTTACAATTTTCATTGTTTTTTTTGATAGCGCAATAACTTGACTTAAACTATTTATTTGATCTCCCATAATTACTACATCACTAGCTTCAATTGCGGCATCGCTGCCTGCTGCTCCCATAGAAATTCCTACTTCACTCATTGCTAAAGCAGGAGCATCATTTATTCCATCACCAACAAAAGCCACAATGTTTCCTTGTTTTATAATTGTTTCAAGCTCATTTACTTTATCTTCAGGTAATAAATTTGATTTATAATTTGTTAAATTTAATTCATTAGCAATCTTTCTTGCACTTTCTTCATTGTCGCCACTTAGCATTATTAAATTTTTAATACCACTTTTTCTTAATTTATATATCGCTTCTTTACTATTTTCTTTTAATGTATCTCCAATTATTATTTGAGCTTTAAATTTATTTTCTATAGCAACATATATACTCGAATATATTTTTTCTGAAATATTTAAATCTTCATCAATTAAAATGTTGAAATCTTGTAAGAGCTCTTTTTTCCCAACTAATATTTCTTTGTTATTAACAGTTGCAATCAAGCCTTTTCCAGCAATTTCTTTAATTTCTTCTGCTTTATAGTCATTTGAAATATTTAAATTTTCAAATTCTTTTACAATTGATTTTGCTATAGGGTGAGTAGAGAATTCTTCAACACAAGAAACATATTTTAATAACTCTTCTTTTCCAATATCTTTTAATTTTATATCTAAAATTGAGAATTTACCTTTTGTTAATGTTCCAGTTTTATCAAAAACAATAGTATTAATTTTTGCTAATCTTTCAAGATAAATGCTTCCTTTAACTAACACTCCTTTTTTTGATATTGCTCCAATACCACTAAAATAAGATAGAGGTATTGATACAACAAAAGCACATGGACAAGAAACTACTAAGAATAATAAGGCTCGGTAAATCCATGTAGTATATGTTGCTCCAGAAATTAATAGAGGAGGAATTGTTGCTAATAAAAGAGCTGAATATACTACAAAAGGAGTATAATATTTAGCAAATTTTCTGATAAATACTTCATTTTTAGATTTTTTTTCAGTTGCGTGTTCTACAAGTTCCATTATTCTTGATATTGTTGAATCTTTGTATTCTTTAATTACTTTAATTTTCAATGGAGAATTTATATTTAAGCTTCCACTTAACACATTAGAATTTATACTTACTTCTTTATAAAGAGATTCTCCAGTTAAAGGCGAAACATCCAACGAAGAGGATCCCTCAATAACTATCGAATCAACAGCAATCCTTTCTCCTGGTTTTACAATAATAATATCATCAATTTTTAGACTTTCTGGTGAAACATCTTTAGTTTTTCCGCCTTTAACAACTAAATGAGCTATTTTAGTTTTTAAATCCATTAAACCCTTTATTGATCTTTTAGATTTATCAACTGCATAATGTTCAAAAGCTTCACCAATTTGGAAAAATAATAATACAGCAACACCTTCACTTGAACTTCCAATAATAAAAGCTCCAATAGAGGCAATACTCATCAAAAAGGTTTCATCCATAAAATCGCCTTTAAAAATATTTTTTATTGCTTTTAATATTATATCGTAACCTATTATAATATAAGAAATTAACATAAAATATAATTTATAATCTCTAAATAGAGTTAGGCCTAATATGAAAAGAAAACTAGATATAATTATCCTTTTAATAGTATTACTGAGCATTTTTTTTATCCTTTATATATGAATATTTGTTCATATGTTAGTGTAAAAAATATATGAGTTTTAACCTCATATATCTCTTTTGTCTAAACTATAAATGAATATAAGTTCATATGTCAATACTTATTCCTCATTTTTATGATTAATATGTTCAATTGCAATTGAAAGAATTTGTTGAACATGATCATCATCAAAAGAATAAAAAACGTTTTTACCTTTTTTAGTAGATTTGACTACTTGTGCCTTTTTTAAAATTTTTAATTGATGAGAAATTGCAGATTGTTCCATCTGTAATTTTTTTGTTAAATCATTGACACATAAATCCCCATTATCTAATGCCAAAATGATTTTCATTCTTGTTGGATCGCCTAAAACTTTAAAAAATAAACAGCAAGCGTCAAAATTTGACTCAATTAGTTTTGTTTTTTTCATATATTTTCCTTTATATTATAATTATTGTACTATTAATAATTATTGACTGTCTAGATATAAATATTTGCACTATAGAATTAAATATTTATTCTTTTAGTTTAATTAATTTGACCGCTATTGTAATAATTGTTAAGATACAGATATCTGAAAAGATATTTAATTTAGGAGATATTTATGGAACCAACATTAGTTGTATTAGCTGCAGGTATGGGATCACGTTACGGTGGTGTTAAGCAAATTGATGCTGTAGGTAAGAATGGAGAAACACTATTAGATTTTGGTGTTTTTGATGCTAAAAAAGCTGGGTTTAAGAAAGTAGTTTTTATTATAAGAGAAGATATTGAAAAAGATTTTAAAGAGAGACTTTTTGATAGAGTAAGTAGAAACATGGATGCAACTTATGTTTTTCAATCAATGGATTCATTATTAACTGAAGAACAAAAAGAACTCAGTAAAGATAGAACAAAACCTTGGGGTACTATTCATGCTGTATTATGTGCTAAAGAAGTTGTTAATGAACCTTTTTGTGTTATAAACAGTGATGATTATTATGGAAGAGAAGCTTTTGAAATAATGGCAAAACATTTATCTTCTTTAGAAAATAATAGTACTGAACATGCCTTAGTTGGATATGTTTTAAAAAATACTATGAGTAAATCAGGAAGTGTTTCTAGAGCAGTTTGTACTGTTGATGATGGTTATTTAGTTAGTATGAAAGAAAATACAAAGATAGAGTTTGTTGGAGATAAAATTATCAGCCATCTTGATGGAAAAGATATCGAAATGAGTGGGAATGAATGGGTTTCAATGAATTTCTTTGGTTTTGCACCTTCTGCTTTTGATTCTTTTGATAAATATTGGAATTCTTTTATTTCAGAAAATGTTACAACAGCGAAGACTGAGTGCTATTTACCTGAAGGGGCTAGTGAAATAGTTAAAAACAATGAAGGTAAATTAAAATTTTATACTACACAAGAAAAATGGTTTGGTATGACTTACAGTGAAGATAGAGATAATGTTAAGAGAGAATTAGCAAATAAAACTGACTTAGGTTATTATCCACAAAAACTTTGGGATAAATAAAATAATTTATCACGAATAATTTTTTAAGGCTTTCTTAGTTTAATTACCCTGAAAGCCTTTATTTTTATATATGTTTTGATCTCCAAGCTGCAGTTGCTATTGGAGTAAAGCCTTCTCCCATGACTTGATAAGCATCATGTACAATGATAAAAGCTTCTTTATCTATTTGATGAATATAGTTTGTTAATCTTCCAATTTTATTATTTGGCATTACAGTCATAATTACAGGACGCTCTCTATTTGTATATAAGCCTTTGCCTTCTAAAATAGTTCCCCCATGATTTAATTCTTCTAATATAACTTGTTTTATTTCATCTCTTTTTTCACTGATTATATATATTGTTTTGGAACTATAACTTCCAAAGCCTAAAAGAACTTTATCAATACCAACACTAGTAATATAAATTGTAATAATTGCATATAAAGCTGCTTCAACACCAAATATAAAAATACTACATCCAACTATGATTGCATCGATTATAAACATGGCATTTCCAAGTGTTAAGAATGAAAATTTAGAAATTACTTGGGCTAATATATCTGTTCCACCGGTATTTGCACCACTTTTCATTACAAAGCCCAAACCCGCTCCAAATAATATTCCACCAAATATTGCAGATAATAAATAGGAAACATAATTATTATAATCAATAATACCCTCAGATCCTAAGAGATTTGTTAAAAATATCGTAAAACCTGAATATAAAAGTGTTCCGATAAGAGATTTTATCCCATATTCTTTTCCAAAAATAAATAAGCCAAGAAAAAATAGAGGAATACTTAATACTAGAATAGAAAGACCTAAGTCAAAATTTAATGTGTGGTATAAAATAATGGCAATACCAGTTACTCCACCATTTGCAATTTTTGCAGGGTTTGCAAATAAAACTACACCAAGAGCAGTAAGAAGGGTTCCAATTATGATATAGAAATATTCTAATAATCTATAACGAGTTAATTCTTTTTCCATTATTTTAAAGAGCTCCTAAACTTTTTCTGATATTTTTATTTCTTTATTTTTCATCATATTTACTAAATCTTCAATATTATCACTTATACAAAGAACATCTAATATTTCTTTTTTCATAAAGCCTTTTTCATAAGCACTAATTAAAAAATCGTATAAAGGTGTATAAAAATTATCAATATTTAATAAACCAATAGGTTTTTTGTGAATATTTAATTGAAGCCAAGTGTAGGTTTCGAAAAATTCTTCATAAGTACCAATCCCACCAGGCATAGCAATAAAAGCATCACTTCTTTTATACATTTCATTTTTTCTTTGATGCATATTTTCTGTAATTATTCTTTCTGTTTCAACTTCTTTATTACATACTTGGGGTAGATTTAATCTTTTTGGTAATACTCCAATAACTTGAGCACCATTTTCTTTTGCAGAGACAGCTACTAATCCCATAAGACCAATATTACCACCACCATATATAAGTTTCATATTGTTTTTTGCAATAAAAGTTCCAACTTCAATTGCTGCTTTACTATATAAGGAATTGTTTCCTTTTGAAGAACCGCAAAAAATTGCTAAATTATTTATTATATTCATAGCTTTTAAGATACAACATTACTTAAGGTATTTTCAATAGATAGGTTTATTCTTATTTTTATTAATGATGTTGGTGAAAATATTTTAAGGATATTTGTTTTTAACTTTTTATATTTTGATTTGTTTGTTTATGTAAAGAATAAAATATAATAATTGATTTTTGTATTTTCCTTTTATCATATTATAGTTATTTTAGATATATAGTTTTTAAAGTTATAAATGACTTTTTAAATAATATTATTTATTTATTAGCAATAAATGTTATAATAGAATAAAAGAAAAACTATTTTATTTATCGTTTTATATATATTTTATGAAGAAGTTAGCTTTTTTTATTTCAATATGCGTTTTCAGTTGTTTGGTTTATTTAATTAATGTATTATATAAACAGATAAATATATTTTAGAATATAATTGAAAAATATATAAGGAGAAAAAGGGATATTATTTTTTTATTCCTAAAAAGAAAATTATGAAAAAAAGAATCTTTACACTATTTGCTTTATTAGTATTATTACCTGTTATGGTCTTTGCTACTGACGTTGTTATTACTTGGGAATGGATGCTAGATGACCCTCAAGTTACAGCTTTTAGATATCAACTTGATGGAGAAGATCCAGACAATTGGACAGTTGTAGATTCTATGACTACTTCATGCGTTATCCAAAATTTAGATGGATCTACAGAGTATACCTTATATTTACAACAAACTTATGATGGAGTTAATTGGTCTCCTAGTGCTGTATCAACAGCTTTACCATTAATACCTAAAGATGAAGTTGCTATAATGAATGAAGAGAATATAAACAATGATGTCCAACCAACTGAAGAAGTTGCTGCAGTTAGTGAAGAAGCTAGCGCTGATGTTGCTCCTATAGAAAAAGAAATGGATAAAGTTGTAGCTGATGAAAATGTAATTGTTGCAGAAACAAAAGCCCCTAAAAAAGCTTATTATACTAGTGTTTCATTAAGAGGCTCGGGAGTATATGCTCTTGGGGCTATTACCGGAATAGGAACTAATTATGATAATTTTAGTGCTAGTGTTGGCTTAGGACTCGGCTTTAATAACATTGTTTCTTCAAAGAATGTTGGCTTAGGTTTAAATATTGATACTGATTTATTATTAGCTCCAAAAGACGGTAATGCTAAAGCTTCTCTATTAAGTTTCTTCATTGATAATACAATTACTGATTACAGTTTAAGAGTAACTTTAGCTCCAGAAGTTGAATTTAATTTTGGTAAAGTTACAATTGATGTTGCTGGTTTAGTAGATGCTACATTAGTAGATTATCCATATGTTGGAACTCTTAAGATTGCACCTGACTATTATTCTCATTTCTTATTAGGTTATGGTGGACAATTAGGTTTAGCATATAATGTTAATAGTCATTTACAAATTGGTGTCGATGGTAAATTTAGAAGATTTGGTGGAAATAATGGTCAATGGGGTGCTGAAGTAACTCCTACATTAAAACTTAAATTTTAATTTATTTTAATAAGATTAATTGGGTCAGTGTATTCTGACCCTTTAATTATCTTTTCTTTTTAAAGTGAATATCTAATGCCTTGACCAAAGATAATTGGTCTTTGTATTATTAGACTATATTTTTATTTAATAAAATAAGGAGAGGGGGATTTTATCCTCTAAGAAAAAAATAATGAAAAAAAGCCGAATGCAACGGTGCATCGACTATATTAGATTTAACCATGAATCAGAAGGATTTTCTCTTTCTGATGAAGATGAGGCTGATATAATAGCAGTTTTAGAAAAAGATGAAACTGCTGATAGTTTGATTGAAAAATATATTTTAGAAAAATCATTAGTTACTTCTGATTATATAGCTAGCGATAAAGATTTTACTTTTTATCCAAACACTAGATGTTTATTTAATTTTTTTGATTTAAAAAATAGTAATAAACTAAGAGAAGTATCAATATACATTACTTCTTTAAGAACAGCAGAAATGATGGTAAATCCTTTAGATGGTGCATTTGATTTAGATAGGTTAATTGCTATTCATTCAAATCTTTTTAGTGACATTTATCCATCAGCAGGTACATTAAGAACAAAAGCTGCAGCAAAAAGAACAGAATTTTGTAGACCTGCCTTTATTAAAAGTTCTTCCAAAGAAATTTTTTCAAAATTAAGCAAGGACCACTATTTACGGGGTTTAGATAGAGAAACCTTTATAAGTGATTTAGCATATTATATGGGTGAAGTTGAAGCTATTCATCCTTTTAGAAATGGGAATGCTCCTGCAGTTAGATTGTTTTTCTGGGATTTAATTGATTATGCTGGTTATCAAATTGATTGGGCTAGCGCAGATCCTGATAGACTTCTTGAAGCCGATATTTGTGCTATTGATGGAGATTTTCAACCACTTATTGATGTGTTAGAAGAAATAGTTTATTTAAAATAATATATAATATTTATTAATTTTTATACAAACCTTTTTTAAGGTTTGTTTTTTGTTTAAGCCTTTGCTTTATAATTTTATTTTTATATAATGATAAATATATTTATCAAGAGGAGAAATTATGAATAATTTTACTTACTATACTCCAACAAAAGTTATTTTTAAAGAAAATGGAGAAAGTGACTGTGCAACTGAACTAAAAGCTTATAATCCCAAAAAGGTATTAATTCATTACGGTGGTGGTAGTGCTATAAAATCAGGATTAATTGATAGAATAAAAACTTCTTTAGATAATGGAAAGATTGAATATGTATTATTAGGTGGAGTTGTGGCAAATCCTCTACTATCAAAAGTAAATGAAGGGATTGAGCTTTGTAAAAAAGAGGGTGTTGATTTTATTCTTGCTGTTGGTGGTGGAAGTGTAATTGATTCTTCAAAAGCAATAGCTATTGGTTTATTCAATGGTGGTAATGTTTGGGACTTTTTTGATGGAAAAAGAAAAGTTCAAGGATCTTTTCCTGTTGCTGCTGTATTAACTATTGCTGCAGCTGGTTCTGAAATGAGTAAAGGATGTGTGGTTACAAATGATGATACTTTATTAAAGAGATCTTGTGGACATGAAGATGCAGCTTGTAGGTTTGCTATAATGAATCCTCTTTTAACTCTTTCTCTTCCAGATTATCAAACTTTTAGTGGCTGTGTTGATATTTTAATGCATACCATGGAGAGATATTTCAATACTGATGGTGATGATAATTTAGATATTACTGATGAAATAGCAGAAGGTCTGATGAGATCTGTAATTAAAAATTCTTTAATATTAAAGCAAAATCCTAAAGATGTTAAAGCACGTTGGAATGTAATGTGGGCAAGTAGTTTGTCACATAATGGCTTAACAGGCTGTGGAACAAATTCTGGAGAATGGGCTGTTCATAAAATTGAACACGAATTAGGCGGGAAATATAATGTTGCTCACGGAGCGGGGTTGAGTGCAGTTTTTTCAGCGTGGGCTTTATATGTTTTTGATAAAATTGAAGATAGATTAGAAAAGTTTGCAATCAAAGTTTTAGGAGTTGAAGAGAAAACAACTTCTAAAGAAACAGCTTTACTAGGTTTAGAAAAATTAAATGAATTCTATAGAACAATTAATATGCCAACAAATTTAAAAGAATTAGGAATAAATCCAAGTGATGAAGAAATTGAAGAATTAAGTATTAAGGCTACAAATTTTGGAAAGAGATTAATTGGGACTACAATTGGTTTAGATAAAGATGATTTAATTAAAATTTATAATATGGCTAAATAAATTATTATTTAATATATAAGAATTGCCCTCTAATTAGAGGGCAATTTTTAGGTCTATATAGATGTTTTTTTAACAACTTTTTTGGGTTTTTTTAAGACTTTTACAACTTGTCTTTCTCTTATTAAATAGCATTGATGAATTTTATTATTTCTTTCAAAATCTAAACCGATTGATTCTTCAGTAATATCTTTCACATCATAATCTTGATGAATATAATTATCTAATTCAAATTTTCTATTATTGTTACTAAAAATCAAAATACCATCTTTATCTAAATGTCTCATACAAAGATGAATTAATCTTTTATGATCTCTTTGAACATCAAAAGAATCTCTTCCTGTTCCATTTGAGAAAGTTGGTGGGTCACAGAATATTAAATCAAACTTATCATAGGAATTATATAAATAATTCATACAATCTTCTTTGTAATAGAAATGATTCATTTCTTTGAAATTATTTAAGTCCATATTCTTCATTGCCCAATCTAAATATGTTGATGAAGCATCAACAGAAACTGTTGAAAGAGCTCCACCCATAGCAGCTTGTACTGTTGCTGTTCCTGTATAGCAGAATAAATTTAAGAATCTTCTATCTTTTGATAATTCTTTAATTTTTTTTCTAATTGGTCTATGGTCTAAAAATATTCCAGTATCTAAATAATCTGTGAAGTTTACAAGATATTTAGCTTCATTCTCTCTAATAATATATGTTCTGTTTTTACTACCTAGTTTTTCATATTGAGTAGAACCCTTTTGCTTGTTTCTAGTTTTTACAAAAATATTATCAATATCGATATTTGTAGCTCTTTCTGTAGCAAAAATTAATTCTTCTAATCTTTTTTGTGCAGCTTCTTCATCAATAGTTGATGGAGCAGCATACTCACTTAAGACAATATATTTATTATCATATAAATCTATTGCAGCATTATATTCAGGCATATCAGCATCATAAATTCTATAGTTTGTAACATTGTCTTCTTGCATTTTAGCATTTAATCTTTCAAGATTTTTAATAAGTCTATTATAAGCCATTTGAGCACCATCACTTAAGGGTTGTGATAATCTCTCTTTTTTTCTCTCTTCAGCTTTTTTAATAAATTCTTGTCTCTCTTCTTCGCTAAATACATAATAGTGAGCAATTTGACAAGGAAGGTTTGCATTCATTACTGAGTTTGTTCTATTAGGTTTCATATTTACATAACTTAATAATTCTTTTTCTCCACAAACTATTGAAACATGCCATCCGCCAAATAATTCATTAAGAGTTTTACCCATCTTTGTATATAGGCTTTCAATATCATTTTCTTTTAATCTAACACCGTATGGAGGATCTGTTATGATGAAGCCGTTAGTTGAAGGAATATCTTCTTTTGTTATTTTTGTAAAATCTTTAACACTAAATTCAATTTTATCTAAAACACCAGCAAATTTTGCATTTTGTTTTGCTATTTCAATAGCTTTTGGATCTATATCCCAGCCATAGAATTTAAAATTTCTTTTACTTCCTTCCTCTTCTTCTTCAATAGCTTTTTGAACAATACTTTGCCAAAGTTCATCATCATGAATTGGTAGTTTTAAAAAGTCATATCTTTCACTATCGATTAAACCTGGAGCAACTTTACTTGCCCATAGAGCTGCTTCGATTAATATGGTACCAGCGCCACAAAAAGGATCTAATAATGTTGGTACTTCATTTATTTCTTCATTATCTTCTAAGATTCTTCTAAATTCACTTCTTTTTATTACAGTAGCTGCTAAAGTCTCTCTCATTGAAGCATCAATAAATGCTAAGCGATAACCTCTTTTGTGAAGTTTTCTACCAGAAAAATCAACAAAATAAGTAACACAGTCACCTTTAATATGAAGGTGGAAAGTAACATCAGGATTATCTTTTTCAACATTAGGTCTTTGACCATCAAAATTATTTTTAATTCTATCTACTACTGCATCTTTTAACCTAACTGCTGCAAAATGGGCGTTTTTTAACCATTTACAATTTTTGGCAGTTTGAGTAATTGCAAAAGTTTTGTCTGGATTAACCCATTCTTCCCAAGGGATTTCCATTGCACTTTCATATAATTCATCAGCATTAATAACATCATCATCTTGATATAGTGCTAGTAGAAGTCTACTTGATACTCTTGTATAAAGAGTAAATTTATAAGCAGTTGCTAAATCACATTCGAATTCTACACCACCGTTTGTGGTATTTGTTTCTTCAATGCCGAGAGCATGAACTTCATGTTCTAAAATGTCTTGTTGGTTTGCTGCGCACGTTGCAAAAAAAACCATACTTTTTCTCCTTACCTCTGATTCCCCAGAGATTATTATAAATTTATTATTAACTTGCGTTTCGTATGCAAGTAAAATTACTTAAATATTTTTTCTATTTCTTCTCTACTAAATTCATATTGGCTATTACAATTAAAACAAGAGAGGACTAATGGGAAAGTACTTTCTCTTAGAATAGCCTCTTTTTCATTTTTAGGTAATCCAAATAAATGGTTTCTAAAATTATCCTTTGAACAAGGACAAGAGAATCCTACACTTTCATGAGCTAAATGGTTGGTATTTTCAAAATTTGAAGTGATATATTCTTTGATATCAATATTTGATGAAATACTTTTTCCAAGAGAAGGTAAATTTTTAGCTTTTTCTTCCATTTTTATTAATACTTCATCACTACAACCAGGAAGAGCTTGTATAAAAAGTCCACCAGCACCCATTATTCTGCCATCTTTGTCAAAGTCAATTGATAAGTTAAATAGAGAAGGAGTTTGTTCGCTTTCAATAAAATAAGTTGCTAAATCTTGAGCAAGATTTCCACTTTCAAGCATGACTTGTCCTGTAAAAGGAGCTTTGTTTCCTTCAATTAATTTTGAAATAGTCAAAAATCCAGGGCCATACAATTCACTAGTATCAAAACTTGTTAATGGAGCTTTTAATTCGATGGGATTGTTTTTTAAATAACCTCTTACTGCACCACATGCCCAAGCTTCAGTATATACACCACCAATTGGTCCACCACATTCAATAGTTAATTGGATTCTATCATTTGCTTTAACTGTTGCAGATAATAATGCACTAGCAATATATGCTTGACCTAATACAAGGCTTTCAACAACACCTAATTCATGATTAGCTCTCATCTGATTAATTAAAGTAGTTGCATTAATTATTGTTGCTCTCATAGAATTATCTTCTAATAAGAAAACTTCCCTAGTATCATCATTAAGATTTTTTAAATGTTCTTCTAATATTTTATCATTTAATTGTTTTTTTATCATAGCGGACAAAGATTAGGCTAAACGGGTACTTTTTTCAAGATTAAGAACTCTTTTCTTTATTATATTGTTGGTATTTAATGCCAATTATTTAGCTAAAATCCAAATAATTGATGGTCTAATCACTATTTTTTCACTATTATATAGATATATGGTTGTTTGGCATGAAATTTGCAAAAATATTATTGACACTTTTGGTAATAGATTATATGGTTTGCTAGTCGTGTAATTAACCATTTAACCAATTAACTGAGAGTGTATTATTATAGAAATTGAGAATTGAAAAAAATGAATAAGAAAAAAGTAATATTAATAACTGGAGGAGCAACTTCCTTAGCAAAAGAAATTGCCTTAGCATTATCAAAAGAGAATAAAATTATAATTCATTTTAATAATAGTGAAAAGGAAGCTATTTTCTTATTAAATGAAATAGGAGAAGATAATTGTAAAATTATTAAATCTGATTTTACTAATGATGATCCAACTTTATTTTTTAAAAAAGCTCTTTCTTTATTTTCTTCTATTGATGTTATATTAAATACTTCATCAATTTTTACTAAAATTAATATTGATGAAATTAATAAATTAGAAATTGAAAAATATACAAATATTCACTCGACATTTCCATTATTATTGACTTTAGAATATTATAAATATTTAAGAGAAAATAAAAAAACTGGAGTTGTGATAAATTTTACTGATGCACAACTTGCAAATCCAACTTTAGGTAGAATACCCTATTATTTAAGTAAAAGTAGTCTATCTTTTCAAACTAAATTATTAGCAGCTGAAGTTGCTCCTTATTTAAGAATAAATGAAATAGCACCTGGTTTTACTTTAGCAAAAGAATGGGAAGTGGAATATTTTGACAAAATAAATGAAAAGATTCCTTTTGGAATAGTAAAGGTTAAAGAAATAATAAATACTATAAATTACTTGATTGATAGTAAACAAGTAACTGGACAAAGTATAAAAGTAGATGGGGGCTTATCAACACTTCCATTAAAATTAATATAGATGAGGAGGCCAAGGTAACTTGGTGTTATAAATGAGAAAAAAAAGAATAATTATTTTAAGCTTAGTATTATTAAGTGGCTTTTCAATTTTAAGTGCTAAATCACTTGAGAATCTTGTAAAAAGCTCTATTGATAATAGTACTCAAATAACTAATTTAGAATTGAATAAGAATTATACAATGCTTAATTTAGAAGGAAGTGAGTTAAAACCTAAAACAAAGGTTAGTCTTTCTTCTGAAATAACTAAAGCCGGTTCTAGTTATACAATAGGGGGAGGCTCTTCAAGCTTACTTAGTGTCGTGATTCCTGGTAGTTACACTCCCACTACAGCAAATCAAATAAGTGATACTACTACAATAAACATCGCTGGTTCTCTTGATATAGAATCAGATACATCAAGTGTTACTCCTGATGGATCTTTATCTTTATCTCATAATTTTTTAATTGGAGATTATACTAATAATCAAAAAGATATAAATAATCAAATTACTCTTTTAAAAGCTACTCAGGCTTATGAAAGTGGTGTTATAACTTTTAAAAAGAATCTTTATAGTTATGTTACAAATATTTTAACTAATGAAAAATCTCAAAGAGAATTTGAAAAAAAGATTAAAGACCAAGAAAAAACAATTACTGATGGTCTTGCTTTAAATCAATTTACAAAAGATGCTTTAGTTTATAAACAATACAATTTAATTTTGAAAACTTATAAAGATACTTTAGAAAATTTGCAAAATCAAAAGCAAGCATTATTAGACAATTTTAAAGAATATTCTGGAGTAGAGTATCAAGAAGTTGATACCATAAGAGAACCAAATTTAGAAATTAATAATAATTTTAATGATAGTATTAGTATTCAATTAGCTAAATTAAATGTTAAATTAAAACAAGATGATATTGACCAAGTTGAGAGAGAAAAAACTCAGCAATATTTAAATGTTAATACTTATGTACAATCTACACCTTATGCAAGTGCTTCTGAAAAAAATGCAGTTGGTCTTTTAGCAACTTATGGGGCAGATAATTTTACAATTAATGCAGGTACTAACTTAGATTTTACATTAAATACTTCAATTTCGCCAACTTTTAGAGTAGGTGGAACTTGGACAAACGACACTACTAGTGAAAGTGATTTAATTAATAATAAATTAAATGAAAATGAATTAATTAGTGCTCAATTAACATTGAATTCAACAATACAGAATGATGTATTAACAAAATTAAATTTAAATTCTCAAATTACAAATTGGAAGGCTCAATATAAGCAATTAGAAGATAATATCCAATTTAATGAAGACAATCTAAAACTAAATAAACAAATGTTTGATTTAGGCTTAATTTCTCAAAAAGAAATTGATGATCTAAGTTTTGACTTAGAACAGTTAAATTACGATAAGCTTTCACTTCTTTTAGAAGGTTTATCTCTCGAACTTGATATTGAAAAAACGAATCTCTAGGGGGCACTTAAATGGCTGATTTATATAAAGATGATGAAATAACAGAAAATGAAAAACCAAATTCAGTTGATACTGAAACACAAATAAGAAAAGAAATTAAAAAGAAATTAAGAAAGAAAAAAATTAAAAAAGCAATCATTTGGATTATAGTTTTAATAATAATTATTGGTGGTAGTTATGTTTATAATTTTTACCAAACAAATAAAAGACTTCCTTGGCAGCCTGAGAGTATAAGTGCTCCAATTGAACAAACTTATACTGATTCTTTAGTAACTGAAGAAATTTCTCATCCAGTAGTAAATATTAGTGGGTCTTTAAGTGCTTATGATTTACAAGATGTAGTTTTAAGAACTAGTGGGGCTATTACCACAGTAAACTATGATGAAGGGGATCAAGTAAAAAAAGGTGATATTCTTGCAACAGTTGATGATACAGATCAACAATATATAATTGCAAAATTAAAGAGTGATATTGAAGCTGCTAAATTAAGTGGTAATGCAAATAATTTAAAATTATTAGAATTACAATTAAGAAATGCAACAAATAACCTAGAATATACTAAAGCAATTGCAAACTTTGATGGTGTAGTAGCTTATCAAGGTTGGACAGCCGGAGATTATAATAATGTTGGTTCCACAGGAAGCAATATGATAATTGCAGATTTAAGTAAATTTAAATCAACTGTAGAAATTGACGAAATGGATATAAATAGTATTTCTTTAGGTCAAGTCGCTGAATTAACTTTTGATTCTCTTCCTGGTGTTATTGCTGAAGCAAAAGTAACTAAAATCCCAATGCTCGGTAGATATAATCAACAAGGTTTTGGTGTTATGGATGTTTAAATCACTATTGATAATCCTCCAAAAGGACTTAGAACCGGATTTACTTTTAATGGTAAAATTAAAAGCGAAGAAGAAATAAAGAGAGTAATAATCGATCAAGCAACAATTAAACAAAGTGGTGATGATTCTATTGTAACAAAGAAAATGGAAGATGGGAGTTTAAAGGATATTGTTGTAAAGGTTAAATATTTAGGTGAATCAAAGTGCCAAGTATTATCTGGCGATGTTAATCCTGGAGATACTCTTGTTATAAAAAATACCTTAAGTTTTAAAGATGAGATGGCTAATGAAATGAGAGGGAGAAACAATTAATGGTTAAGAATGTAATACATCTTGAGAATGTTAAAAGATATTACCTTGTAGGTGAGTTCTTTGTTAAAGCTCTTGATGGTGTTTCTCTAGATATTGAAAGAGGTGAATTTACTGCAATAATGGGTCCCTCTGGAAGTGGAAAATCTACTATGATGAATTTGATAGGTTGTTTAGATACAGCAACTACAGGTAAAATTTTTATAGATGGAGAAAATACTGCAGGCTTAAATGAAACAGAACTAGCATATATTAGAAATAGTAAAGTTGGATTTGTCTTTCAACAATTTAATCTTTTAGGTAAAGAAAGCGCATTAAGGAATGTTGAAACTCCTTTGTTATATGCAGGAATTAAACCTAGAGAAAGAAAAAGAAGAGCAATTGAAGCCCTAGAGAAAGTGGGTTTAAAAGATAGAATGTATCATAGACCTAATGAATTATCTGGTGGTCAAAAACAGAGAGTTGCGATTGCAAGAGCAATTGTAAGTGACCCAACTATCTTATTAGCAGATGAACCAACTGGAGCGCTAGATTCAAAAACGGGAAATCAAATAATGCAATTATTTGAAGAGTTAAATGCTGAAGGTAGAACTGTAGTATTTGTAACCCATGATAGAGATTTAGGTAATCGCTGTCGTCGACAAATCCATCTTAGAGATGGGAAGATAGAGGGTTAGCTTATGTTTTGGGAAAATATTAAATTAGCATTATCTGCTATGATAAGCAGTAAAATGAGAACCGCTTTATCTTTACTTGGTATAGTTATTGGTGTTGGTGCTGTTGTTGCAATATTAAATTTAGGTGACAGTGCTTCTGCAAATATTACAAAAAGTTTAAATGCTGGTGGTACAGATATTGTAACAATTTGGACACAACCAAATGAAAGAACAGAAGATGTTTTTACAAGTGTCTTTGCTCAAACAATTAAAAATAGTGTTGAAGGAATTGATTATGTCCTTCCTCAAATGATGAGTCAAGCCGCAATTAGAGCAAATAAAAAAAGCACAGGTGCTCAAATAATGGGGACTGAATCTTCATATTTTAATATTCAGAATTTAGAATTTGATAAAGGCTCTTCTTATAATCTTTCACAAAACATTGATGCAAAAGAAGTAGTTGTATTAGGTAGTGGTGTTGCCAAAGATTTATTTGGTCAAGAAAATCCAGTGGGAAAGAGAGTAAGCTTTGTTTTACAATCAAAAGCTGTTAAAAGTTATGAAGTTGTTGGTGTACTTAAAGAAAAAGAACAATCATTTTCAATGAGTTTTAATAACTCTGTTTTCATACCATTTAACACATTTACAACAAAACTTGTTAATGTAGATGTTGTTTCCGCATATGTTGTGAAAACAAATAAAGATTTTGATACTATAAAAGTAAGTGATAATATAAATAGATTTTTAGATACCTCTGTTGGTAATGATAGTTATTCAAGTTTCTCACCTGCAATGATAGCTACTATGGCAAATGAAGTTACAGCAACATTAAGTTTATTTTTAGCTGCTATTGCTGGAATTTCTTTACTTGTTGGTGGTATTGGAATAATGAATATAATGCTTGTTTCAGTTGCTGAAAGAACAAAAGAAATAGGGATAAGAAAAGCTTTAGGAGCCTCTCCTTCTGTAATTAGAGGACAATTTATCGTAGAAGCTGTAACTCTTACCTTAATTGGTGGTTTCTTAGGTATATTATTCGGTAGTTTAATTAGCTATGCTGTAACAAATTTAGCGGGGTGGTCATTAACTCTTTCCTATAAATCCTTTATAGTAGCAGTAGGCTTTAGTATGTTTGTTGGAATATTCTTTGGATGGTATCCAGCTATGACAGCCTCAAAGCTTGATCCTATCGAAGCTTTAAACTATGAATAAAATATATGGATATATTTAAATGAAGAGATTTAATAAATCAATTGTAAATGGCAAGGAACACTTATTTGTAATAAGTGGCCTTGTTATTTCATACATATTGATTGTAATTTTTGTGTTTTTCTTATTTAGCGCATTAAATGAAAGAGAAGATTTAAGACTTCAGATGGAAGCCGAACAATCATTTAATAGTGTGTTTTTTTATATAAAAGATGATCCTATAAAAGCTAATGATGAATTACAAAGTAAAGGTATTATCGGTGTAGGGGTTTATTCTTACACTGGTAAAAAAGTTCTATCACTTGGTGATGTTCCTAATATATTATCTGGAAAACTTGTTGATAACTTTAGTTCTTGGGGCTCCAAAACAAGTGGAGGAACAGCTACCTATAATTATGATAATGATACAATTGATTACATTAGATTTATAAATAGATTAACAGTACTTTGGGATGTTATAGACCCAACTTTAGTTAAGTTGTCTGATTTTAAAGCACCAACTGTTAGCTTTCCAGATGTATTATATATTGTTATGGATGGAACCTCTTATAGGGCAACTCAACAAAGATTAAGAATGATGCTAATTGCAGTAATTGCTGTGATAACTATTTTATTTATTTTTATATTTAGAATTTATAGAAATAATAGACAGTATAGAATTAAATTAGAAAGTCAAAGAAATCTTGTAAATTTGGGACAAGCTGCTAGAACTTTGACACATGAAATAAAGAATCCCTTAAGTTCAATTAACATTCAACTTGCTATTTTACGAGTTAAAGTTAATCCTTCCTATAAAACAAATTTAGAAATTATTCAGTCTGAAGTGGATAGAATAAAGATTTTAACTGATAAAGTAAGTGAGTTTTTACATAATCCAGAAGGGATTCCAAGCGAATTTGAATTAGTTGAGTTTATTCAAGATATAATATCAAAATTCCCAAGTAAAATTGAATTATATTCATATTCTACTTTTTATGTTAAGATGGATAAATTAAGAGCTAGAAGCGTATTTGAAAATTTAATAAAAAATGCGCTTGAGAGTGGAAACAACCCTCAAGTAGAGGTTATAATTAAAAAAGGAAATAAAGCAAGAACAGTTGAAATTGAAGTAAAAGATAAAGGGGAAGGCCTTCCCAAAGGAGCAAAAGAAAAGATTTATGATCCTTTCTTTACTACCAAAACGACAGGTAGTGGCATTGGTCTTTCAATTACTCGACAATTTGTTAATGCAAGAGGTGGAAGTCTTAATTTATTTCCTAGAGAAGGTGGTGGTACAGTTGCTCAGGTTATTTTACCTACATCACAGTCCCATCCTCATAGGAGCCGTTGATGAGAGTTTTAATAGTAGATGATGAAATAAATATAAGAACATCACTAAGTCAGTTTTTTAGTGTTTATGATATAGATAGTGAATTAGCAGAAAATGGATTAGTAGCACAAAGACTACTTTTTTCAGATAGCTTTGATGCTATGGTTGTTGATTTAAAAATGCCTGGAATGGATGGCTTAACATTAATTAAATGGATGAGAGAAGAAGGTTTTGAAATTCCTGTTATAATGGTAAGTGCCCATGGAGAAATTTCAGATGCAGTTTCTGCATTAAAAGGTGGTGCTGCAGATTATATCGTTAAGCCTTTTAATCCAGAAGAATTAGTTAGTAAAATCCAAAAAATGGTAGAAGCCAATAAAGTAAAGATTTTAATCGAAAATGATAATTTTGAAAATTCTTCATTTATTGGTCAATCAGCTCAGATGGTTGATATTAAAAAAACTATAGCTCGATGTGCTAAGACTAGATCAAATGTATTAATTACAGGAGAAAGTGGTACGGGAAAAGGTGTAGTAGCTAAAGAAATACATCGCCAAAGTTTTGGAGAAGATGGACCATTTCAATCCATTAATATTGGAGGTGTTCCTGCCTCTTTAATTGAAAGTGAACTTTTTGGACATGAAAAAGGAGCTTTTACTGGAGCTGTAAATAGAAAATTAGGTTTATTTGAAGTTGCAAATGGCGGTACTTTATTCCTAGATGAATTAGGTGATTTACCTCTTGATTTACAAGTAAAGCTATTAACAGTTATTAATGATAGACAAGTTCAAAGACTTGGAGATACTCAAAAAAGAGATATTAATGTTAGAATAATTGCTGCAACTAATAAAAACTTAGAAAAAATGGTAAATGAAGGAACATTTAGAGAAGATTTATATTTTAGACTAAATGTATTAAGAATAAAGTTACCACCTCTTAGAGAAAGAAGAGATGATATTCCCTTATTAGCAGCAGGAATTCTTTCAAGACTTAAAAAAGAAATGGGTAATGATTTTATTACTGGATTTAGCCCAAATGCATTAGAAAAATTAAAAAATGGACAATATTACGGAAATGTTAGAGAATTAGAAAACGTAATTGAAAGAGCTATTTTATTTAGTGATGATATTTTAATTCATGAAGATGATATATCCATTGATGATAATGTAGGTATGGCGAAAACTATGCCAAGTGAATCTGTATCTAAATCAATAGAAGTTAAATCTTTAAAAGAAGTTGAAAAAGAAAAAATTATTGAATCATTATTAAGATGGGCTGGAAATAAGACTAAAGCTTCAAAAGAATTAGGAATAAGTAGAAGAACCTTGCTGAATAAGATTAGTGAATATGATATTGATGAATATAAAAAAGAAAAATAATTAGGTATTAAATACAAAATTAAGAATGAAGGTTAATGAGCTTTCATTCTTTTTTTATTTGATTAATCGATAAAATAGTATTGAAAGTACTTTTCAAAAAGAGCATTATTTGTTAAATTCCTTATAGATAAAAATTTATTTATTGGAGATGTAATTATGGCAATGATAATCGGTGGACCAAGTAGATATGTACAACAACAAAATGCATTACAAGATTTAAGTTCTTTTGCAAAAAATTTAGGAACAAATTTATTAGTTTTGATTACCGAAAGTGGTAAAAAAAGAATAGGAACTATTATTGAAGATGGTAATAAAGATAAAGAATCAATTAAAATAAAATTTACTTACTTCAACGGTGAATGTTCAAAAAAAGAAATCGCAAGAGTTCAAGAAGAAGCAAAAAAAATCGGTGCAAATGTAATTGTTGGTATTGGTGGTGGTAAAGCTTTAGACACAGCAAAAGCAGCTGCATATTATGAAAAATTGCCAGTTATTATTTGCCCTACTATTGCAAGTAGTGATGCACCATGTTCTGCACTTTCTGTAATTTATAGTGAAGAGGGTGTATTTGAAGAATATTTATTCTTAAGTGAAAATCCTAATATGGTATTAATGGATACTTCTATTATCGCAAAAGCTCCTTCAAGATTAATTGTTGCTGGAATGGGTGATGCCCTTGCAACATATTTTGAAGCAAGAGCTTGTAAAGTTTCAAATGCAATAAATTGTCTTAATGGAACTGGATCTTTAACTTCTAATGCTTTAGGTGAATTATGTTATCAAACATTGATTAATGATGGATATAAAGCAAAACTAGCAGCAGATAATAAAGTATGCACAAAAGCTGTTGAAAATATTATTGAAGCAAATACTTATCTTTCCGGGATTGGTTTTGAATCTGGTGGAATTGCAGCAGCGCATGCTATTCACAATGGTTTTACTGCAATTGAAGAAACACATAATATGTATCATGGTGAAAAAGTAGCTTTTGGTACGATTTCACAATTAGTATTAGAAAATGCTCCAATTGAAGATATAGAAGAAGTTATTGAATTCTGTATGAGTGTAGGTCTTCCAACAACTCTAGAGGATTTAGGAATAAAAGAAATTAAAGATGAAGAAATTATGAAAGTTGCCACTTTAGCTTGTGCTAAAGGTGATACTATGGCAAACATGCCTTTTGATGTTACACCTAGTGATGTTTATGCAGCAATTTTAACTGCAAATGAATTAGGTAATGCATATAAAAACTAAAATAAATTGAAATTACTAACACTCAATTTTTGGATATCACATACTCTGTGGTATCCTTTTTATTTGGTTGACCACTTAAATATTTAAATGTATTATTAAGAATGTATCATATTAATTAACAAGAAGTATTCAATTACTTATCAGATAATGAATTATAGTTAAAACAATTACAGATATAATAAGGAGTTATGAGATGGCTTTACCACATTGGGATTTAAATGAAATATATACAGGTTGTGATAGTGACGATTTTAATCAAGCTCTACAAAATTGCCAAGAAGATTGTACAAGAGTAAAAGCTTTAATAGAAGATAATGCAAGTATTAATGAAATTATAAAAACATGGGAAAAGGTACTAGATACTTATGAAACTTTAGATGCTTATACATCAGTATTATTATCAGTTGAAACTAATAATAGTGATTATATGCTTGCACTAAACAGAGTTTCAAAATTAAGTTTAACTGTTAATAATTTAGAAGTTATTGTAATAAATTATTTAGCTCAAAAGAAAGAAGAAGTATTAAATGCGTGTGATAATGAATTAAGTGAATATTCATTTGTTTTAAAAGAATTATTAGAAAAGCACTCTCATATGGCAAGTGCTGAAGTAGAAGCAATTGCGGCTGATTTAAATAGAAGTGGAACTGAAGCTTTTTCAAGATTACAAGAAGCTCTGATTAGTAGAACCACAATTGATTATCGTGGAGAAGAGAAAACTGTAACTGAATTAAGAAATCTTGCCTTTGATAAAGATAGAGAAGTTAGAAAAGAAGCTTTTAATAAAGAAGTTGAATTGTTAAAAAAGAATGAGATTGCATATTCTGCAGCAATAAATGGAGTTAAAGGTGCTACAATTGCATTAGATGATTTACATCTTTATGAGCCATTAAATAGAAGTTTAATTCAATCAAGAATAAATGAAAAAATAATCGATGCATTGATTTCAACATTAGAAAAAAATCTTCCTTTATTCAGAAAATATTTAAACAAGAAAGCTCAAATGTTAAATTTAGATCATTTAGCTTTTTATGATATTTTTGCACCAATTAGTGAAGATGTAAAAAGATATGAATTTGAAGATGCAAAAGCGTTTATTTTAGATAAATTCTATGGTTTTTCAAAAGAAATGGGAGATTTTGCTTCAAAAGCTTTTGAAAATAATTGGATTGATGCAGAACCTAGAAAGAATAAAGTTGGTGGAGCATATGATGTAGCTTTCCCTGATGCAGGAGTATCAAGAGTGTTATGTAATTTTGATTATTCTTACAATGGATTATCAACTTTAGCTCATGAATTAGGCCATGCTTATCACGATAGTGTTGTACTTCCAAAATCTCATTTACTTAGAAGTTATCCTATGACTTTAGCTGAAACTGCTTCAATTTTTAGTGAAACAATTGTATTGCAAGGTGCTTTAGAAAAAGCTAGTGAAGAAGAAAAGATATCATTAGTTGAAACATTTTTACAAGATACAACTCAAGTATGTGTTGATATTTTATGTAGATTCTATTTTGAAAGAGAAGTGTTTAAAAAGAGAAGAGAAAGTGAGTTAAGTAGTGAAGAATTATGTCAAATTATGGTTGAATCACAAAAGAAAACTTATGGAACATTAAGTGAATATCATCCATACATGTGGGCAGTTAAAGGGCATTATTATAGTAGCGATTTCTCTTTCTATAATTATCCTTATGCTTTTGGTCAATTGTTTGCTTTAGGTGTATTTGCTCAAAAGAAAAAGCTTGGTGATACTTTTGTATCAAAATATAGAAATATGCTTGAACATACAGGAAAAGATAGTGCCAAAAATGTTGCAGCTTTATTAGATTGTGATATTGAAAGTGAAGAATTTTGGCAAAGTAGTATAGATATTGTTGCTTCTTACGTTGAGGAATTTATGAATGCAAGTAACAATAAATAAAATAGCTCAAGGCGGAGAAGGCATTGCAACTTTAGAAAGTGGAAGAACTGTATTTGTTGATGGAGCGTTAGTTAATGAGGTTGTTGAAATTGAAATATATAGAGAAACTAAATCATATGCTAAGGCAAAAATTACTAATATTTTAAAAGCTTCACAAGATAGAGTTGAACCTTTTTGTCCACATTATTTTGAATGCGGAGGGTGTAACCTCCAGCATTTAAAATATGAGAAACAAGTAAAACTAAAAGAAGACTTAGTATTTGATCATCTAAAGAGAATAGCTAAACTTGATTTATCAAAAATTGATATATTACCAACAGAAACAGACAGTGATACCTCTTATAGAAATAGAGTTAGATTTCATGTATCAATGGCTGATAAAAAAATAGGTTTTTTAAAAAAGCAAAGTGATGAACTTTGTGAAATAGATAGTTGTCCATTATTAGTAGATTCAATAAATGAAGCAATTGGTAATGGGGATATATTTAAAGCTGCAAGATTAAATATGTTTAATAATAATTCTAGAGGGAATTACATTCAAGTTCCGGTATTTGCTGGTGATGATAAACTTAGTTTTTCAAATGATAGAGTTAAAATCACAGTAAATGAACACCCCTTTAGTGTAAGTGCAAATGTATTCTTTCAATCAAATCCAAAGTTATTATCAAAGTTGGTAGATTATGTAGTTTCAAAAATTGATTGTGATTCTGTTATGGATTTATATAGCGGGGTAGGTACTTTTTCTGCTTTCCTTCCTAAAAATACTATTGCAGTTGAAAAGCAAAAAGACTGTTTAACATTAAGTAAAATAAATGCTCCAAATGCAATTTCATATACTGGAGAAGTTGAAAAATGGGGAAAGAAAAATAAAGAGAGTGTTGATATAGTCGTAGTGGATCCTCCAAGGACAGGGTTATATGAAAGTGTTCCAAAGTTAATAAATAAGTTTGGAGCTAAGAAAATAATTTATGTATCCTGTAATCCTGTAACTTTAGCAAGAGATATAAAAGAATTTGTTAAAATAGGCTATGAAGTAAAAGAAGTTAAAGTCTTTGATTTTTATCCACATACTCATCATGTGGAGTGCGTGGTATTGATGTCAAATGTACAGAAGTAAATACGGAAAAAGGCTTGAAAACAAGACGTTTCCGAGAGTTGGGAGTTCTTTTCCGG
>RZYO01000155.1 GCA_009930325.1 Spirochaetia bacterium | reverse complement strand
GATAGTAAAATAAACCGTGGTAGTGAATTTTCTGATGATATATCTGCTTATGATTTAATATTAAAAAATAAAGAAAGATTGTTATCTTTTGAAGAACCTACACGATTTATTTTTTCTCATTCTGCTCTAAGGGAAGGCTGGGACAATCCTAATATTTTTCAAATTTGTACTTTAAAACATTCAAATAGTAAAACAACAAAAAGGCAAGAAGTTGGTAGAGGTTTGAGAATCTGTGTTAACAAAGATGGCAATAGAATGGATTCTCAAAGATGTGGGAATCAAGTTCATGATATAAATATGTTGACTGTAGTTGCAAGTGATAGTTATAAAAATTTTGTGTCAGATTTACAAAATGATATAAAAGAAGTTTTATATGATAGACCTACTGAAGCTACTAGTGAATATTTTAAAGGGAAATATATTTCTATAGATGGTCAATCTATGTTAATAGATGATGAAAAGGCTAATTTAATTGAATATTACTTGATTAGCAATGGATATGTAGATACTAAACGTCAAATTACTGAGAAATATCATTCGGATATTGGAATGAATTCTGTTGCACATTTACCTGAAGAATTAGTTAAAATGGAAGAAGGTATTCATCAATTAATTCAATCAGTATATGATGAAAATATTTTGAAAAATATGTTTACAGATGGGCATCAAACAAAAATTATAGAAAATCCATTAAATACAAACTTTCATAAAAAAGAATTCCAAGAGCTTTGGAAACAAATAAATCATAAATATGCTTATGTTGTACAATTTGATAGTGAGGAATTAATTAGAAAAGCTATTTATACTATAAATAGAGAATTGTATGTTACTGAATTAAAATATACAACTACTGTTGGAAGGCAAAAAGATGATATTACTGATTTTGCAATTTCAAATGGAAGTTCTTTTTGTAGTGAACAAACAAGGACCGAAACTTTAAGAAATGCTGTTAAAAGTAATATAAAATATGATTTGTTAGGTAAAATTTCTGAAGCTACTCTTCTCACTAGAAAAACTGTTGTAAATATATTAAAAAATATTAATAAAGAAAAATTAGATATGTTCAAATTAAATCCTGAAGAATTTATAACAAAAATTAATAAGATAATTAAAGAACAAAAATCAACAATGATAGTAGAGCATATTTCTTATAACAAAATTGATGGTGAATATGAAAGTGATATCTTCACTAAAGAAAAAAATACAAAAAGTTTTGATAAAGCTTATAAAGCTAAAAAATCAATTCAAGATTATGTATTTACTGATGGATTAGCAGAAATGAGTGTTGAAAGAAGATTTGCTGAGGATTTGGATTCAGCAAGTGAAGTATGTGTTTATGCAAAGTTACCAAAAGGCTTTTATATTCCAACTCCTGTTGGAAATTATTCTCCTGACTGGGCAATCGCTTTTAATGAAGGGTCAGTTAAACATATCTTCTTTGTTGCTGAAACTAAAGGTTCTTTGGATAGTATGAATTTAAGACCAATAGAACAAGCAAAGATTTCTTGTGCTAAAAAGTTATTTAATGAAATATCTACTAGTAATGTAAAATATCATGATGTAGATAGTTATCAAAGTCTCTTAGATATAATGAATTCATTATAATTATTACTGATAAGCAAAATGGCTAATTGTAAAGAATAATTACTATAAAGAACAGTTTGGATTAGATTTTTGTCATTTTGCTTATTTTTTTATTTAGTGAGGTATACTTGCTATAAAATATTTATTTAACATCATTGTATGATAAGCTTATTATTTCCATTGCTTCATCAATTTTTGAAGTATCATCAAGATATATTCTTCTGTTTAATGTCCAAAGATATGAATCTGGAATTTTTTCAATATTAAAAATAGTATTTCCATATTCAATTGGTCGTAAGTAAATGACCAATTTCTTTGATTCAATATGAATTTCAGCAAAAGACTTAGACAATCTATATGCAACATAGCTTGTAGTTACTCTTTGTTCTATATCATCATCAATTTCAATAATTCTATTTTTTAATTCTGAAAAGAGTTCTTTAATTTTATCATTTCCTTTTTGCAATAAATTTTCTAAACTATTATCTATTGTTTTTTTAGTTTCATTATAATTTATATCTTTTTTACGTGTTTCTTGAATATTAATTGGATCGATATTTAAGATTCTATCTTCATAGAATTTATATTTATATAATTCTATTCTTATAGGTACTATTTCAACAGTATCGATATCAAATCTTGAGAAAGATTCAGCAATGCATACAACTCTTGGGTTTTCCCAATCTATTTTGATTTGATTAGAAATAGTATAATCTAACTTTTTTTGAATAAGTCTTTCAAAAAATTCTTTTTTTTGTGACTTTAACCATTTTAGATAAGATAAAGATTGGTTTATTACATTATCATTCCTATTTCTTTTATATTCAATTATTACAGGACATCCTGAGGTATCAACAGCAAGAGAATCAATTCTTCCTCCTGTTGTAGTAGTATATTCTGAAGCAAGAAAATACATATCAAAAATTTCAAGTAAATTATTTTCTATAATTGTTTGAAGTTCTTTTTCTTTATTTATTGGTTCTGATTTTATTGTAACCCAAGATTTGTTTTTTTCTTTAAATAGTGGCATTAGTTTCCTCTCAATAAAAGTGTTATTTATTTTACCACACTTTGACTGCAAAATTTAGAAAAAATATAAATTATTGGATAAGAATTAATCTTTTATAAGAAAATTTAACTTAATTTAAGGGGGAAATAAATTAAATCAAAATAGGGAGGGGTACGCTTTCCCGTTAATAATTAGGAAGGAGAACTACTCATTCTACTATTATTTACTGAGGTCTTATTGAAAGAGATTTTAGTACCCCAATTGGAAATAGTTTTACAGTTAGTTATGCTAATTGCGTATATTTAATATATCCAAACTGTTTATAGGGGGGGTGAGTTTTTTCGGTAATAGTAGAGGGGCTAAAGTAATTTTGTCCTTAAATTATTAACCAAGGAGTGTGTTATGCGTAATTTACCCATAGCCTACGGTAATAGTTGTTTTGCTAAGAAATGGTCTAATAAGACTATTAGTTTTGAAGACCTTTGCAAAAGATTAAAAACAACTATTAGAACCACTGAAACTCAAGAAGAGTACCCAAATCTACCAAAAAGAGAAAAAGATAGAATAAAAGATAAAGGTGGATTTGTTGGTGGTCTATTAAAGGATAATAGACGAAAGAGAGAAACCATAGTTAGCAGATCTATGCTAACGCTTGATGCAGATAATGCATCAACTAAGTTAATAGTTAACTTTGAAAATCTTTGTGAGTATAGAGCAGCTCTTTATACAACCCATTCACATCATCCAGTATCCCCTAGATGTAGAATTATTATACCATTAACTCGAGATGTAACTCCTGACGAGTATACAGCCATTTCTAGATACTATACACGGATGTTAGGAATAGATATGTTTGATGAATGCTCTTATAGACCTCATCAATTAATGTATTGGCCTACAACTCCATCTAATGGTGAATTCATATTTAAAGAAGTTAATAAAGAATGGTTGAATCCTGACTTGTTTTTAGCAGCTTTTCCTAATTGGAGAGATTGTACTCTTCTTCCAACATCTAGTAGAGGCAGTTCACTTTATAACCCAACTAGCAAAAAACAAGAAGACCCTCTAACTAAAAAAGGTATTATTGGTGCTTTTTGTAGAGCGTATGGAATTGAAGAAGCAATAGCTAAGTTTATAAGTGATGTTTATGAACCATCAGTAGTAGAGGGTAGATATGATTATATCCCAGCTGATTCTAGTGCTGGTGTTATTATTTATGATAATAAATTCTCCTTTTCTCATCATGCAAGTGATCCAGCTTGTAATAAATTATTAAATGCATTTGATTTAGTTAGAATTCATAAATTTGGACACTTAGACAATGCTATTGATGATTTAAATACAAAAAATCCTTCGTTTGTTGAAATGAATAGCTTTGCAATTAATGATGAAAAAGTTAAAGAATTAATCACTAAAGATAAAATAGAAGAAGCTGAAATTGAATTTGATGATAACAGTGATGATTGGATTAATGAAATAGAAGTAAATAGTAAAGGTGAAATATCCCCTTCCTTTAATAACTTTGTTTTAATATTAAGACATGATAAAAAACTCAATAATATTAGATACAATGTTTTAAGTAGTTCTATTACTGTTGTAGGTGATATCCCTTGGAATCATAATAAACCTGGTTGGAGTGATATGGATTTTGGAGGTTTGTTAACCTACTTTTCAAAAGTTTATAAAATATATTCACCAACTAAATTAAAAAATGCTCTTTTAGCTATATGTGGAGAGAGACTTTATCATCCAATAAAAGAATATTTTAATTCATTACCTAAATGGGATGAAGTAGAAAGAATAGATACTTTATTAATAGATTATCTAGGTGCAGAAGATTCTCCTTATATTAGAGCTGTTACAAGAAAAACATTAATAGCAGCAGTAGCTAGAATATATGAACCTGGTATTAAGTTTGATTGTGTACCAATCTTGAACGGACCACAAGGTATTGGTAAATCAACTCTATTCTCTAAACTAGGAGGGAAATGGTTTTCTGATAGTTTAACTCTAACTGATATGAAAGACAAATCTGGACCTGAGAAACTTCAAGGTTATTGGATATTAGAACTTGGAGAACTTGCTGGTATGAGAAAAGTAGATATTGAAAGTGTTAAATCTTTTATTTCTCGTAATGATGATAAGTTTAGAGTTAGTTATGGTGTAAATGTAGAAAGCCACCCAAGACAATGTATTATAGTTGGAACTACTAATGCAGAGAGAGGTTTCTTAAGAGATATAACAGGGAATAGAAGATTTTGGCCTATAACAGTTACAGGAGATAGTATAAAGAAAGCATGGGATTTAAATGATGATATAATATCTCAAATATGGGCTGAAGCATTAGTTCTATATCAGAAAGGTGAGTCATTATATCTTGAAGGTGAAATTGCAAAAGTTGCAAGAGATTTTCAAGACAAAGCTATTGAATCTGATGAAAGAGAAGGACTCGTTAAAGCCTATCTTAATACTTTACTTCCAGAGAAATGGGATGAATTAGGACTTGGTGAGAGACGTGATTATCTTTTAGGTTTTAATAGTGAAACTGGAAAAATTGAAAGAACTACAGTATGCAATCTAGAAATATGGAGTGAATGTTTTGGAAGGGAGCCTTCTTCAATTAAAAAAGCTGATTCTTATGAAATTGCTACAATTATGAAACATATAGATGATTGGACTAAGTATGAAGAAAATAAATCAGGATCTATGATATTTCCCATTTATGGAAGACAACGTGCATATCAAAAAAAGAAATAAAGATATTAGTGAATAATTATTTTAACTATAATCACTAAAATAGAGAGTTTAACTTTCAGAACCAGGGGTACATGAATAATAATTATATTATTTATTGCCCTTGGTTTTTTTGATACTTCACTATTATTAATTACAGCAAATCTCTTTTTCAACAATTAAAAGGGGCCATTCTTGATATTTATAAAATAAAGCTTGTTCATAACATTATTGATTTACCTATCTCTTTTTATGCTAAATTTTAATTAATGTCTTTAATATCAAAAACAAGATGATAAAATGAACAAGATTTTATTTCTTGTTACTGCTTTTTGTTCATTAGATAATTTCTTAATACTGGTGATTTATCTACTCCCTAGAACAAAGAACAAGAATTACTATATATATTATATTATATATTATTATAGTAT
>RZYO01000390.1 GCA_009930325.1 Spirochaetia bacterium | reverse complement strand
GCTAAAGAAACAGGGTTAAATTAATAGCTCTGTATAAACCACTCTAATTGACTGGAAACCCCTTAGAGCCTCATACACACCCTATAACAGTAATGATTATAGTATTGTAAAAGAGATGAGGATTGGGCAATCAGCAGCGAAGCTTCCTTTTAGGAAGAACGTTCAACGACTATCTTGCAAAAGAGTAGCTGAAAAGCGAAACGGGTGGAATTTAAACTAATTATAAATTTAATACAACTTTTTTGTTTAGTTTACGTTATATTATTATATATTTATAACTATAATAATATGATAAAAATCTATGCTTTAGTAGATCCAGATGATTTGGACACTTACCGATATATAGGTAAAACAAAAATGACTTTAAGAAAAAGGTTGCAGTCCCATATAGATGAATCTAAATCAGCAATAAAACTATATAAAAAGAGAACATACAAAATAAATTGGATCTATTCTCTTTTAAAAAGAGGAAAAAGACCTTTAATAGTTTTAGTTGATGAGTGTAGTGAATTTGAATGGGTAGAAAAGGAAAAATTTTATATTAAAAAATATTCTGAATTATTTAAGCTCACTAATGAAAGTGAGGGAGGATATGGGGGTTCAATAGGATTAACTTCTAAAATTATAAAATACTCTTTAGACGGAGTATTTATAGAAGTATATCAATCTATAGAAGAAGCCTGTTTTAAAAATAATTTAGAAAGAGGAGTTATTAACTCTGCATTACAAAGAAATCCTTTAGGTGGTTTTGGGGGTAATTATTTATGGAGATATTATAATAATAAATATCCTCAATATATAGAACCTTTTATAGAAGTTGGAATTATAACAAGAATAAAGGATTTAGAAACTGGAAGATGTGAGGTGCATTTATCTTTAAAAGAAGCATTAAAATCTTTTGGTTTGAAAAGATGTGGAGGAATTAATGAAGCTATAAATAAAAAAATTCCTTTTAAAAAAAGATATTCTATAATTAGATTAAATTAAGATATAGTCTGGTCTCATGTGAAAGCATGAGTTAACACAACGATGGAAAATTTGCAGATCTTGGAGTAAACATGGGTAAAGTAATTGAAGCTGCAAGAACTACAAGATCTGATCTTAAAGTTTATTTTCTATGGCATCCTGAAGAAGATAAAGAAACTGGCTATAAGATGAAGACTGT
>RZYO01000031.1 GCA_009930325.1 Spirochaetia bacterium | reverse complement strand
CAGGTTCTTGAACTACAGGTTCTTGAACTACAGGTTCTTGAACTACAGGTTCTTGAACTACAGGTTCTTGAACTACAGGTTCTTGAACTACAGGTTCTTCAACTTTAGGTTCTTCAACTTTAGGTTCTTCAACTTTAGGTTCTTCTGTCTTAGAAACAACAGGAGATGTAACAACTTGTTTTGATAAAGAATCTAAATCAATGGAAGATTCAACATTATCTAATATTATTGGAACTAAATCCTTAATTATTTGATCTCGATATTCTAAATATAATTTTTCTGCAACTTCAGTAGTTACTGTAGGACTTGAAACTTCAACTTTTTGAATAAACTGATCTTTATTAGCCTCTATTTGTGCATAAACTTGCTCAACAACAACTGGAGTTAATGAATCAACTAATTGAGGTAAATATTCATTAATATCTATGGAATCTAAAGTAGCTTGATATTTTTCATCTACTTGAGTTGTTAAATCTTCATGTAAAGTAGCTCTAAGGGATGTTGATAAATCACTAACTAAGGAAGAAATCTTTTTTTCCATTGCAGGAACAAGTGTTGATGTTGTGTATTCTTGAACACTTTCTCGAATTACAGATTTATTAGCATCAACTATTAAATCAATAAATGCTTTATCATTAACTAAGGATTCTTTAATTTTAGGAGATACGGTACTTGCAAGTTTATCATAATTAATTTCTGGTGGAGCTAATCTAGTAGCAGGCGTTTGAACTTCTAAAAGAGGAACTTCTTGACGTTGTTTTGCTTCATCAATAATATAGCTTGGGGAACCAGGTCTTGTATACCATAAAGCACCAAAAGCTAAAATAGCTGCACATATTGTAAACACCAAAAAAGAAATACGTGTTGATCTTTTCATAAATTATAATTCCGCTTTAAGTTGTTACTTTAACGGATTCCTCCTATCAATCTCTCACCATAAGGTGTATATAATCATATTACTAGTTAATTATAGCAATATATAGCATATCGGACAAGCTAATAGTCAGTTAATCCCATATTTACAATTAAAAGTATATAAATAAATTATAATTACTTGTTATTAATAAATATATCACAATATTTATCCACTTGTCGATAAATTTCCTTCTCTGAGCTTTGATTAAATATTTGATACACTTTTTTTAAATTTTGAATGTTATTTACATTTATGTCTTTTTGTGCCAATTCTCTCTTAATAAACCAAATAAGATTTCTTTTATCTCTTATTTTTGATCTTTTATATCTTATAAAAAAAGATGCTTTTACAAAAATAACATTTGAACAAAGTTCTAATAACTGACCTCTTTGCAAAATAGCTGCATTAATAATTATATTTTTATCACTTTCTTTAATCATTTTTATGCATAATTGCTTAATATAGGGATGAACAATACTTTCTAAAAGTTTAAGTTTTGCTTTCGATGAAAAAACAATATTTCCTAAAATTCTTCTGTCAATTTTGTCATTAACAAGTATTTCTTTTCCAAATTCTTCAACAATTTTATCTTTTTTATCTTCTAAAGCAACATGCCCTAATTTGTCTGCATCAATTATCAAAAATCCTTTTTTTTCAAAAACTTTTGCTATTTGATTTTTTCCAGAGCAAGCTTTGCCTGTCAATCCAACAACAATCATTAATGCATTTCTCCCCAACTTTTACCAGTTTCAATACTAGTTCTAAGTGGAATAGTTAATTTATATGCACTTTCAAGTGAACTTTTTAATAACTGATAAACAACTGTTTCTTCTTCTTTTGGGACTTCTAATATTACTTCATCATGAACTTGAAGCAATAATTTTGATTTTAAGTTATTATCTTTTAAAGCTTTATTAACTCGAATCATACCTATTTTCATTATCTCAGCAGCTGATCCTTGAATTATAGAATTGACTGCAACTCTCTCACTTGCTGCTTTCTCAATTCTGTTTTTACTATTTATTTTTGGGATATTTCTAACATGTCCCATCAATGTGACTATTTTTCCTTCTTTTCTTACTTTTGAAATTGTATTGTCAATAAAAGAGGCAACATTGCTGTATCTAGTGAAATAAGCTTTTATAAAAGAACTGGCCTCAGATCTTGAAATTGATAATTCATTTGCCAATCTAAAGGCACTCATTCCATACATAACACCAAAATTAATTGTTTTAGCGACTCGTCTTTCATCACTTGTAATACTAGCTAAATCTTTATTAAAAATTAAAGAAGCTGTAAATTTATGTACATCTTCACCACTCAAGAAAGCTTGTTGTAAAGCTTTATCATTAGCCATATGTGCAAGCACCACTAATTCAATTTGAGAATAGTCGGCACTCATTAAAATGCAACCATCTTTAGGCACAAATGCATCTCTAATCTTTCTACCTTCATCACTTCGAATAGGTATATTTTGTAAGTTAGGATTAATAGAACTTAATCTACCTGTAGCTGTTCCGAATTGTAAAAAAGAAGTATGTATTCTATGAGTCTCTTTATTAACAAGAGCGGGAAAAGTATCAACATAAGTTGATTTCAATTTATTTATTGCACGATAATCTAATATTCTATTAATAATAGGATCTTGGTTTTTTAAACTTTCTAAAACATCAGTAGCAGTTGAATAACCAGTTTTTGTCTTTTTATTTGCAGGCAATTGTTTCTCTACAAATAAAACCTCTTGCAATTGCTTTGTAGAATTAACATTAAACTCATGACCACTCAATTTATAAATTTCTTCTAAATTTTCATCAATTCTTTGACCAAAAATAATTGATAATTCATTTAATTTTTCAATAGAAACACCTATTCCTTCAAATTCCATATTTGCAAGAATTGTAATAAGTGGTAATTCAATTTCATTCATTACTTGCTTAATATTTTTGTCTAATACTTTTGAATAAAATTTATATAATCTAAAGGTAATATCACTATCTTCAGCTGCATAAGCAACCGCTTCTGCTTTTTCAACATCACTAAACAATTTACCTTTTTCTACTACTTCCGAAAAAGAAACACAAAGATAATTTAAATATTTTAAAGAAAGTGCATCCATTTTATATGATGGTGCATCACTTTCATAAAGCCATGCAGCAATCATTGTATCAAATATTATATTTTTCAATTCAATACCAAAATTCTTCATTACTTTATAATCATATTTAATATTATGCCCAATTATTGCAATTGGGGAATCTTCTAAATACTTTTTTAATATTGGAAATATTTCGCTTTCTTCATGAATCCTTTTACCACCACAAACGATAGGGAAATAATAAGCCTCTTTTACTTTATAGGAAATAGAGAAACCTACCAATTTAGCTTTCATTGAGTTTTCACTTGTTGTTTCAGTGTCAAAAGCCATGATATTTGTAGTATTAGAAATATCTTTTAAAATAGCCTCAAGTTCATCAACAGTATCAATTGCTTTTAAATTGGATGCACCAAGAAGATCATTATCAGCAATAGCTTCAACATTTTCACCAGTATCATCATTATTGATTATTTCTTCCCTATTATTTGAAAGATCCTCTAATTGTTCTTTATTCATTAATTTTTTAGCAGCAGCAATTAACGTTTTAGATCTTTTCTCTTCAAAATATGGAATAATATTTTCAACATTCATATTAAATAAATTATAATTTTCTACATCAAAATCTGTAAATAAGGATTCATCAATTTTTAACTTTACTAGTTCTTGTGATAGGAAAGCATTATCTTTATTCTCACTTAGCTTTTCTTTGACGCCCTTACTCAATTCATTAATATGAGAATAAATATTTTCTAGAGTTTTATATTTATTTAATAAATTAACAGCACCCTTTGGACCAATTCCCTTTACACCAGGAACATTGTCGCTACTATCACCAATTAGAGCTAAATAATCTATAATTTGTTCTGGTCTTATTAAAAATTCTTCTTCAACTTCACTTGAGCCAAACAATCTATATTCTTTTTGACCTTTTTTGGGAGGTCTGAGTGAAAATACATGATTATTAACAAGTTGAAGTAAATCTTTATCTGCAGTAAACATTATAGCATTTAAATTACTTTTAACAGCCTTATCACACAAATAAGCTATAATATCATCTGCTTCTAATCCAGGTTTTGCTATAGTTGGGATATTTATTTTTTCAAGCAAATCAATAATTACAGGAATTTGATCCTTTAAATCTTGAGGAGCATCATCTCTATTTGCTTTGTATTCTTCATACATTTCATGTCTAAAAGTAGGTCCTTTTGAGTCTAAAGCAACAACCAAATAATGAGGATTATATTTTCTTATAACCATAAATAAAGTATTAAAAAAACCATATATTGCGGAAATATTATTCCCATCTTTATCAAACAAAGGGTTTGTAATAAATCCATAATAAGATCTAAAGATTAATCCAAAACCATCAATAATATAAAATTCTTTTCTTTGAGTTTCATCAACATCTAATATTTTAACAACTTCATCTATATCTTGTTTAACAGGTTCAACTATTTCCTTTTCTTTTTCAAAGTCCATATCTATAGTTGGCATTTCATTTTTTTCTTGTAAAACTTTCCCATCTTCAAAATCTTTATCGCTAAATAAACTATCCATTATTCCTCCAATTCAATTGATAAAGTATCGTAAGAGATAGCCATATTTTCACCTAATAATTTACTATCTCTTTCATGCTTTATCCCATGTGCAATATGAGTAAACAAAGTTTGTTTTGCACCAATTTCTTTCGCTACTTCTATAGCTTCTTCCAAGGTGAAATGTGTTTTATGTGTTCTGTGTTGAAGTGCATCTAAAATTAATAAATCTAAATTTTTTAGATACTTCATACTTTCAATAGGAATATTATTACAATCTGTTAAATAAGCACTATTAAATATTTTATAACCAAATATTTCTAATTTACCATGATTTACTATTAGCGGTGTAATTTCAAAATCCTCAATATTAACTTTTTCATAAGGATTTAAAACATTAAGAGATAAATTAGGAATATTTGTATTATTCAAAGTTCCCATTTCAATATAGGAAAATCTATTCCTTATTTCTTTTATTGTTTTATCATCCCCATAAAGAGGTAATGTTCTCATTTTATCACTGAAAGATCTCAAATCATCAATACCGTTTAAATGATCTGCATGAGTATGTGTATATAAAACAGCTTCAAGATGATTTATTTTAGATCTTAAGCATTGAATTCTAAATTCGGGACCTGTGTCTATGACTATATTTTTATTATTTCTTTCTAATAAAATACTACTTCTAAGTCTATTATCTTTTGGATCTTTAGATAAACAAGTTTCACAATTACAACCAATGGAAGGAACACCATGACTAGTTCCAGACCCTAAAAAAGTAATTCTATAAAACACAAAACACTACTCCCCGACAGAATTAATCAAATTATTTAATTCATCAGTTTTTAAATCACCTAAAATATCATCAACACTTTGACCTGTTTTCTCTTTAATATTATCTGATAGACTTTGCACTTTTTCCATGCTATCAGAGGAGGAAGAAAAACCAACATTTAAATATTTATTACTAAAACTTGGGAAGAAGAAAAAAATAATAAAAAAGGTGATTATTGATAGAATAAATGGTTTTATAATAAAATCTTTAAATCCAAATTTTTTCATATTTGTTTTTCTCCTAACTCAAATATAGTACCATAAAAACAAAGTAATAGAAATAGAATTTTAAATACTATTTTTTTCAATAATACCTTAAAAAACAATTAAGGAGGGAAAAACCCTCCTTAATACTAAATAATTTAATTATTTATTAGATTAATGAAATAAGAACTGATACACCAAATCTACCATTTTCGAAATTTTCTGGTAATAAATCATCAGCGTTAAAGCCATTATTTACAATATTATCTAGATTAAAGCCTTTTGAAGGTATTGTGTAATTAGCTGAAAGAGTAATTCCACCTAATAATAAATCTACATTTGCTTTATAAGTACAATTTGATTTCATGAAAATGTCAGTAAATACAAAAAGATCATCATTTGCATCAACTACAGAACCATCAGATTTAAAATTAGCATAGAATTCTGGTCCTAAGCCAACACCTAATCTTACTAAGTTCAATAAGTCTAAGCTTAACCCAGCTGTCATTAAGTTAGATACTTCCCAACCATCAACTGCTGGACCGATTAAAGCAATATCTGAAGCTTCAAGAATCAAAAATTTAACTCTTGCTTCTGCACCGAAGCTATAATTGTCAATATTCATCAAATCTTCAGCTGTTGAAGCACCTGCATTACCTGCATCTACTTTATATTGAGCTGTTCCACCGATACTGAAATCTAATACTTCAGCACTCATTGTTACTGGTACTAATAAACATATAGCTAAAGCTAATACCCATATTTTCTTATTCATATTCTATACACTCCTAAATTATAATAGTTTCTTTTTTTTCTTACATTAGTATAAACTATAATATGATGTAATTGTTACAAAAAAATAATAAAAATGCAAATAAAAAATAAATATTTTATTTTTATGTAGAAATGGTCAATAAAGAGTTTTTAAAACTATACATAAGTTTAGTTAAAATCCAACCAAATTGAGCTAATTGCATCACTTGGCATTCTCCAATCTCCCCTTGGACTTAAAGTTACACTACCCACTTTTGGACCATCAGGTAATGTTGATCTTTTAAATTGTTGCATAAAGAATCTTTTTATAAAAACATTCAACCATTTATCAATTTCTTCTTTTTCAAATTCATTATTAAAAGCTTTATATGCCAATCTCTGAATTTTATTTGGAGAAAAAGAACATCTAACAAAATAATATAAAAAGAAATCATGCAAGATATAAGGGCCAACAAATTCTTCAGTTTTTTGAGAAATAGTACCATCTCCACTTGGAGGTAAAAGTTCAGGACTAACTGGAGTATTTACTATATCTATTAATATTTTTGAAATATGGGCTTCAATTATACTAGCAGTATAACTCACTAAATGTTTAACAAGTGTTTTAGGTACTGAAGAGTTTACTCCATACATTGACATATGATCCCCATTATAAGTCGCCCAACCTAAAGCAAGTTCAGATAAATCTCCAGTTCCAATAACAAGAGCTCCAAATTTATTAGCTAAATCCATCAAAATCTGAGTTCTCTCTCTTGCTTGAGAGTTTTCATATACTACATTGAATATGTTTTCATCATGTTCTATATCTTTAAAATGTTGTTTTACAGCCTTTGTTATATCAATTTCTTTAAAACTAACCCCCATAGAAAGAGCTAATTGTTCTGAATTTGATTTTGTCCTTTTTGTAGTACCAAAACAAGGCATTGATATAGCATGAATATTTTTTAAATCTAATCCTAATTTATTAAAAGCTCTCATAGTAACAATTAAAGCTAAAGTGGAATCAAGACCACCAGAGAGCCCTATAACAGCATGTTCACAATGAGCAGCTTTTAATCTTCTCATTAATCCAAGAGCTTGGAGAGTTAATATTTTTTCACATCTTTGTTTCATAAGAGCATTAGAACTTGGAATGAATGGAGTTTTAGATATCTTATAATTTTTTAAATCTGTTTCTTCATTGTCCAAGTCAAAATAAATTGTTTTATAATTTTCTACATCACTATAAAAAGTATTCATTTTTCTTCTGTCTAAAGAAAGATGTTGAACATCAATTATTGCACTTTGAATTTTTCCACTTTTTTCTTCTTCATCTACAAGAACTTTTCCATTACTACAAATTAAATTATGAGCATTAAATACTAAATCTGTTGTAGATTCTCCTTCTCCAGCTCCAACATATAAATAAGCACAAATACATTTTGCACTTTGAATTGAAACTAATTCTCTTCTATAATCACTTTTTGAGACTATATCATCGGTAGCAGAAGGATTACATATAATTGTAGCACCAGCTACACAATGTTTATTACTTGGGCTATTTGGTACCCAGAGATCTTCACATATTTCAACACCAATTACAATGTTTTCAACATTCGAACATTTAAATAATAATCTTGTTCCAAAAAAGGTTTTTTGATTAAAAATTTCAATCTCAACATTTTCATCTTTAGGAGTACAAAACCATCTTTTCTCATAAAATTCTTGATAATTTGGAATATTCTGTTTTGGTATAATTCCTAGTATTTTCCCATTTTGAATAACTGCTGCACAGTTATATAATTTATTTTTTAAAATAAAAAGAGTTCCAATAACACAAACAATTTGAGGGACTTCTTTCGTTGCTAAAGTTATTTCTTCAAGCATTTTTAAAGACTTATCACATAATTCTTGATTTAAAAATAAATCTCCTGCGGTATAAGAAGTAATACACAATTCTGGGAAAGTAATAACTTTTACGCCTTCTTTAGAAGCTTTATATATCCCTTTAATAATATTGTTTTTATTATTTTCTAAATCAACTGTAAAATTTATTGGTGAATAAGTTGCAACTTTTAATAAACCATCTTTCATAAAGTCCTCACTAAAATCAATTATCTATTATCATAATAACCCTTTTAGCTTTATTCTAACAAGATGGTAAGTAAATATTATTTATTCAAAGCTATACTTAAAAATTTTTCTGTATCTTATTGGGATCTACAAACATTTCAACTTTCCCACATTTTGGACATACAGCAATATTTATTGTATTTAAAGTAATTCCACATATTCCTTGTTTTTGAATATATAAATCACTTTTTGTTCCTTTTAATTCATAATCTTCTAACATTTCTACATCACATGTACTACATTTTCTCATAAAAATCACCTCATATAAAAAGAGTAATGCCTATTTTTTATTTTGTAAGCAACTTTATCACAAAATCTATTGAATTTTTCATTTAATTTAAATATAAATAAATCGCATACGATAAATATAAAATAGGAAATATTATGAGTGAATTATTAAAATTAGATAACCAATATTGCTTCCCAATATATGTAGCGGCAAAAGAAGTAATTAAACTTTACAAACCAGCGCTTGATAAACTTGATTTAACATACACACAATACATTACCCTTTTAGTTCTTTGGGAAGAAGATAATATACTTGTTAAAGATTTAGGAGAGAAATTATATCTTGAAAGTAATACCCTCACTCCATTATTAAAAAAACTCGAAATCAAAAACTATATAAAAAGAGTTAATAATCAAAATGATAAAAGAAAAACTTATATCCAATTAACTGAAAAATCAATTCAACTAAAAGAAGAAGCTAAGTTGATTCCTAATCAAATCATGGAAAAAACAACTTTTCCTTTTGAAAAATTTGAACAGCTTTCATCGCTACTAAATGAACTTGTGGCTGATATAAAACTTAACAAAAAGGAAAAATAATTATTTTATTAAAGGATAAAACAAATATTTTAAATAAACATTATAATCTTTTGTTAAAAAATCATAGGAAGCTTCAAGTCCTAAATTGTTTGAAATATTATATCCACCTTTTAAATTTAATGTTTTATTACTTATTCCACTATCATTATAAATAGGATATTCAAAATTTAACAGAACAAAGGCATTTGTAAAATAAAGGCTAAGCATTGATTTTAATTTTAGAGTGATTATCATATTAGAGATATTTGTTTCAATAATAGGAATTAATGAAAAGAGTGAATTCAAAGTACCAAATGAAATTCCATAGCCAAAATTAATATCAAATAAATTATTTTTATTCATTTTTATCGAAAAATATGTAGATGGGTCAAATGTAGATAAATTAACTTTTGTATATCTTCCACTTTCAATTATAGTAAACATATCAACTGAAACATTATTATTATAGCTAATGCTTGTATCAAATAATTTAAAATCATAGAGAGTAACAGCACTTTGTCTTTGTTCATATAGTTGGTTATCGAACAATGAAACTTTTAATGAAGCATTTAAATTATTCATTCCTAAATATAACTTACTTACCTTTTCACTAAAAATAGAATTTGATTCAAAATTATCAAAATTAGGAATAAAAGGAGAAAAACCATAATCTGAAGAAGTTTCTGCTCCATGAGAAACAAAAAAATCATGACGTATATTTATTTCTTCTTTTGTCAATGTGGCATTATCATAAATTAATTTAACGTAAGATGGACTAATTGTTTTTTCACTATTTGAAACTAATAAATCTTGTTTTTCAAATAAATAAACTAATCTTCCTGGCATAATCAAATTAGGGAATTCATACCTTTTTACATCAGTAGATAATACAGATTCAAATACTTCTCCTAATAAGGAAGAACAGTTATAACTAAAAAACTGATATCTTAAATCACTATTTTGATATTCATAAAATTTTTCTATTAATAAAGGAATATATTCTTTATTAATATTAGTTTTATATAAAAACAAGGTTCGATTTTGTCCAATAGTATACCTTTCTGCTATATTAGAAAATGGTCTTATATCTAAATAACCAATTAAGCCTATTGTAGCACCCTTAGCCATTTTTTCAATAGTTGTTAATCTTTCATGATATGCATAATAATTTATTGCTAATGCATCATCTAAATCATCACCATGAGTTAATAAAATAAAAGCATGGGCACCAAGGGAGCAAACACTTTCACTAGTAGGAGATGCTGCTACTAAATAAATTGTATCGTATTTTTTTTAAATTATTTCTTCTTTACCATATGCAAAATTCTTATAATGAACAAAAACTGACTCTTTTTTATTATTTGAAAAAAGATTTTGACTAACTAATAAAAAAAGGAAAGAAAATATTAGAATTTTATTTATCATATTTTTTCCTATAACTATATTTTTTTAACAGTGTTTCTTCCACTATTTTTTGCAAGATATAATGCTTTATCTGCAATATCTATTAAATAACTAGTACCATTAAGTTCACTAGGGCTATTATAGGTATAGCCTAAACTAATAGTTACCTTCTTTGTAATTGATTCATTAAATTCAATATTAAGATTTCTAACTTCATTTAAAATAAAATTAGCAATATTATCTAAAGTCTCTTCATCATGTCCATAATAGAAACAAATAAACTCTTCACCGCCATATCTATATATTTCTATATTCTTTTCAAGTGATATTTTTAAAAATAATTTTGATATTTCTTTTAAACATAAATCACCTTTCAAATGACCTTTATTATCATTATATAATTTAAAATGGTCTATATCCATCATAATTACTCCAGTTATTGGAAGAGGAGAATTCTTTTTTTCGCTATTTGAAATTCTCAAAAACATTAATCTTCTATTAGGCAATCCTGTCAAAAAATCTATATGTTCATTTTCTAAAGATTCTCTTTGAAGATCAAATCCTATGAGTTTAATATGTCGATAATTATTTCCAAGTAAAAATCCAATAAGTGTAAAACAAGTTACATTTATTACGTCATCAAGAGCAACCAAAAAAGGCTTTACGTGAAAACATAATACGGCATATGAAATATAAAAAATTAATAGAAACCCATTTACTCTAAGAAATTTATCAGGAATTAATAGAGGCAACAAGGCTAATAATACTACAATACTAGTTCCTGTAGCATTAGGTCTCATTATTGCTCCGATAAATGAAAAAAAGCAAAATATATAGAATGCAATAAGATAATAAGTAATAATATGCAAATTATAGCTATCTGATTTTAAAACAAATATATAACAAATTAAGCACAAAATAGCACCAATAAAATATAATATTGTAAAAGAAATTGAAGGATGATTATAAAATGTAACACCAACTAAAAAAGTAAATAATATGATACAAACAGGGAGTACAGTCCTTAAAAGTCTTTGCAAATCAGAATGTACAGATTTTTTATTTTGTTCAATCAATCTATTTTCAAGTCGAATATAATTTATTATAGATTTGAATATTTTAATATATAGCCCCCATTTTTCACAATAAATATTTATAAACAAACAATTGAAACAACTTTCGATAAATAATTTTTACCATTATTTATATTTAATTTATTGAGACTTTATTAAATATAGAGAATATATACTTTTTTATAAAATGTCTAGAAAATAATATTTGACACTTAAAAAAAATATTAGGAGCAACTATTAATTGCTCCTTTATCTTATATTTCGAAACAAGGTTTCTTAATTTCTTTTATACTTTCAAATAATTTTGAAAACTGTGACCCTTTTTTATAAAATACTGGAGGTGATAAATAAGGAGTTTCTATAAGCATTTCCCCTTTATTATATTCTTTAGCATTAAATAAATGAATCCAAGTATCATCAGGGAATACAACTTTTCTAGTAAAAGAATTTTCTCTTATTTGAGGGGCAACAAGAAGTTGGTCTCCTAATAAATACTCATCCTTTATATCATAATAACAAGGATCTTCATAATGGAAAAATAAAGGTCTTTGAATTGAAATTCCCTCTTCATGATTTATTTTATTTAAATATTGAAAATACTCGTAAAGCGCATTATGGACTTTAACTAAATAAGCAAAAGCTTCAATTGAAGAATCATCATTCATTAATTGATGATTTACTTGAGGTCTATTTCCTTCATGAGTTCTCATGAAAATAGTAAAAGCTGCCATCTCTGCCCAGCGAATTAGTAATTCTTTACTTCGCTTTAGAGTATATAGAGTTGTATAACCACCAATATCACTATGATGAAGTCCCATGGCACACATAGAAAGGGATAAAGCAGAAGTAATAACACTTGGGAGTCCATCATCTTCACTAAAGTCAACATTTTGATCACCAGCCCAAATTAATTTACAATATTTTTGACTCATTGCATTTCCTGCTCTCATAAAGAAAACAATATCATCTCTTTTTAATTCATGACAAGCTTCATAATTAAGTTTTGCCCAAAGCCCTGGCCATCTATTATGTTCTTTTATTGCTTCCCCATTTCTTAAATAGCAATCAGTTGGTAAATATTCACCAAAATCAGCCATCCATCCTGAGAGACCAAAATTGATTAAATTTTCTTTTACAACCTCTTTATACCAAGCATAAGCTTCTTCAATTGTAAAATCGATTATTCCACAATTAAATTCACCAAAATCAACAAAATAATTATCTCCATTTTGATCTTTTGCTAAATAATCTTTTTTTACAGCAATATCACAAAGTGAACCATCTTTTACAACATAAGGATTTATATATCCCATTACTCTTATATTATCTTTAGAAAAATCATTAATTATTTTTGGCAGGGCTGGATATAATTTCTCATCCCATTTCCAATCCCATCTAAGTCGTTTTCCAAAAGATGTAATATTTATGCCTTCCCAGTCTTGAATCCAAATACTATTTAAATCTAAATCAAATTTTTTTGCTTTATTAACACATTCAAGAGCATATTCACTTCCACCTTGAATCCCTAAAGAAAGTCCTTTTATAGCCCAAGATGGTAACAAATCTTGTCTTCCCAAAAAAGAAGATAAATTTTTAACTGTTTCAAGAATTGTTGAAGCACTTGATATTACTATTTCATTTGGAGCTTCCCAAAATGTAATTTCATGATAGTATTCATTTTCAAAATCAAAGTTACAATAAGCATAAGTATCACAATGTAAAAAATATTTTCTGCTAGATACAAAAGTTGGTTGAGGATAAAAAGTTGTATAATAATCTCCACCACCACGCATATCTTTATCAGCTAATTGTGTTATTTCAGTATTTTTATTTCTTCCTACCCCTTGCTCGCTTGTAAAAATCGGAAAGCTCTTGCCTCTCAAATTAAAATATGAAAATTGTTCTCCTAAACCAAAAACTGCTTCATCCTTTTCAGCCTTAAATCTTATTGAAATACGATTATAATCTTCAGGTATACTTAAAAACCTAATTTTTATTAAACCATCTTTTTCTTCAATTTGCATTTTTACTGTTTCATTATTTTTAGATTCAAGCTTAAGAGTTATTTCACTATTAATTATTTTAGAATCAACAATATTAAAAGTAGCTTCACTATTTATATGATCTTCAATAAAAAAATTACCAAGATACATATCAATATCAGCTTTCCCTTTTTTTAATGTGAGAAAATCTTCATTATCAATAAAAGTTAAATCTTCAGTACAAATTCTAGTTCTATTATTAATATTTTTTACAGCAATCATTTTTTTATCCTTTTACAGCACCATTAGTCATACCACCTATTATTTGATCATGCATAAACACATAAACTAAAATAGTTGGAAGCATAGTAATAACTATAGCTGCAAGCATACTTGTATAATCTACAACAAACTGAGATTTAAAATATCTAATACCTAATTGCAATGTTCTCGCTCTTTCACTATTAGTTAATAACATTGCATAAGTAAATTCATTCCAACAATAGATAAACATTAATACACCTGCAGTTGCAAGACCAGCTTGCGATAAAGGAAAAACAACTTTTGTAAATCTTTGTGGAAAAGAACAACCATCAATAACTGCTGCTTCTTCTAATTCTTTAGGGATTGTAGACATAAATCCATGAATTAAATACACAGATATTGGTAAATTTATTGCAGCATAAACTAATATCAAGCCACCTAAATTATCAATTAAGAATAAATTCTTTATTAATCTAAAATAAGGAACCATTAATGCAATTATAGGAATTAATACTCCAGACATTATTATAGATAATAATAATCCATTAAACTTAAATTTTTCTCTTGCTATTGCAAAAGCACCCATTGAAGATACTATTAAATTTAAAGCAGTAGCAATTACAGCAACTATTATTGAATTTAAAAATAATCTTGGAAGACCACTCATTGATATTGCTTTTACATAGTTAACAACCTGCCAACTTTTAGGAAGAGAAAAAGCAGATGCTGTTTCAAATTCTAAATTCGTCTTAAAGGATGTTATAAACAACCAAACTAATGGTAATAATGTAATACAAAGGAAAAAAATTAAATAAAACCATTTGAAAAAAGTTCCAAGGAAACCAAATTTTGATTTTTCTCTTACTACTTTAGTAGACATATATTCAACTCCTTCTAATTATCACTATTCTTTGTTAAGAAATATCTAATGAAACCAATTGTAGCACCACCAAATATAACGAGGGTTGCTCCAATTGCATTCCCTTCTCCATAACGAAGTGCTTGCATATCGGTATATAACATAATACCCATAACAGAGGTTGTATGTGCAGGCCCTCCTCCGGTCATAAGGAAAGTTGATTCAAAATGTCTCATACCATATGCTAAAGCTAATGTTATTGTTGTAATTAAAATTGGTTTTAACATTGGAAGAGTAATATGAAATTCTTGTTGAATTATACTTGCTCCATCTAATTCAGCAGCTTCATAATAAGAATCTGGAATGCTTAATCTTGAAGCAAGAATAACAATCATGAAGTACCCAATATAAAAAACTTGTTGGAAAATAACAGCAGCAAATGCTGTATCCATATTACCTAACCAGTTATTAGTTAAATGACCTAATCCAACAAAAGTTAATAATGCATTTAAAACACCATTTTGTGCATTATAAATTGCAGTCCACATCATTGCTAAAGCAACCTGTGATATTACATTTGGGAGGAAATAAACAGTTCTAAAGAATTTCCATCCTTTTGGTTTTCTTGCTAAGACCATAGCCATAATACAAGCTAAAGGGACTTGAACAAATCCTAAAACCATTGCCCAAATAATATTATTTCTAAGTGATAATCTAAAATTTTCATCTGTGAATAAATATCTATAATTTTCAAACCCAAAAAATTGTGGAGCTGTAAAACCATTCCATTTTGAAAAACTCGTAACTATTACATAAGCTAATGGATAAATAAAAAATGCAGTAAAAAGTATTAATACTGGCAATAGGAATACAAAAATCATTTTGCCATTTTTATTTTGCATATAACCTCCTAATTTAATAAAGGGCCTAGTTTTAAACTAGGCCCAAATTTAATTCTTAATTAACGAATTTTAGAAGCAATTTGAGCTACAAATTGTTCAGGTGTTGCTTTTCCAGAAGCCATTTTTGCTAATGCTTGACCAAATTCAGCCATTACATCAGTTGCAAAATTAAATTGGAAGTGAGTTTGTAAGAATGCAGCATTGTTAATTGCTTCATTAAATTGAGTTTGAACTCTATTACCTGTTACACCAGGAGTTTTAACAGCTAACATAGCACCAGATGCTTGAGAAATACGAGCAGCATTTTCTGGTTTTGTCATCCATTTTAAGAATGATAATACAGCAGCTTTCTTAGCTGGATCTTTTGAGTTTGCAGCTACTAGGTTAGATTGTGGGAATCCAACTTGGCCATTTGAGAATTCAGCACCAGGTCCTGGGCCAATTTCTGTTGCAGCAAATACTTCAGGAGCTTCGCTTTGAACACGACCAATATACCAAGGTCCATTAATAAACATAGCTGTTTGACCTGCTAAGAAATGACCACCTGATACACCAGCGTCACCACCAATAGCGTCAACTGTAGTATTTCCATCTTGATACATTCTATTTAAGATTGCTGCAGCTTCTACAAATACAGGATCAGTTGCAAAATCTTTTTCCCAAACATTTGGGCCACCTAAAGCGTTAAGAATATGACAATACCATAACATTGAAGTCCATGCATTTGTTCCACCAGTCATTTGAGATGTAGGAACATATCCAGCAGCTTTAATTTTATCACAAGCTACCCAGAATTCGTCAAATGTTTTAGGAATTTCATTAACACCAGCTTTTTTGAAAATGTCCATATTATACCAAATTGGAGTATAACCCATTTCAAAAGGTAATGATTTTGTTTTACCATTAACTGTTGCTGAAGCAATAGAACCATCTACAAAGCTCTTTGCCCAATCTCCTTTTAATTCATCAGTGAAATCCATTAATACATCACTATTATAGAACATAAATGATGTTTGATCTGGGTTAAATGAGAATACATCAGGTGCAGAACCAGAACCTAACATTGTGTTAATTTTGGATCTATAAGCATCTAGATCAGGATTTTCTTCGATGATAACTTTAATTTTACCTGCATTTGCTGCATTGAATTCTTCAACTAATTCTTTTACTGGTGCTGCTTTTGTATCTGCACCTACCCAAATTGTTGAAAATCTTACTTCAACCTCTTTAGCGCCTGCGCTTTCAGCTTGACCATTTGCAAAGACAAAAGAAGGAACAGCTAATAATATTGCTAACAATGCAATTAAAAAGTTTTTTTTCATAATAATCTCCTTTTATTATATTTCTTTCATAAAGAAAGTTAAACACATCAATCACCACATGTCAACTTATTTTTTCATTTAGTAAAAATTTACCATTCAAGAATATAATAAAAAAAGCTTCATTTTTAAAACAAATATATTTAATATTATTACTTTTTATACAAACCCAATAATATAATTTATCACGAGATAAGTTCTTATAATATAAATATTTATACTAATATATTATTGCTAAAATATAACTATAAAATTGTTTCTATTTCCTTTAAATTACTAGTAAATCAGAGAAAGTAATTTTTAATTTTAATTTTAAACTAAACAAAAATAAACTATATTTTATATAGTTTATTTTATTTAATGTTTTTTTTACTTAATAAAAGTATTTCAAATATATTTTAAAAATAGTACCAAATTAAAGTCATTTGTTTCATTTATATTTATCAATTAAGGCAATAACTTTTTCTTTGATTAATAGAGAACATTTTCTAAAGTCTTCTATTGGTCCGCCAGAGGGATCTTCAAGCCCCCAATCAACTTTTTCTTTGCAAGGGATATAAGGACATACAACATTACAGCCCATTGTTATTAATACATCCACACTTGAAGGAATATCACTTAATAATTTTGGATAATGAGTACTCATATCAATACCTTCTTCCTCCATTACTTTAACAGCTAAAGGCTTTACTTCTGGATATTCTTCTGTTCCAGCTGAATATACTTCAAAAATATCACTACCTAATTTTTTTGTCCAAGCTTCTGCCATTTGAGACCTACAAGAATTATGAACACAAACAAATGCTACTTTATATTTCATCAATTATCCTTTTTTTAATATTTTTCTCTATGTATTCTTTTTTCATCAAATCTATCTACAAATTTATTTAATTCTTCTTTTTTGGGATACCCAACAGCAATCAAAGCAAATGCAGTAGCCTTTGATTCATCAATTTCTAATGATTTTGATAAGAAATTTACTCTTTCTTCTCCTGGATAGATTCCCATCCAAGTTGAACCTAATCCTAAATTTACAGCTTCTAACATCAAGTTTTGGATACAAGCCCCTAAATCTTGTGGGACATATTCAGAAACCTTCAAATTATCTTTTCTAGCTAATACAACAATTAATAAAGGAGCTTCTTTTGAAAAAACAGAATATTTACTAACATTCGATAATTCTTTTATTTTATTGTCATCTTCAACAACAATAAATTCCCAAGGCTGTTGATTTTTTGCTGAAGGAGCTTGCATTGCTGCTTTGAGCAATTTAATTATTTTTTCTTCTTCAACCTTTTTTGTTGAAAACTGTCTTACACTTCTTCTTATATTTATTTCTTTCATTTTTCCCCTCTTACAATAATTGTTCTATCTCTTTAGGGCTTAAAACTTTACCAGTTGAAACAACTTTTTCATCTATTACTAATGCCGGGGTGCTCATAACGCCATAAGAAACAATACTTTGCATATCAGTTACATGTGTTACTTCATCTTTAAGGTTCAAATTATTAATAGCAATAATAACATTCTTTTCTAAAGTTTGACATTTTGTGCAACCAGAACCTAATACTTTAATTCTTGCATTTGGATTAGTTTCACCCATTTCCACTTTCTCTTCTTTAAGTTTTTTCTTAAATAACATATTTTTTCTCCCTTATCGATAACAACAACAAGTTGTTTTTTCTTTTGATAATTTTTGGAAAACAGATCGAATTTCTTCAAAATATTCTTGGTTTATCTTGTAATAATGAGATCTTCCTTCAATTCTTTCAGTAATCAATGAAGCATCTTTTAATAATTTCATATCATATGATAAAGTTGGTTGAGTAACATTAAATCTTTTTTGTAATTCACATGCACATAGTTCACCACAAGATAACATATCTAAAATCTCTAGTCTTTTATCATTTGATAATATTTTAAATATTTCACTCAATTCTTTATAATTCACAATAACTCCATACATAGATAATCTTCTATGTATTTTTATAATAAAAACATAGAAGATTGTCAATGTATTACCCTCGACTATCTCAAAATTAAAAGAATAGTAAAATTATAAAAAAATTAATTTAATTATCTAAGGTAATTTCTTTCCAGCAGAAATATATAGTTCATACCACTCTTCTCTAGTCAATAAAATATCTTTAGCTTTTATTATACTATTTAATCTCTTGTAATTTGTTGTTCCAGCAATAACTTGAATTTTATTAGGAATTCTTAGAAGCCAAGCTGCGACAACTGCTTCTTTTTCAACATTATACTTTTGCGATAATTTATCTAAAACAATATTTAATTCTTTAAATTTAGCATTATTTATAAAAACGCCTTCAAAAAAACCATATTGAAATGGAGACCAAGCCTGAATAGTAATATCATTTAATATACTATACTCTAACATTCCTGCATCTCTATCAATAGAATATGAATTATCCATATTTACATTTATTGAACTATCTATCATAGGACAATTTGTAATACTCATCTGAAGTTGATTTACTGCTAATTTATTATCACAATATTTATTTAACAGATTCATTTGGTGTGTATTTTGATTACTTACTCCAAAAGATTTAACTTTCTTTGTTTCAATCAATGAGTTAATAATATCTGAGACTTCATTAACATCCATTAATGGATCAGGTCTATGGAATAAAAAGAAATCTAAATAATCTGTATTCAACCTTTTTAAACTACCATCAATTGCCTTTAATATATGATCTTTAGAAAAATCATAGCAAATACCAGGTCTAATTGAAGCTTTTGACTGAATTATTAATTTATCTCTATCTAGGTTCAAAGCTTTTACAGATTTAGCGAATTTTGTTTCACTTTCTCCTCGCCCATATATATCTGCATGATCAAAAAAATTTACTCCATTGTCTATTGCTGTTGTTATTAATTGATCAACTTCTTTATCTTCTTTAGACGCTATTCTCATACAACCTAGTATAATTTTAGGTACTTCTCTTTCATATGTTCTAATTTTCATTATGTCCTCCAATATATGAATATATATTCATTATACAATAAATTAAATTTTAAAAAACAGCATTTACAAATTCTTTTATTTATTTATTATTTTTCTTTATATCTAAAACAATTTTTACTATGATTATTTAATACTCCGATTGCTTCTAGATATGAATAAGTGGTAACACTCCCCATAAATTTAAAACCTCTCTTTTTTAAATCTTTTGATATTCTATCTGATAAATCATTTTTAGTTACTAAAGGATTATCCCCACCATATATTATTTTATTATTAGTAAATGACCAAATATAATTACTAAAAGAATCAAATTCTTTTTCGATTTGTAAAAAACAGTGTGAATTATTTACAGTTGCTCTAATTTTACCCTCATGTCTTACAATGTTTTTATTATTTAATAAGTTTTTTATTTTCTCCTCATTATAATCTTTAATTATTAAAGGATTAAAATTACCAAAGGCACTTCTAAAAGATTCTCTTTTATTTAAAATAATCAACCAAGATAATCCACAATGAAATGATTCCAAAATTAGCATTTCAAATAAATAGGCATCATCATAAGAAGGAGTACCCCATTCAGTATCATGATACAATCTATAAGATTGTGAATATTCTAAACTTTTCCAATTGCATCTTTCCATTTTTACCTCATTTTAAATAAATACTTTTTAGTTATATAAAACATTTTTTTTATTACAATTACTACTATTTACAGTAACTTAATTATAAGTATAATAAACAATAAAATAACAAAAATTTATAAGTATAAATAAATTATAGATTAGAAAATTTGGAATTAAAATGGAAAATCAACTTAAATTAAAAAATAATATCATAAACAACTATATATTTATATTTATATCAAGTCTAAATCTTACACATGGTCTTTGGATGATTTACTTAGCAACTAAAGGAATGAGTTTAGCTCAACTTGGCATATTAGAAGGTATATTTCATATTACTTCTTTTTTAATGGAAGTACCAACTGGCTTAGTTGCAGATATTTTTGGAAGAAAAATAAGTCGAATCATTGGTAGAATCTTAGCCCTAATTAGTATCGCAATATTAATACTTGCAAATAGTTTTTTATTTTTTGCAATTTCCTTTATATTTATTGCTCTATCTTACAATTTAGAATCTGGAGCTGGAGATGCTCTTGTTTACGATTCATTAAAACAATTGAATATTGAAAAAGATTATATGAAAGTCGCAGGAAGGCAAGAAATATCTTATCAACTTGGACAAGTTGTTTGTTTTATTCTTGGAGGATATCTTGCAACCATTAACTATAATTATGTATTTTATTTAACAATGTTTTTTATTCTTATAACAATTATCCAGTCCTTTAGTTTTTTTGAACCAAAAATTGAAAAAGATTCAATTGAAAATAAAAAACTTAAAACAATTTTATCTAATCAAGTAAAACAAAGTATTAATGTAATTAAAGAAAATAAGAAAATTGGATTTTTTATTATTTTTACTGAAATCATTTTAGCCTTTGGCACTAGTTTATTCTATTACCTACAAAATTATTTAAAAGCTAATAATAGAAGTGAATTCTTTATAGGAATAATATTTGCTATATCTGCACTAGTTGGAGCCTTTACAAGTTCTCAAACTTTTAAATTAGAAAAAATAATTAAAGAAAAAGGTATATTATTAATTCTGCCTTTCTTTAGTGTTGCTTGTATTTGGCTTATTGCACTAACTTCCTACCCATATGTATTCTACATAATTATGATGGGTGTTGAAGGTATTATCTTTGTTGCAATGAGTGATTATATCAACAAATTGATACCAAGTAAAAATAGAGCAACTATTTTATCTCTTGCTAGTATGGTATTTAGTTTCTTTATGATTATTATTTTCCCAATAATTGGTAAAATAGGAGATGTTTTCTCTTTAAACATTGCTTTTATCTTTTTAGCAATTATGGGAACAATCTTTGTTTTTTGTAACTTCTTCTTGCTTCTAACTATTAAGACAAAGAAAAACTAATAAAGACAATTTTTATTTTCTATAAACATTTTCCATTGATCATATACATCTCTTAATTCTTTATCTAAATAATTCAAAGCTTTTTCTTCTAAATCTGATGGAACTTGGTAAAATGCTTGAGCAATGGAACCAGTTATTGCTCCAATTGTATCACTATCACCACCTAAGGAAATTGCAATTCTTATTGCATCTTCAAAAGAAGAGGATTCTAAAAAAGCGACAATCGATTGGGGTACAGTTTTTTGGCAAGTTGCACTAAACTCATAATCATCTCTTATTTCATCAATTGTAAAATTTAAATTATAAAAATTATCTTGAATTTTCTTTCTAATCTCATTTTTATGTAAACCACAACGACAAAAGAAAATTGATTGAGCAACAGCTAAAGCTCCATTTACCCCTTCTTGATGATTATGCGTAACGTTGGTAACACATTTACTTAGCATATTAATATCATCAATTGTTCTTGCAAAATATCCCACTGGACTTATTCTCATTGCAGCACCATTACCAAAACTATTATAGGGCTCTGGGTTCAATTGATGTAGCCATCTCCTAAATCTACCACCGTAACCACTGTTTGGATATTTATTTCCAAATTCCCGCAAATACTTAATACTCATACTTGTTAATATTTTACAATATTCATCATTTTTGAAATGCGAGGCTAAAGTAAATTTTAATATCTTTTCACTTTCCATAATTGCTTTTGCAATAGCAAGGGTTAATACACTATCATCAGTAATTCGACATTCATCATTAAATAAATCAAAATCTTTTGTTTTAATATTATTTAACTCAAATCTAGATCCAACAATATCACCTATAATTGCACCTATCATAATATTCCTCCATACCAACAATTAATTTTAATCTTGATTTATGCCAAAAACAATCATCAAAATATCGTAAATGTATTTTTTTATAATTTATTTTTGAATAAACAAATTACTTTACGTATTAATATCATTTTTAAAACTTCAAATAAAATGAGATTTTAATTAATCTTAAAAAAACATAAGATAAATTATAAAAAAATTATTGTTTGAAAATTATGAAAATCAAAAAGTTATAATATTTAAAAATAGCCTTTAAAAAATAAAAAGCTTAGTTACTAATAATACTGCAACTAAGCTTAACTCTCTAATTTTATAAATTATATATTTTTTTATGTAGCTGAATAATTAATTAGTACATCACTTTCGTATCTTCCTGAAGGAGCTGAAGTATCACCATCATATTTTACTGTAAAATACAATGAATCTTTATCTTCATTATTTAATTCACCATATTTATGATTTTGCTTAGTAGTAATTGGCAATTGACCATTAGGTAAATCAAAAGTACCATGAATAAATTTTGCTCCAACAGAAGCATCATATAAATACCCTATGCCAGCATCAAAGTAATCAGAAAAGGAGATATCCTTTGTTCCATTTCTATATAAATTGCCAACTTCAACTTCAACTTATATCCCTTGTGGATCATCAAAAGAACCTGCTGTTGCTCGAACTCTAAAGTCTACAGTAAAAGGTGATCTTGCATCCCAACTTGAGTCATATACTTCTTCATCATCAACATCTACCCATACGTCAGTAGTATTTGCTTCTAAAACAAAAGACATATTAATATCTGCAGCTTCAACAACAACTGTAGTTGCATCTCCACCACCTACACTAACTGAAGATGGTGCATCATCTCCATAATTACCTAGCCCATTACCATTGTTACCTTCATCGTTTCCTGCAAATATTAAACTTGATGAAAATAAAAGAATAGCCAAAGAAAAAAGAACTTTTTTATTCATGATTGTATCTCCCCTATAAATTATTAATTATACTCTTTAATATAATATTATGCCTACTTACAACTTATGTCAAGTTTCATTTATAAAAAAATTGACTTATAACAATATTATTTTTTTGTTACAATATTATAAACTTTTAATTTCTTATATTAAAAGAAATTATATAGAATATTATTGACATATAATAATATGCACTTAAGTCTAATGCATATATTATTTATAATAAAGATATATATTTTTTTAATTTATCAAAATTTAAAAACTTTAAAATATAGAATTATATCATTTTATATCTGTAAATTGATGTAAAATTATACGTTTTATTTATTTTACTTAGCAGAATTCTAATAATATTTTTTTATAGAAGTACATAATATTTTATGTTCTTTTTGGAAGACTAATATTCTAAACAAAATTTATAATTATAAATATAGTGTTTCTATTAATTAAATAATTAAACTTTTTTATGTAATTTATGTTTATGAAAATTTTTCCACCATAGATTTTATATCATTATTTATTCTTTGGTTTTACTTGTTACAATAAATTAGTGCCTACGTTATTCCATTAGATAATTTATTTTATTACGATTATTGTTTATCAATTTTTTTATAAAAAATAGCACTTATTGCACAAGTAACCTAATTACTATACAACTTATACATGTTCAATTCTATGTATTATAAGCAATTAACTATTTTTATAATATTTTTGTATTTTTTTTAAAATAATTGTTGACATAAGTTACACGATATTGTATAGTTAAAACATCTTAAAGGAAAACAAGATTAAAAAACTAAATTATTAAATAACAATTAAAGAAAAACAAAATTATGAAAAAACTATTAACAATCTTAACACTAAGTGCAATCGCAATGACTTCTTTATTAGCTAAATCAGCTCAAGTACAATTAATTACAG
>RZYO01000389.1 GCA_009930325.1 Spirochaetia bacterium | reverse complement strand
AAGATTAATGTGAAACCTACTGGCCGATTTATGCCACTTTATCATTTTTAATGTGGTATTAAATAAATAGATAGAAGGAGAAATATAAAATGAAAAAATTCTACTATTTATATAAAATTACCAATACTATAAATGATAAAATTTATATTGGGATTCATTGCACAGATAATTTAGAGGATGGTTATATGGGATCAGGAAAGTATTTATTAAAAGATATTAAGAAATTAGGTAAAGAAAAATTTAAAAAGGAAATTTTAGAATTTTATGAAAACATAGATGAATTACGTACTGCCGAAAAAGAAATGGTTAATAAAACATTTATTTCATCCGATACAACATATAATAAAGTTTTGGGTGGTGGTGGTATGGCCTCCTATAATCATATAATAGTAATTAATGATGATGGGTCAAAAGAGCTTCTTTGTAAAGATAGTATTAGATATAAAAACGGTGAATGAGAATCTATATTTAAAAATCGGGTCATACTGCAAAATAAAGCAGGATTAAGAAAAATGTTTTTTAAAGATAGTGATGAATATAAAGATGAAGAATGATCCCCATTAACTATATTCTTAAATATTGTTACAAATAGTCATGAGTTAGCTATATCTAGTGATCCAAGAGTTGCTAGTGGTGAACTTATAGGAGTAAACACAGGAAGAGTTTTTGTGACAGATGGTGTAGATAAATTTTGAGTATCATGTGATGATCAAAATTACATTTCTGGTAAATATACATCATTAAACAAAGGTCGTACAATGGTTAAAGATAAGGATGGAAACAATTTTATGGTTAGCAATGACGACCCTAGATATGTAAATGGAGATCTTGTAGGAATAACTAAAGGAAAAACAAATTATAAGGATAAAGATGGAAACATTTTTATGGTTTCTGTAGATGATCCCCGTGTGTTATCAGGAGAACTTATAGGATTAACAAAAGGATCAAAACAATCAGAAGAAGCAAAAAGAAAAATTAGTCAATCTCTTATGGGAAATTCTGCCACTAAGGGGTATAAATGGATTCATAATATATATGAAAAGAAACTTGTTCCTGAAAATAAACTACAAGATTTTTTAGCTTGCGGGTGAATTAAAGGAAAGGGAAAAACACCAAGGAAAATAAATGAGTAAAAAAATTGTTGTAAAGCCTCAAGGGCGATTCATGTTTCACTCGTATTGCGCGGACT
>RZYO01000388.1 GCA_009930325.1 Spirochaetia bacterium | reverse complement strand
AAAATCTTCTAATTGATATTAGAAGTATTGGTTCTGTTGTTTTGTCTTTAGTTTAATTGAGTATTAAATGGAAAGTGGAAAATATATGTTAATAAATTTATCAATTCTTAATAACAACTCTGTCCAAGGATTATTCTTATAGAGTCGAAGCACCTTATTTCTTCCTTTTCTCATATATCTAGCACTACTATAAATTACATCTCTCAATATTGTTTTCATTCTAATTCTATCTTTATTACCCTTAGTTCCTTCAGGTAAATAGAATTGATTTAATAAAGTAATATCACCAATTATTCTTAAAATATTATAGGAATTAGTAAGTGCTGCTAATAGCATTTTATTTACTCGATATTTACCTGATGCTAATCTTTCAAAGTTTAAATCAGTTTTTATTTCACTATGATATTGTTCACTTGTTGCATGATCATGATATAGATTAACTACTGTTATTGCATCTTCAATAAGATTAGTCCAATAAAGCTCTACTTCTATTTCAGGAAATAATAATATATTACCTTTTTTATCTTCATAACTCTCTTTAATCTTAAATGCTATTTGGGCTTTATTAGATACTTCCTCTTTGCCTGCTGGATACATTTGTGTAAAACATCCATAATATACAGTTGTTTGTCTATAATCATATGATATCTTTTTATCATATAATGATTTAGCTCTTTCTAATAAATCTTCTGTGTTATCATTTCTTCTACACTTTTTCTTAATAATAAAGTTTGCATTATTTTTATGAAGTATATCAATAGTTTCTACACTATCATGACCACTATCAAATCTACACAACACTTTACTATAATCTTCTAAAGCAAGTATCTCTTTAGCATTATCCAATACCTTTTGAACAAAAGGTATTGAACCTTTTTGAGAATGTTGTTTCCCAGGTCTAAGTTCTGCTCCAATACAATAAGGTCCTAAGTAACTCATAAGTGGGGCAAATCCATCTTCCCCTTTATATGTTCTAGAACACTCTTCTTTATTGCATTTGGGATTAATCATAGGTGTTACATCAAAATCTATTGGGATATATTTTTCTGTTATCTTTTCATATGGGAAAGTAACTTTCTTAAGTAATTCAATATTTATTAAATTACAATATTCTATAAAATTTTCACTAAGTTCTTTCTCTAAATATAATCTAAGCGTTTCTTGAGCTGGAGTGAATTTAAGATTTAAAC
>RZYO01000387.1 GCA_009930325.1 Spirochaetia bacterium | reverse complement strand
ATATACTGAGACGAGTTACTAGACAACAGAAAAATAATTTCACGAATCCTTGTTAGTTTATTCCCAAAGGAATAATATATTAATTATGGGTAGAAAAAGAAGGACAATTAGCAAAGACACAAAACTAAAGGTTGCGTTAGAAGCAATACAAGAAGAAGCTACAGTACAAGAAATTGCAGCAAAATATCAAGTTACACCAAGTATGGTTTCATTGTGGAAAAAAAGTTTATTACGGCATGATTTATCTCCTTTTGAAGAATCAAAGAAAAATACAAAAACTGAAAAAGAATTAGAAGAAGCAAAAGATAAAATAGATTTCATTACCAAAGCTTATGGTAAATCTCAGCTTGAATTAGAGCTCTTAAAAAAAAAGATGAATTTATTGGATTAGATCTTTGCGAACTTATTACTCCAGGTCTTAAATATTTTTCATTTGGACATACTATTGAATGTCCAATAAGTGAGCAATGTAACATATTAAATATAAGTAGAAGTCACTATTATGATTGGTTAAATCATCATATAGAAAGAGAAGTAAAATATAAAGAAGAAAGAAAGATTAATTATGAAAGAGCAATGATTATACTTAAAGCTTGGTCTCCTGTCCCTTTTTTAGGCTACAGAAAAATATCTGTTATTTTAATAAAAGAAGGATATAATTGGGCAACAGAGAGCATTGTAAGGCGTTTAATGAAGGAATTAGGGATATATAGTGCTATAGCAGTAAAGAATACTTCTCGAGCTAAAAAAGGGGGAAATCATAAGAAATACCCTTATCTGTTGAGAAACATGGTTGTCCAATATGTAAATCAAGTATGGGCTACAGATATTACTTATATAGCATTACCTCATGGATTTGTTTACCTATGTGCAATAATAAATCTTTATAGTAGGAAAATACTTTCATGGAAATTAAGTAATACAATGGACGTATATTTTTGCATTGAATGTTTAGAGAAATCTATAGAGGTTTATGGTGTTCCGTCGATATTCAACAGTGACCAAGGTAGCCAATTTACCTCAAAAGAATTCCTTGCAGTATTAAAAAGAGAACACATTAGAATTAGTATGGATTCTGTTGGACAAGCAATGGATAATATATATATGGAGAGAACTTGGAGAACTCTAAAATATGAACATATTTTTCTTCATGATTACTCTACAATGAGTGAATTGGAAGAAGGATTGGATTG
>RZYO01000386.1 GCA_009930325.1 Spirochaetia bacterium | reverse complement strand
AATTCAAATTCTACGATATTCCCTTTATTATCAAAATTACTATCTATTGCTTTACCTAATGGTATTTTAGTTAAATTAAACTTAATATCATCTTCTCTATCACTTTTTAAACTAGCTCTCAATGTTTCGTGGTCTAAATCTAATTTTAAACTCCTAGATTTAATTTGTTTATCCATTTCTTTAATACAATCAAAGCTAACAACATCATTCACTAAATCAATATCTCCTGTACTAACATAACCTTTAATAAAATACCTCTTCTTATCTTTATCTTCAACACTCTTAGCTTCAACATTATTCCCATAAATAAAAAAAGTATTATTATCCATATACATCACTTTATACTATTTAATTTTTAAACTTATTGTTACTGCAATTCAAATCCAAGCTCCAATAATACAGCTTTCTTCTCTTCCATAGTCATTTTTCTTTTCCTAATAACCATTAAATCATCTTCATCATTTAATCTTTCTCTAGTCAAAGTTCCCCTTTTTTCAAAATAATCATTTAAAACTTTACCTTTCTCTTGATTAACATAACTAATATTATCATCCTTAATCTCTCCAATTAATTCATTTTTATACATTATTTTCATTTTTCTCCCCAAACATCTTCTTTCATAAATTTAAACTTTTCAGTCAACACAAATCCAAATACATTATAATTTTTATCCTTTATTACTTTATCAATATGTTCCTTATATGTAGCATAAAAAGCAAATGTTTCTGCAAAATCTTCATCATTATTTGTTCTAGCATAAGGACTAACAAAACCTCTATGACTATAATTATCATCAACTCCCTCAGTTACACTTCTAACTGATATTTCTTTTATTCTTTTATTAAATTCTCTTTGTTTACTTCCTTCACTTTCTCTTGTTCTATCAGCTAAAGCAGTATGGTGTGCTAATTCATGAGTTAAAATATAATTTATACCTGAATTTGTTATCATTTTTGTTGCAATTTCATCTCCAAAAGCACTACTTACACTACTATAATCTATTAAAGTATTCATACTTCCTGTTGTATTAAAATATACATCATTTGTCAATCCATAATAATATGCAACAGCATCATCACTTACCTTAGCTCCTGATAATATAGTAGCATCTTTTTTACTTACAAAATAAACATTACTATCAGTTTCTTTTAATAAGTTTTTACTATATTCAGGCAAACTATTATACACAGCTTCT
>RZYO01000385.1 GCA_009930325.1 Spirochaetia bacterium | reverse complement strand
ATTGTCGAACAAGCAAAAGCTTTTAATGCTAAAGGTTATAATTTTATTCAGATAGCTAAAGTTTTAAATATTGATTACAGAACAGTTAAGAAATATATAAATCCAGATTTTATATTAAAGAACTCTAGAAATAGAATTAGTAATTTAAAATTTTATGATGCAATTATTACTAGTAATATTAATAAAGGTATAACTGTCGCTTCAATATTTAGAATATTAATTAAAGAAGGTTATACTGGATCATATTCAAATTTAAAATCATATTGCAGAAGATTAAAAGACAATAATTATAATCCAGATAAAATAGTGACCAAAAATAAAATTGAAATCAAAAATGTAATAAAACTTCTTTATCATCCCATTGAAGAGATAAAAGAAATATCACTTAAAATATTTGATAATATATTTAAAGAATATCCCATTATTGAAACAATATATACTGTTATTAAAGAATTTAAATCTGCTTTATTTATTACAAAAAACTCATCTCATTTTATAGAATGGCTAACAAAAGTTAAAGATTTACATATATCAGAATTTGATAGTTATGTTATTGGACTTGAAAGAGATTTACCAGCTGTAATAAATGCAACTAATGAAAAATATAGCAATGGATTAGCTGAAGGAACTGTTAATAAAATTAAGTTTATAAAGAGAATAATGTATGGAAGATGCAAATTTGGCACTCCAAGAAATAAGATATTAATTTCTGAAAAGTATAACTAATCCCCAATTAATGGAAAGAGCCACTTTTTAGTTGACTTTTACACATATCGTGTTCTTCATTTGGAATACATCCGAAAGCTTCCTTCAATTTTCGGACAGAGGCAATATGTGCTTTCCTTATCAACAACCATACAACTGCCATGGTACAAACAATCCCCACAGATATCAAAGAAAACATAACAAGTCCTTCCTTTACATATAATTAACTAAAAATATATATATTTGTCAACTTAAAAGTGTTCACTCTTCAATTTGACCGACTGTAATTTGCAATTACAAAATTGATAAACATCAACACCTACTATTGTCAACCGCAAGCGATTTTGTCTTTTATTAAAAATATAAAATTTTCAAATTTTTGAATCAATTTCAAGACAATATTGAGTAATTTCAATTCAAAATTGGCCCAATTTTATTGATATTTTCAATTAAAAAATGGTCCATAGTGTTTTAATTTGATTAAATTTATG
>RZYO01000384.1 GCA_009930325.1 Spirochaetia bacterium | reverse complement strand
CAGAAATAGAAGCAAGACAAAAACAATATGAATATTATAGAGATAAGTTACTCACCTTTAAGGAGAAAAAAGCATGAGGGGCTATAATCAAATAATCAATACAGATGATTTTACAGTAGTATCTGAATATGTATCAGATAAGAGAAAATCCGATAATTATCAAAGTGAAGCAGCTCTTGAAAAAGCATTTATTAAAATGCTTGAAGAGCAAGGCTATGATTATTTGAATATAACAAATGAGAAAGAATTAATAATAAACTTAAGAAAACAACTAGAGTTGTTAAATAAGTATACCTTTAGTGATAAAGAGTGGAATAATTTCTTTAATGAATGTCTTGCTAATAAAAAAGATGATATAGAAGATAAAACAAAGAAAATCCAAACTGATTATATCCAACTCCTTCAAAAAGATGATGGCTTAACTAAAAATATAAAGATTATAGATACTGAAAATATCCATAATAATAGATTACAAGTAATAAACCAGTATGAAGAAGAAAATGGAAATCATAAAACAAGATATGATGTAACAATACTTGTAAATGGATTACCTCTAGTACACGTAGAATTAAAGAGACGTGGAGTTGCAATAAAAGAAGCATTTAACCAAATAGATAGATACCAAAGAGATAGTTTTTGGGCATCTTCTGGATTATTCCAATATGTTCAAATATTTGTAATATCAAATGGAACTAATACTAAATACTATTCTAATACTACAAGATTTAGCCATATAAAAGAAAATAGTAGTAGAGGAAAAGGTACAAAAAATAAAACAAGTAATAGCTTTGAATTTACTTCCTATTGGGCAGATGGTAAAAATAATATAATAAGTGATCTAGTAGATTTCACTAAAACCTTTTTATCAAAACATACAATACTTAATATTTTAACTAAGTTCTGTGTATTTACAGTAGAAAATATATTAATGGTTATGAGACCTTACCAAATATGTGCAACAGAGCAAATCTTAAATAAAATAGAAATAGCAACAAACTATAAAAAGATAGGAACCCTTGATGCTGGTGGTTATATCTGGCATACCACAGGATCAGGTAAAACTCTAACTTCATTTAAAACAGCACAACTAGCTACTAAATTAGATTATATAGATAAAGTACTCTTTGTAGTTGATAGAAAAGATTTAGATTATCAAACAATGAAAGAGTATGATAAGTTTGAAAAAGGTTGTGCTAAT
>RZYO01000383.1 GCA_009930325.1 Spirochaetia bacterium | reverse complement strand
TAAAATTTCAGGTCAGAATATAAGTTTATCTTGGTCAGATAATAAAAATAATTTTCCAGTAATCTATAAAATATTTAGGCAAGAAAATAATAACTGGGAATTAATTGGTATGACAAAAGCTTTATACTACGATATTGGTCTAAGATTTACTACTGCAAGATATGCTGTTATTGCTTCTAGTTTAAAGGATAATGTATCTAGTTATAAAGTAAGTGTTTATATTGATGAACCTTTGCCAAAAATTCTAGGTATTACAGGAAGAACTTTAGATGGCAAAATTGAGCTTTCTTGGGGAAATAAAAATATAGAAATAGAAGAATATGAAATAAGAGAAGGGGAGGATTGGGACACTGGTGAAGCGTTAGCAAAAACAAAAGGAAACTCTTTTTTAGTAGATAAAAATGTTTCTACTATTTATAATTTTATGTTGAGAGGAACTATATTTGATGGCCAAAAAACAGATGTAGAATATATTCAATACTATTATCCTTATGGTGTTGTAGGGGAAAAACCATCACAAAAACCTGGCATAAAATGGGAATCTGATTTAGTTGTTTATGTCGGTGAAGGGGAGTTATTTGAAACAGTAGAGGAGGCACTTGAATACTTTTCGGGATTGTATATTGGGTATAGTTTTACTGCACCATATCGTGTGTATCTTTATTTAGCTGATGGGTACACATTCACAAAACAAATTAAAATAAAAAATTTTGATTTTGGTTTTATAACCATAACAGGCGGAGATACATATACTCAATATGTAGATTTTGAAGAAGCGATTAGTTCAGTTACGTATTATGATGATGGAGATACTATACATCAGTGCAAACCATTATTTTATGGTATTAATAGTGTTATGCCTGTTATCAATTCATCTAACTTCGTGTTTAAAAATACAACTAATACTAATGGGACATCTTTTTGCCTCTTAAATAATTCCAGTATGGAAATTACGAATGATCTTTCAGTAACTTTTCAAAACGAAGGAACTTTTGGTTTTTTTATTACTGCTAATTCAAAACTAATAGCGTCTATAAGTCTGACAAACTGGCAATTTGATAATTTAAAAGGGCTTTGTTTTTATACTTATGGCAGTGAGCTTGATCTAGCATGGGTAGACGTAACTATGAATGGTGAGGGGGATCCAGGCTTTCTTGTGACTAATGGTTCTAAGGTTGAAATAGGAACAATTTTTTGT
>RZYO01000382.1 GCA_009930325.1 Spirochaetia bacterium | reverse complement strand
CACCAATCTTTTGATTTCAATAGTATGTGTGCATTTCTGCCATCAGCTAAAGTTTTATTGCTTTTCATTAATTCTACAAGTATAAAACAAACTTTATCCATTAAACTTTCAATGTGCTCAAGCACACTATCTATCTTATCTTCCTCTACATGTTCCAACACATCTACACATAAAACTAAATCAGCAGAATTTGGCAAGACATTATATTTATCTACACAAGGATCATACCCCTGTGCAGGCAGTATTCCTTTTTTATTTATTTCTTCTACTAATAAACCTTTGCCACATCCATACTCTAAGAAACTTTTGGCATTGTACTTATTTTTTAATTCTATTACTTTTTTCATCCATTTATGTGGCTTGCCAGGGCCGTAGTCTTTTCTTTTCTTATGTAGTTCTTTGTTTAATTCTCTGTATTCATTTGATATCAAACTTTCCATATTATATCCTCTATTTTTTGTTTTTTAAAATAAGGTAATGCTGATTTTAGATTGGCATTTATAACTTCCACATCTTTAGGTAAACTTTTACTTATTTTTTCAAAATGAGGCAAAAAAACATCGTAGATATTATCTCTTGGTCTATGCTTATGATAATTATGATAGTTATGCTGACCATTTACTACCTGCATATCATAACCTATTAAAATTATTCTTTTTTTACCCAATCTAATTGCAAGATTAATAGCAGTTGCACCTGTATTTTTACCTTTTTCTGGTTGAGCTAACTTATCCTTATGATAGCAAATTGCACATTTTTCACATTTATTATAATGCTCAATACCCTTTTTATTTTTTAATGTGCTACAGGTAGTAATAATTCTGTTTGGAAATTTATTTAATGCCTCTTCATTATCCCTATGAAATCGGCAGTCTATAAAAAAACAAACATCAACCCAATCTCCAAAATAAAATGCTGCATTTGTTCCAATAACAAATTTATCTTTAATTAAATCTAAATTTATATCCTTAACAGAAGGCCCGCCTCCTATTATGACTGCTGTTTCATTCTGGTTTGATTGTTCCATTCTGATACTCCAAAGTAAGCTAAAAGTGGCACAAGAAATATAGGTGAGGCAAAAGACATTACTCTATAAGTATTGAAAGCTGTACCCTCATCTCCAAAAATCGCAAAAAGCATGGCAGTTACAACTAAAATTTTGGCAAAGATTGTACAAGATACTACAGTAATCCACTTTCTA
>RZYO01000381.1 GCA_009930325.1 Spirochaetia bacterium | reverse complement strand
AAATGTTTCAGTGCAAAGAATACTATGTAAATCTCCATTATTTCTGAAAGTCTTTAACCATAAAGGGTCTTGACTATATTCTGCAATAATTCTAAGTTCTATCAAGTAGTTTTCTTCTACTTGGACTTTACCTTAACCTTATTATTATAAATAATAACTTAGGCCACTTCCATCAAGTCTCTACACCTTCCCTATTAATAGGGCTTGGCTCGGTATTCCTAACGCTGGTTCACCGAATTTGAAAGTGTTGCACTTCATTGGTTTTCACCATAGAAGGGGCTTAATACTCTTTTCTTTCTTTCAAGAAAAATAGTAGCGTTGTTGTAAAACAGTTCATATAACTTTTTACATTCTGTTTTTTTATATACACCTATAATAAACAAAGTTTCTGTATTTTTATGTATAGTATGATGTATATTTTCCGAATATAAAAAATCAGATATTTGATTTTTAAAATTTTCAGATGCTGTTGCTATTTCAATATATCCCTTGTTTTTTCTTGCATACCCATCCCCATCAAATACTCCTCTTAAAATATGTCTATTTATAGGAATGCTTAATTTTAATGTTTTACTTTTATTAGGGGTAATTCCTATATCTACTAAGAAATCTTTAATTATTTTATCTCTAAATATCACTCTTGTTTCATAAATATCATATGTCTTGTTATACACTCTTTTTATAGGAGCTTTAACAAACTTAGAATATAATTCTAAATGAGCATGATCTTTTTCTGAACTTCCAAGATATATTTTATTAGATTTAGAGTGTATTCCTCCATCTGCTGCTAAAAAACCTATCCAATATTGAGCTTCTTCTGACATATTGTCAAAAACATTATCTCTATTAGACCATCTTTCTGCTGAAGAAATTAAAGGAATATTGTTTCTTAATAATACCCTTCTAATAGAAGTATTATAGGTATTTAATTGATTAGCAATTTCTTTTTGATTTTTACCAGATAGATATTCTGTAACTATGAATTTTTCTACCTCTTCTGAAAATTTATTGTGTACTGTTTTACGCATGATTAAAATGTATTAAAATTCTTTAATACATTACACAATAATCATACCAATTTATTTAGTTAACCACTAAGATCTGCTGATACAAACTTATATCCTGGTTTTGGTATAAAACATGCTTTTATTTTTCTACCTAAATCACTGTGTGCAGGAATTTGAAGTAAATTTGGGTCTTTTT
>RZYO01000380.1 GCA_009930325.1 Spirochaetia bacterium | reverse complement strand
TGCAGTGAAGTTCTTTTAGATGATAAGCAATTTTGTAATTTAACAACTGTTAATGTGATGGGTTTTGTTAATGAAAATGGAATATTAAATAAAGAAAAATTATTTAAAGCACAAGAATTATCTGCTAAAATGGGATATAGAATGTCTTTAGTAGAATTAGAATTAAATGATTGGAATGTTAATCATAAAAGAGATAGATTAACTGGTTGTTCTTTATCAGGTTGGCAAGATATGGTTAATAAAACCTCTATGAGTATTGAAGAACAATGTTTATTACTAAAAAAATTAAGAGAAGTTGCGAAAAATACAATAAAAAATTATAGTAAAGAATTAAATGATAAAGAATCTGTTTGTGCAACTGTTCTGAAGCCTGACGGTTCAATTGCACTTTTATCTGGTGTTAGTCCAGGAGTTCATTTTTCGCATTCTCCTTATTATATTAGAAGAATTAGAATTAATTCTAATGATCCATTAGTTAAAGTATGTGAAGAATTAAAATATCCTATTTATCCAGAAACAGGTCAAGATATTGAAACTTGCTCAACAAAAGTTATTGAATTTCCTTGTAAAGCACCAAAAGGAAAAACTAAAGGTGATGTTTCAGCTATTGAACAATTAGAAGTATATAAAATGTTTATGAAAAATTATGTAGATCATAATGTGAGTATTACAGTTCATGTAAGAGATAATGAATGGGATTTAGTTGAACAATGGATATGGGATAATTGGGATGATATGGTAGCTGTAAGTTTATTATCTTATTCTGATTCTTTTTATAAATTAATGCCATATGAAGAAATAACAGAAGAAGAATATAATGATAGAATGAATAAAATGAATCCTTTTATTCCTTCTCTTTTAAAAAAATATGAAGTAAACGAAGATTTATTTGATATAGGAAATGAAGGTTGTGAAGCTGGTGTTTGTCCAGTAAGATAATTCAAAAGATGCTCTTAATTGAGCATCTTTTTTTATTAAATAAAAAAATTAACATTGGGTGATTTTAATTGAATTTATTTAAAAATATTGAAAAAATAATTTTGGCATTTGATGTTAATACTTTAGATGAAATAAGAGAATCTAAAGTTAAAATTATTAATGATGATAATAATTTAAAATGGTTTGTTATGGTTTTAAATAGAATAGCTAAAAAATGCAAAAGTAAATTAAATAAATATGCAGATTTCACAAAAGGTGATTTATTATT
>RZYO01000379.1 GCA_009930325.1 Spirochaetia bacterium | reverse complement strand
GTCTTGATTGATAAACTTCGACATCATCCAAAGTAATAAGTAAATCATAAATTGTTTTTCTAAAGTTGTTTATCATTTTTTTATACCCCTTGTTAATTTTAATTTTATATCATCCTTGAATTTTTTTCTATACTCTAAAAAAGAGGGAATAAGAAAAGGTCTCGCTTTCATATATCTCGTGCCAAATTCTTGATATATTGCATAACTCCAATTTGTGAATACTAAAGCTTTTAAGTTCATTACTGATACTTTAATGCTGTTTCTTAAGTTACCTGTAACAGGTCTGCTCATATCTTTAGGAGGTCTCGAGGGGTCTCGTGGTGCTATTAATTTTGCTTTTGCTTGGATTGCCCCAGCATAATATTTTAACTCAGGTTTAAAATCGATACTTTGCATTTTTAAAAACCTTTTTTCTAAATTATCAAACCCCTTTGTATTTACTTTGATTTCCATTTCTTTATAAAAAATAAATTATGACTATCAAAAACTAAATAATCTATAATAATATAATTAATATTCTGATATTCAATTATATTATTAACTTCTAAACTTGCATGAGTAGATATTACACCCTCCGCTTGTAGTTCTATTCCATATTCTTTTTGCAATTCGCCAAAACTTTTAAACTTGAGATTACCTTGTATTTCTTTTACTTTTAATAGTTTATCTTTTTGGATAAAGCCGTTATCGTTAGTTTCTGTTATAGAAAATACTTTTATAGTCTTATCATAAAATGCTTTATTAATTGCATTTTTAAATTTCTGAGAAATTATCATTATCGTATGTTTTTATTAATCTATAATTTTGTAATAAATCCGTGATTGCAGTAAAAATATCGCCATCTTTTTGATTATTCAAATAATTAAATGCTTTCTCGTTATAGTCTATTGATTGTCCATTATCCTTTATACTATTAATTCCGCCTGTGCCTGTAGTATTTTCAATTAAAGCATTGGATTGCTTAATTACTTGATAAATCGTCATTGCCAAAGGTGTATAAAGTATTAAGGGTATTGGATAGATTTTGTCTGCCTCCTCTATTTCTGTATCTTCGAATTGAGCAATTAAAGTTTCTCTGTTCATATAAACTAAAGCCCTATTTGTGACATTCTCAACCATTAAATCAAGATAATAATTATCTTCAAGACTTTCGTCTAACAATAATACCTTTTGTTTTATTTGGTCTTTAACATCGTCCATAGAGCTTTTT
>RZYO01000378.1 GCA_009930325.1 Spirochaetia bacterium | reverse complement strand
TCTTCATTTTTAGACAGTTTATTAAATTTTTCGTCTGTTAATATATACAATTCAGGTTCTATTCCTTCAACATAAGACCTTATTTTATATTTTTGTCCTATCTTTAGTAGCACAGCATTTCCTATTACATCGATATGTGCTTCTCTATTAACAAATATCGGCCAATTTCCTTCATTAAATATTGTTTGTTGTCCATTATTATCAAAATAACCTTTAAACATTAATTTACCATCACCATAAAATCTCTCGCAATAACCAATTCTATTGCCATATTGATCCATATTAACTTTCATTTTTAGCGTTCCATTTTTATAAAACAGTCTGACATAAGAAATACTATCTTCTTCGTTAATTAAAGAATCTATGCCTAATACCTCTCCGGTGTTATAGTAATGAATGAATACTTTTTCATTATTGCTGCATGATGTTAATAAGTAAACAATCATACATATGTATATTATATATTTATACATAACATTATTTATTTTAACGCAATCTATGTGGAATAATACCAACAGGATTACCTGCCTTACCATATGTATAGTGTGTGTCGCCTATTTGCATCAGTGAATTAGGTTGTTTGCCGCCATAAAGATAAGTTAAATCAACCGTTTGAGCAACACGACCGTCAAAAGTTGTTTGGACTTTGCAAAACTGATTACTCATTTTGTCGTACTTAATACCGAATATGTAAGAATTATCACCACCGTTGCCACTAGCACTCACCAAATGGTTTAAGTCGTCGTAAGTGTAAAACTGAAAATACTGTAAATAACTTGATAACAAAATAGGAATTTTTGATATTTTTTTTCGGGGAATGGTGTTTTTAGTGGTAAAAATAATCCGCAAAATCTTTGCTTTTTTTTGCTGCCCTGCGACAACATTAAAAGCCCCCCGCTGTGTGCTTGTTTCTTATTTAGAATACATTTTCTCAAAATCAAAGTCTACCGGAAGATAATTAAGTTTTGAAAAATCGTATTGTAATTTGTATGGAAAACTGTTTGGCGCAAATTTAGTATAGAATAAGCATTCTGTATCAATACTGCTAAACAAAGGCTCTTTGTTTTTAATATAAAGTTTAATCCACGCTCCGTCCAACACACGATCAAAACATTGAATATTGTTAAACAGAAAACTATTAAAGTATTTATTTATACTATCGTTACCCACAGCGATATTTTCTGCCTCAATAGGTTTATATTGTTTAGTACTG
>RZYO01000030.1 GCA_009930325.1 Spirochaetia bacterium | reverse complement strand
TAGATAACAATCTAATTTAACCTTATTAATAGCTAGTTTTCTCTCTTATTGGACAAAGTCGCTTTCATCATACTTGGACATTATCACTTCCTTTTAAGATTCGTATAAAAAAATATTATATAAAATAGTTGACAAAAAAAAATGTATGGTGTATTTGTTTATGTAACAGCAAAGGCGCTGTAGTTCTTAATTGAGCTACAGTGTCTTTTTTTTATTTTCATTTTTTTGAAAAACTAAATTAATCGAATAGAGAGAGGTGCTCCGGATATGCAAAAAATAACAGATTATTTTGGATCATTAGTATTTGGCGATGATGCAATGAAAGAAAGATTGCCTAAAGATGTTTATACTGCTCTAAAAAACACAATTAGAGAAGGTAAAGAAATTGATTTAAATATTGCTAATTCAGTAGCACATGCTATGAAAGAATGGGCTTTAGAAAATGGTGCTACTCACTTTACACACTGGTTTCAACCTTTAACAGGTATTACTGCAGAAAAACATGATTCCTTTATTAATCCAGCAAAAGATGGAAAAGTAATACTATCTTTTTCCGGAAAAAACCTAGTAACAGGGGAGCCTGATGCTTCTTCTTTTCCTTCGGGTGGCTTAAGAGCAACTTTTGAAGCAAGAGGTTATACTGCATGGGATCCTACAAGTTATGCTTTTATAAAAGAAGAAACACTTTGTATTCCAACTGCCTTCTGTTCTTATAGTGGTGCTGTTCTTGATAAAAAAACTCCTTTACTTAGAAGTATGGAAGCCATTGATAAACAAGCAAAAAGAATTTTGAAATTATTTGGACATGATGTTAATAGAGTTCAAACTACTGTTGGTCCTGAACAAGAATATTTCTTAATTGATAGAGATCTATATAATAAAAGAATCGATTTAAAATATACTGGAAGAACTTTATTAGGTGCTAGAGCTCCAAAGGGTCAAGAGTTAGATGATCATTATTTTGGTTCATTAAAACCAAGAGTAAGTGCATATATGCAAGAATTGGATAAAGAATTATGGAAGTTAGGTATTTATGCCAAGACTCGTCATAATGAAGTATCTCCTGCTCAGCATGAGTTGGCTCCTGTTTTTACAACGACAAATGTAGCATGTGACCACAACCAACTTACTATGGAAATAATGAAAAAGGTTGCTGATAAACATAATTTAGTATGTTTATTACATGAAAAACCTTTTGCAGGTGTAAATGGTTCAGGTAAACATAATAACTGGTCAATTTCTACTGATACTAATATGAATTTATTAGAACCTGGTGATAATCCAAAAGATAATGCTCAATTCTTATTATTTTTAGTAGCTGTAATTAAAGCAGTTGATGAATATCAAGATCTTCTAAGAGCTAGTGTAGCATCTCCTGGTAACGATCATAGATTAGGTGCAAATGAAGCCCCACCTGCAATCGTAAGTATGTTCATTGGTTCAGATTTACTTGAAATTTTAGAAGCAATTGCTGATGGTAGAAAACTTGATGACAAAAAGAAAGAAAACATGATTCTTGGTGTTGATGTATTACCTGACTTTGTAAAAGATGCTACAGATAGAAATAGAACTTCACCTTTTGCATTTACAGGAAATAAATTTGAACTTAGAATGTTAGGTAGTTCCTCTAGTGTTTCTACTCCTAATACAGTATTAAATACAGCTGTTGCTAAAATTCTTCAAGAATTTGCTGATGAATTAGAAAAAGCAGATGATTTTACAATTGAATTAAGTAAATTAGTTAAATCAACTTATGAAAAACATAAGAGAATCGTATTTAATGGTAACAACTATAGTGCGGAATGGGTTGAAGAAGCTCAAGCTAGAGGTTTGAGTAACCTAAAAACAACTGTTCAAGCTATTGGAGCTTATACTAATAAAAAGAATATTGAATTGTATGAACAATTTAAAGTATTAAGTGCTGCTGAATTGTATAGTAGAGCTACAGTATTATATGAACATTATTCAAAAACAATTAACATAGAAGCCCTAACTTTGACAGACATGGTTAGACAGATGATAATCCCAGCTTGTAATAAGTATTTAAATAATCTTGCTGGTGAGGTTGCAGAGATAAAGAGTGTTTTACCTACTATTGATCTTAAATCTCAGTTGGGCTTAATTGAAACAATTTCTCAGTTATTAAATTGTTTAAGTGAGAAAGTATATTTAATTGAAGAAGAACTTATTAAGGCAAGAGCAATTGAAGATGAAAACAAACAAGCTGTTTTCTATCAAGATAGAATCTTCCCAATAATGAGTGAAATTAGATCTTTTGCTGACGAATTAGAATTAATCGTTGATAAAGATTGTTGGCCTATACCAACTTATGGAGAGCTTTTATATTCGGTGTAATACTTTTTGTATTATTAGTGAATATGTTCAATTTTTTTAGTTTTTTGGTTGCCGCACGTAATGTGTGGCAACCTTCTAGACTTTTAAGGAAAAATGATTAATTATAATACCGTTAAGGAGTAACAATATGTGTGGATTTGTTGGAATGTTTGATATCGAAGAAGATGCTTCTTTATACAGAGAAAAAGTTCTGAAAATGTCTAAAAAAATTAGACATAGAGGACCAGACTGGTCAGGTATTTATAAAGGTGAAAATGTTATTCTTTCTCATGAAAGATTAAGTATTGTTGACCCATTATCTGGAAAACAACCTTTATATAGTAAAGATAAGAAGATTGTTTTAGCCGCTAATGGAGAAATATATAACCATCTTGAATTAAGAGAAAAATATTGCCAAGATTATGATTTTCAAACTCAAAGTGACTGTGAAATAATTATTGCATTATATATTGCAAAAGGTGAAGATTTTATTGAAGACTTAAATGGTATTTTTGCATTTGCTCTATATGATAGTGAAAATGATTTATATATTATTGCAAGAGACCATATGGGAATAATTCCACTTTATCAAGGATGGGATGTTGATGGACATTATTTTGTTGCAAGTGAATTAAAAGCTTTAGAAAACACTTGTCCGTCTGTTTGTACTTTCCCACCAGCTAGTATTTATAATAGTAAAACCAAAGAGTTAAAAACTTGGTATAAAAGAGACTGGATGGAATATGATAATGTCAAAGATAATGGCGGTAGCCCTTTAGATATAAGAATTGCTTTAGAAGAAGCAGTAAAAAGACAATTAATGAGTGATGTACCTTATGGTGTATTACTTTCAGGTGGTTTAGATAGCACTGTAGTATCTGCAATCGTTGCAAAATATGCTCAATCAAGAGTTGAAAGTAAGGACAAAGAAGCTGCTTGGTGGCCACGTCTTCACAGTTTTGCAATTGGATTAGAAGGTTCTCCTGATTTAGCTGCTGCAAGAATTGCTGCTGATTATTTACATACTGTTCATCATGAAGTTCATTTTACAATTGAAGAAGCTTTAGATGCAGTTGAAGATGTAATTTATCATTTAGAAACTTATGATATTACTACTGTTAGAGCAGCAACTCCTATGTATTTACTTGCAAGAGTAATTAAGAGCATGGGGATAAAAATGGTATTATCTGGTGAAGGTAGTGATGAATTATTTGGTGGTTATCTATATTTCCATAAGGCTCCAAATAAGAAAGAGTTCCATGAAGAAACCGTTAGAAAATTAAGTAAATTACATTTGTATGATTGTTTAAGAGCTAATAAATCTTTAGCAGCTTGGGGCGTAGAAGGCCGAGTTCCTTTCCTAGATAAAGAATTTATGGATGTTGCAATGAGGATTAATCCTGAATTAAAACTTTGTAATGATAGAATTGAGAAATGGGTTTTAAGGGAAGCTTTTAAAGACATAGTTCCAGAAGAAGTTTGTTGGAGACAAAAAGAACAATTCTCTGATGGAGTTGGTTATAGTTGGATTGATAGTCTAAAAGAATTGACTAATGAATTAGTTACTGATGTTCAATTTGCAAATATTAAAAATAGATTCCCAATTAATATACCAGCAACTAAAGAAGAAGCATACTATAGAATTCTATTTAATAGACATTTTAAGAGTGAAGGTGCTGCCTCTACTGTACCACATGAAGCTTCAGTTGCATGTTCTACAGCTACTGCTTTAGAATGGGATGAAAGCTTTAAGAAAATGAATGAGCCAAGCGGTAGAGCTGTTAAGTCAGTTCATGAGCAAGCTTATAAATAAAAACTATTTTGTTCCTTTCCTTTTGTTATTAATTTAGCAAAAGGAATTTTTTTTGTCATTATATTATTATTTGATGATATAATTGATTAAATATCAAAAGATATATTTAATCAGGGAAAAGGAAATAGATGGTTATAAAAAAAAATAATTTAAAATTCTTAATAACACTAAGCATTGTCTTTTTATTTTCTTTATCAAGATTATTTGCATTTTCATATTATTATCAAAGTATTTCATTAGAAGATAAAGATCTATATGATAGAATTTATTCAGCATTAATTAACAACGAAAAAACAATTATAAATATTTTTTCTGATTTTGATCATATTAGTGATATTTATTATATGGTTTTAAAAGATAATCCTCAAATATATAATGTTACTAATAAGCTAAACTTTTCTTCTACAATATATAGTAATGATATTGTTGAAAATGAACTGCAATTTGATTATAAAAATTTGACCAATTTAGAAATCAATTCAATTAATATTGAATTAGAAAATATAAAAGAAACTATCTTAAATAGAGTTAAGCATATGTCTAAATATGAGGTTGCTAAATATTGTTATGAATATTTAATCTTAAACTCATACTATGATGCTAGATATGATGATCAATCTATTATAAGTGTATTAATTAATCATACAGGGGTTTGTACTTCTTATGCAAAATCTTATAAATATTTAATGGATTATTTTGATATACCCTGTATTCTCGTTGAAGGAACCTTTACCCAGTCAAATGAAAGTCATGTTTGGAATATGATTCAACTTGACAATAATTGGTATCATGTTGATGTTACACAAGGAGATGCTAGCAATCAGTTCGTTGACTATTCCTATTTTTGTATTACAGACTCTCAAGTATATAAAGACCATATATTATCAAAAAAAAATATAGTTTATTCGGCTACTTCCTTAAAATATAATTATCTTTATAAAAATGGATGTTATTTTGATTCTTTTGATAAAGGTAAAATTGAAAAGGTTATTGAAAAAGAATTAGATAAAAAAATAAACCCAATTTTACTAGGCTTTGAAAAGTCTAAAGACTATCTTTTAGCAAGAAATTATTTAATAGATGAATCCGCTTTATACAAAATTTTTTTAAAACGTGGCTATGTCCTTGATAGTTTAAACTTTCAAGCAAATGATAATAATGATACATTAATTTTTATTTTAAAAGATAATATGACAAAATTGAATATTATTTATTATGATTTTTTTTCAGAGGATCAATTGGATAAAGATATAAAGGAAGCTTCAAGTAAAAATAACAATATTAATTTGGTTTTTAAAAACTCAAAGGATTATATTAAAGCCAAAAAGTATTTAATTGACGATAAAAATATTTTTAATATTTTAGAAAAAAAGAAATCTATAAATTTCAAATATTATGATGAAATAAATAGAATGGATATTTTATTATAAAAAAAAGAGCCTCCTAGTATTTCTACTAGGAGACAAGGTTTTGAGTCTTTTTTAATCATCTTGAAGGGCTGCGTATCCTTCTTCTCCCGTTCTGACTTTAATGACATTTTCAACATTATATATGAACATTTTTCCATCTCCATAATGTCCTGTGTATAATGTCTTTTTAACAGTATCTACAACAGTTTTTACAGGTACTTTTGAAACTACTACTTCAACTTTAATTTTTGGTAGTAAAGTCATATCAACTGGAACACCACGGTATAATTCGGTAACACCTTTTTGCATTCCACACCCCATAACATTTGTAAGAGTTAATCCTGTAACCTCAATGTCGTTTAAAGCCTTTTTAAGTTCAGGGAACTTGCTTCTTTTTGCTAGGATAACAATCTTAGTAAAGGTTGATTTTACATCTCTCTTATCAACTACTTTTACAGCTTCATCCTTAGCAGCGAAAGCTACTACTTCTTCTTCAACATCGATTGGTTTTCCAGCTCCTGTAACGATTGGCATAAAGTCAGCATATGCATTGTCTAGTCCATGTTCTTCTAAGTCTAAGCCAGCGATTTCTTCTTTTGCAGTAACTCTTAATCCAACAGTTTTCTTAATTATAAAGAATACTAAAGTCATTGTAACTGTAACCCAAGCAATAACACTTACAACACCTAAGATTTGAATTAAGAATAGTGAAGTTCCACCACCGTAAAATAAACCTCCATCAACAGCTAAGAGACCAGTTAAAATTGTTCCTAAAGCTCCACAGACTCCATGTACTGAAAAAGCTCCAACTGGATCATCAATTTTAAATTTCTTTTCAACAATTTCAATCGCAAATACTACTGCAATACCACAAACTATTCCTATTATCGTTGCTCCTATAGGAGATACTGCATCACAACCAGCAGTTATACCAACTAAACCTGCTAAAGCACCATTTAAAGTCATTGAAACATCAGGTTTTTTATATTTGATCCAAGTAACAAACATTGTTGTTGTTGCTGCTGCAGCTGCAGCTAAGTTAGTGGTTACGAATATTTTTGAGGCAGTAAATATTGTATCGTCTCCTGTTAAACTTACTGTTGAACCTCCGTTAAACCCAAACCAACAGAACCAGAGGATAAAAACACCAAGTGCACCTAAAGTTAAACTATGTCCTGGAATAGCTTTTGATTTACCATCTTTAGTAAATTTTCCAATTCTAGGTCCTAGCATTTTTGCACCGATTAAAGCAGCAACACCACCAACCATATGAACAGCTGTAGAACCAGCAAAGTCATGGAATCCTAAAGAGGCTAACCATCCACCACCCCAAATCCAATGTCCACTTATAGGGTAGATAAGAGCACTAATTATAACAGAGTAAACACAGTAAGAAGAAAATTTAGTTCTTTCGGCCATAGCTCCTGAAACAATAGTTGCAGCAGTAGCACAGAATACTGTTTGGAATATTAAGAAGGCATAAGTTGGATAAGAGCCAGAGTAGTTATTTTGAACAAAAAAATCAGGAGCTCCAAGGAATGCAGAAAGTGGTGAATCCCCAAAACTTCCAAACATTAACCCAAAACCAATAAACCAAAATACAATAGTACCTAATGAAAAGTCCATTAAGTTTTTCATAATAATGTTTCCACTGTTTTTAGCTCTCGTAAAACCAGTTTCAACCATGGCAAAACCCGCTTGCATAAAAAATACTAACACGGCACCTAGTAAGACCCATAAAGTGTCAATTGAAGAATACATTTTTCCCTCCAGAAATTAAAAAAGGCGCATGACTCAAAAATGAGTCACACGCCATTGTGTGGTTTTATTCGAAATAAATCGAAAAACAAAATGATAAAAAAGATTGCCTATAGGTATAATCAAATACAAAAAAAGACGATGCAAGAAAGTTTTTCCTGCATCGCCTTTGATGTATACAGTATTTTTAATAATTACTTGAACTTTTGTCAATAATAAAATTAAAAAAAATGTTAAAATAATTTAATTAATATTATAAATCCTTTATATAAAAGGAATTATTTTAATAAAAATATTTTTATTTTATATTTAATATATTAAAAATCATTCAATAAAATATCTATATTATTTTTTAACATTAAAAATAAAGCATTATTTTCATTATTATTTGGGAAATTTCTCCATACAATTATTTTTGCATTAGGATTAACTTCCCTAAATGGTTTTGCTAATTGGTTATGAATATTATCAATGATTAGTACATTTTTTATTTGAGAAATTTCTTCAATATTTTTTGCTGATACTGAATTTGGTCCAAAAGATCCAACAACATTTAAACCTAAAGATTTTGCAAATTCTACTTGATGAAAATGAACATATGAAGGTATTTTATCTATTCCTTTTTCTTTTATTTCTTTTCTAGCTTCGTTAAATAGCTTTTCAATTTCCTGTACCCTAATTTCACTAATATCTTCTGTATTATATTTCTGACTTATTTTAGTTGCTTGTGCTTTAATATTATCTAAAGTATTAACAGTAGTTATTTGAATTTTGATATCGTCATCTATTAAATTATTAGTAAGTGTTTTCATCATTGCTTCATAACCAGCATATACAAAAGCTTTACTTTTCTGAATTTTCTGAATATCACTTGGTAGTATTTCATATTCAGGTGGATGAGTTAAATCAGCAGGGGCTATACTTATTACATTGTCGAGTCCACCTACGTATGCGAATGAAGCACTCCAACTAGTACTAGCGACATAATTTGAGTTTGTTTCTTTTGTTCCTTGAGCAAAAATTGTGAAACAAAACAGTGAAATAATTAATGAAGTTATTAATCGTTTTTTCATTTTCTTTTCCTTTTTTTATATGAATTTATTAGAGAGATAAATATATATGTTAATACAGCTATAATTGCTATTGTTGCACTAAGTGGAAAGTCGAAATAGAGTGTACTAAAAAAACCAGATAATGCTAAAAATAGCCCAAAAATAGATGAATATATAAATAAAGTTTTAGTTCCTTTTGATATTCTAGTTGCAATTAATACAGGGAGAATTAATAGTGCATCAATTAATAAAGCTCCTATTAACCTCATTGCAAGCGCAACGCATAAAGCAATAATTACTACCATGAAATTATAATTTAAGTCGACTTTTATTCCTAAACTTTTAGCAATTGATTTATCAAAGAAAATAGATACAATATTATTAAAGTTAAAAGAAATGTAAAAAATAATTATTATTGTAAGAATTAATAAAACTGATAAGTCAAAATAGCTTAAGGCAAAAGGAGATCCCCATAATAATTGTAAGGAATCTTTCGCAGGAACATTACAGGTATGCATTAATAGCGATGCAAGCCCCATTGTAAAGACCATAGCAGCTGCAGAAGAAAAGGAATTTGTGCTTGGTATTTTTATTATAAAATATACAACAAGAAGATTTACAATTATTATAATAGGCAATGTTGAGACATTTAGGGCAAGCGCAATAGCCCCACCTAAAATAACACCGTGCATAAGAGCGTATCTTAGTGGTACCAAATCTAATCTTAAGACCATTACACCACAAAGGGGGAAAGAAATTCCGGATAAAATTAAAGCAATAAATGCTTTAAATATTGGGGGTAAAGCTAATAAACTAAGCATTTAATTTCTCCATTTTATAGGTGTTCCAACCTAATTCATCTTTTATTTCTTTATCATGTGTAATTAATAATATTGTTGGCATTTCTCCTTGTCGAAGTGCTTTTAATATGGTGATAAGTTGTGTTTTACTTTCTTTATCAAGAAAAGAAGTTGGTTCATCCAATATTAAAATCCTGGCTTTTTGACATAAACATCTAGCTAAAGATACTTTTTGTTTTTCTCCTCCAGAAAGTGAGTAGTAATTTCTATCAATCAAATGGGATACTTTGCATTTTCTTAAACTTGTATCTATTAAGTAGCTTTTTTCAGTTTTGCTAAGTTTCTTATTTATACCCATTGATACTACTTCTTTTACACTTATTGGAAAATCTTGATTTTCTTTTTCTTGTTTTATATACCCAATTGTTTTTGATTCTAATTTACTCAATTCTTTATTATTAATTAGGATTTCACCACTTAATGGTTCTATTTCATTTAATATTGTTTTAATAAAAGTTGTTTTGCCTATTCCATTTTCACCTTCAATTATTAGTGATTCACCACCATTAATTTCAAGATAATCAAATTTATATATTTCTTTGTTATTGTATCCGATTACTAAATTGTTAAGCTTTAAACTTAATCCTTGTACTTGTTTTGCTCTGATTTTTATTTTTTCATATATAAAATCTATTGAATTTTCTTTTTCAAAGAGATCTTCTGTTTTACATAATAATTTATCAATTATTTTAGAATAATTAACTTTTATATTATTATCATCTAATAGGTTTTTAGCTTTTTCACTTATCAAATTGAAATTTACTCTTTTTATATTTAATTTAATCATTAATGCAGCGGCAGCTTTTCCCCCTACAGTATCATGAGCACTTAAATTATCAAATTTATTAGTATTGTTATTCAAAAATGATTCAAGTTCAAATAAAGGATATAACCAAGAACTTGAGGATTTGAATATCAAATCATTATTATTAAATACGTTTAGTGTTGTACCTTCAATTAGGTTTTCTAAATATTTATCCATATAAAATCTCCAAAAAAAAATAGCTAGGAAGTAGATAAAAAATATATCTAAGCCTTCCTGGCTACGTCAAAAACAAAAAAATGAAAAGTAAGACCCCTTCTTGAAATCTTACTATTAACATATAGGTAATTTATTTATGTGTCAATTTGTTTTATTACTATTCAATAAAAACTTGAATAGAGTCAATTATCTCATTAATTATAGTTTCTAGTCCTATTTTATTTGTTCCAGCAATTGTAATGTTACAATTTGTTACCGGAATAAATATTTTGTGAGCTTTGCTTTGTCCTATAGCAACTGCCATTTTTGGTGTGATTTCTCCATGTAGTGCATCAGCAATTACAATTCCAATTGGCCCTATTATTATATCAGCATCTCTTGCTGCAACTATTACGGGATTTTCTCCAGTTGCAATTCCATCAGCACCACTTTGGAGCATTGAAGAAGTTGCAATACTGTTTGTTCCTATTGCAATAATTTTTACTGTAGGATATTTTTCTTTAATTTTCTTTACTATAATCTTTCCAAGACTCCCGCCTTGTCCATCAATAACTGTTATTTTTTTTAATTTGTTCATGTTTTATAAGTATAGATTAGAAATTAAAATGTGTAAAAGGCTTTATTCTTTATATATATTATAATGACTAAAATTAATTCGAAATTAGGGTCTAGAAAGGATTTATAAAATAAGGAAAGCCCTAATTGTTTTTTATTAATCAATAAATATATATTGACAAGAAGTTATTAGGTATGGGAAAATAAATTTAGCGTTGTATCACAGACTTAACCAATTGTTAAACTAAGCGACACGCAGATTTCAAGCACAACGTGCAAACCGGGAGGAACGCTGTGCATACTTTCAGCGTCAATGGTAAAAAAATAACAACGGATGTAGACAAATCTTTATTAAGATTTTTGAGAGAAAATCTTAATCTCTATGGTACTAAAGATGGATGTAGTGAAGGAGCTTGTGGAACTTGTACTGTCATTATTGATGGTAAAGCAACTAAAGCTTGTTTGGCTAAAATTTCTAAGCTTGATGGAAAAAATATTACAACAATTGAAGGCCTAACACAAAGAGAAGAGGATGTTTACGGGTACTGTTTTGCTAATGCTGGAGCTGTCCAGTGTGGATTTTGTACACCTGGTATGATATTAGCAGCAAAAGCATTAATAGATGTGAATAACGATCCCACCCCTGAAGAAGTAAAAAAAGCTATTAGGGGAAATATCTGTAGATGTACAGGGTATGTAAAAATCGAAAAAGCAATTTTAGATTGCGCTCGATATTTTAGAGAAGATTTAAAAATCGAAAATAATAATGTTGATCCTAAGCTAGGTGAAAGATTTATCAGACCTGATGCTCTTGATAAGGCGTTAGGCCGAGGTGTTTATGCTGATGATATAAATATCGAAGGAATGCTTCATTTAAAAGTTTTAAGAAGTGCATATCCCAGAGCAAAAGTATTATCTCTTGATGTATCAAAAGCTGAACAACATCCGAAATGTGTAAAAATTGCAACCGCAAAAGATGTTCCAGAAAATAAATTAGGTCACTTAGTTCAAGATTGGGATGTTCTAATTAATGTGGGAGATATTACTAGATATATAGGCGATGGAATTGCTATAATTGCAGCTACTGAAATTGATGCACTTGATGAAATTTTATCTCTAATTGAAATTGAATATGAAGAATTACTAGCTGTAACTGATGTTCATCAAGCAATGAGTGAAGAATCTCCAAAAATTCATGAAAAAGGGAATATTCTTCAAGTTGAGCATATAAAAAGAGGTGATGTAGAAACAGCTCTTAAAAATAGTGCTCATGTTGTTAGATCAACTTATAAAACTCCTTATACAGAGCATGCATTTATGGAAGTTGAATGTGCTGTAGCTCTACCAAAAGGAAAGGGTTTAAAATTGTATACTTCTTCTCAATCTGTATATGATGATCAAAGAGAAGTAGCTAGAATGTTAAAATTACCTTTAGAAGACATTGAGGTTGAGGGAGCTCTAGTTGGTGGTGGTTTTGGTGGAAAAGAAGATATGAGTGTTCAACATCATGCTGCTTTAATGGCTTATTTAACAAATAAACCTGTAAAGTTGCATCTAAGTAGACAAGAAAGCCTTATGGTTCATCCTAAACGCCACCCAATGGAAATTGATATTACAACAGCTTGTGATGAAAATGGAAAGATTACTGCTATGAAGGCTGAAATAATAGCAAATACTGGCGCATATGCTTCTTTAGGAGGTCCTGTTCTTCAAAGAGCTTGTACGCATGCTTCCGGTCCATATAATTATCAAAATATTGAGATTGTTGGTAAAGCTGTTTATACAAACAATGTCCCTGGTGGAGCATTTCGAGGTTTTGGTGTAACTCAAAGTTGTTTTGCAATAGAATCAAATTTAAATTTATTAGCAGAAAAAGTTAATATGGATCCTTTTGAATTCAAATATAAAAATGCTTTGAGAGTTGGTGATACGATGCCTAATGGTCAAATTACATCAGAAGATTGTGGTATTGTAGAATGTATGGATGCTGCAAGAGAAATATATTATAGCAATCCTAAAATAGGATTTGCAAACTCCTTTAAGAATTCTGGAATTGGTGTTGGATTTCCAGATTCAGGTAGATGTATATTATCAATTGAAAACTCTATTGTTCATATTAGAACAAGTGCTGCTTGTATGGGCCAAGGAATTGCTACTATGGCAACTCAAATGTTAGGTGAAACTTGTAATATCAGTAAAGATAAAATTTTAGTTGAACCACCTAATACGAGTAGAACCCCAAATTCAGGTTGTAGTACAGCAAGTAGGCAAACCGCATTTACAGGCGAAGCAATTAAAAGAGCTGCAGAAAAACTGAAGGAAGCTTTAAAAATTAATTCATTAGAATCTTTAGAAGGTCAAGAATTTAGAGGTGATTTTACTTTTTATTCTGATCCAATAAATTCAGAAAAAGAGCATCCTGTTAGTCATTTGGCATATAGTTATGCTGTTCAACTTGTTGAATTAGATGAAGCCGGTAAGCTTGAGAAGGTCTATGCAATTTGTGATGTAGGAACTCCTGTTAATTTAACTACTTTAGAAGGTCAAGTTGAAGGTGGTGTTGTTATGGGGTTAGGCTATGGTTTAACTGAAGATTTTCCAACTTATGGTGGATATTTAAAAGTTAAATATGGTACTTTAGGCTTGCTAAGAAGCACAGATGTTCCTAAAATAGAATTAAAATTTGTAACAGGTCCTGGCAAAACAGAATATTCTTATGGTGCTAAGGGCATTGGTGAATTAAGTACCATTGCAACTGCGCCTGCTTGTCAGATGGCATATTATAGATTTGATGGAATTTTTAGAAAGGAACTACCTTTAGGTGGTACTCCATACAAGAAAAATAAAGAAGCTAAATAAGATTAGTCCTCTCGTTTAGGGAGGATTTTTTATTAGGAGTTATTATAGTGGAAATTAGTGAAGTAAGTGTAATTGGATTAGGTGCTGTTGGAGCTATTTATGGTGATAAAATTTCAAAAGTAGTAGATTCTTTTCAAGTAATCGTAAACGGAGAAAGAAAAGATCGTTATGAAAAGAATGGTATTATAATAAATAATAAGAAAAAATTTTATAATTTTGTTTCAAGTAATAAATCTCAAATTCCTCAATTATTAATTATTGCAACAAAAAATAATCATCTTGATCAAGTGCTAGAAGATATAGAAAATTTAGTAGACGAGAATACAATTATTCTATCTTTACTTAATGGAATAGTATCAGAGAGAATTTTAAAAGAAAAATTCCCACAAGCAACAGTTTTATATAGTTTTGCTGTCGGTCTTAGCAGTGAAAATTTGACACAAGAAATTAATTGTTCAAGTTCTGGTATTATTGTTTTTGGTAGTGAAAATGATGAAAAAACAGAAGAAGTTATTGCTGTAGAAAATTTATTTAAAAAAGCAGGGATAGAATATAAAATTCCAAATAATATTAAACATGATTTATGGAATAAGTTTATGTTAAATATTGTATATAACACAATTTCTTCTATTTTAAGAGCAGGATATGGTGTTTTTAAAAGTGAGGATGTTCAACAATTATCAAGAAAAGTTTCTAAAGAAGTTCAACTTATTGCAAGTAAAGAATCAATTTTTTTGAGTGATGACGATATTGAAAATAATCAAAAAATCATTTTAAGTTTAGATAAATTTGGAAAAACTTCCATGTGCCAAGATATAGAAGCTTCACGAACAACAGAGAATAAGTGGTTTAGTATGATAATAATGGAACTAGCAAAAAAACATAATATTGAAGTTCCATATTGTGAAAGTTTATATTATTTGGCTCAAGGAGCTGAATATCGAAATGAAATGTTAAAGAATAAATAAAATTTATTAATGAATGGGAGATGCATTAATTTCTTTTTTTGCATCTTCTATTGCTTTTTTCATTAAGGGGTAAAGCATTCTCTCATATTTAAAATTTTTATTTTTTATTGTAGTTTTTACTTGATTGTCATTTTCATAGCAATATAGTAAATCTACAAGTTTTCTTTTTTCTAAAATTCTTACTGCTGGTACATTCATTTTTTTTGCAACAATGTCTCTAGCAATAAAAAAATGTTTAAGTAGTATTTTTTCTTTTTTACTCAGTTTTTTCCAGTTTGTAATTTTAACCCACCCTGGTTTTGGTGGATTTATTTCTTTTCCAGCGATTTTCATTTTTTTCATTACAACTTTAAGTTTTTGTTTCTCTTCTGCTTTTTCTAATAAAACTTTTTTTAGTTGATGCAGATAGGCAACATCTTCTAAGGCGTATTGAATTTGATTATCATTTAATGGTCTTTTTAACCAATTCGTCATTTGATTTTTTTTCTTTGAATTCTTATCGCCAATGTCGATATTTAAAAAATTGTTTACTGTTGCTGCATATCCTTTTTCAAATTCAAGTTCTAAGGCAATTATTCTAACATCGAAAATATTATTTATTTGAATATCAAATTGTTTTCTAACTAGGGAAGCATCACTATCACAAGAAAACATTATTTTTTCTATATCTTTGTCTTCTAAAAAAAGCTTAAGTGCTTCTTTGCTGATAGTAAAAGGATCTATAATATAAAAATCTTTGGTATCAAAGAGTTGTATCAAACATAAATGTTCCCCATAAATATGGAGGTTAAATTCTCCTTCAAAATCCATTGCGATGCTTAAAAGATTATTATCTTTAAAGTAATTAATTAAAGAAAGTAGCTCATTGTCGTTTTTAATTAGTTTATAAATGTACATATAATTTAGAATATATTTTTTTTGACAATTGATAAAGATAAAAAAAGGAACTCAATGCCATTTTGATTAACAGAGTTCCTATTTTATTTATCTAAATATATTAAATATAATCTACGTCTGGATCTGTTTGAGGTAATATTAAATTTAAAATTATACCTACTAATGTTGCTAAAGCTACACCACCAAGAGCAAATGATAACTTATCATTTATTGGGAATGAAATCATTCCACCACCAATTCCAATGACTAAAATTACACTACTGATTGTTAAATTACGTTTATCTTTATAATTTACACCACTTTCAACTAATGTTCTTAAACCACTAGAAGCAATTATTCCAAATAATAACATAGATATACCCCCAAGAACTGGGGTAGGGATTGTTTGAATTAAAGCACCAAATTTACCAAAGAAAGATAATAATGTTGCTAGAACTGCAGCACCACCGATTACCCAAACACTATAAACTTTAGTAATTGCTAGTACTCCAATATTTTCACCATATGTTGTATTTGGTGGACCACCCCATAATGAAGCCCATGCAGTTGCAAGTCCGTCTCCTAATAAAGTTCTATGTAACCCTGGTTTTTCATAGTAATTTTCTCCAACAACGTTACTTAGTACTAAGATGTCTCCAAGATGTTCACAGATAGTTGCAAATGATACAATAATAAAGGAAAGAATAGCTATCAAATTAAATTTTGGTAAAGCTAATGTTGGTAAACTTAACCAAGCAGCTTCATTTAATTGGGCATAGTTAATAATGCTATAAGAAGGAAAGAAAAATCCCATTATAAGGGTAAAAATATATCCACAGAATAATCCTATTAATATTGGAATTAGTGCCCAAAAGCGTTTAAAGAAAATATTAGCAATAATAGTTATTGAAAGGGTTACTAAAGCAATTGATAGAGATACCATACTATAATTTCCACTAGCATCATTCATTGCCATGCTCATTGCAGTTGGTGCTAAATTTAGACCAATGACTATTATAACTGAACCAATAACAACTGGAGGTAGTGCTCTGTCTAACCAAGCATGTCCAACTGCTTTAATAATAGCTGCAATTACTGCATAAAAAAGCCCTGCACAAAAAGCACCCCCCAAAGCATAAGGTAAACCGAAAGCAGATGATACCATTATAATTGGAGGGATAAAAGCAAATGAACTACCTAAAAATGCTGGCACTTTTGCCTTCGTGACTAGAATGTAGATTAATGTTCCTGTTCCTGCACTAAATAGCGCTGCACTAGGATTTAATCCTGTGAGAATAGGTACTAAGATGGTTGCCCCAAACATGGCAAATACGTGTTGAATGCTTAAGAAAACCCATTCTCCGATTGGGGGTTTTTCACTTGGCCCGTAAACGGCGCCTGAGATAAATTTATCTGACATAAAAACTCCTAAAGATAACTATTGATTAAAAATAGCATTGATTTTTTATGACTTATTGATAAGTCATTTTACAATAGCAAAAAACTTATGTAAAAGAAAACCCCCTATGTAAAAAGAATAGGGGGAAAAGAGTTATTTCTTCAACAGAGTGCAACATAATTGAAGAAAGTTTGATAAAAAGGAGTTTTAATGATTAAAGAGTGGTAAAAAAACCCCTAATATGATGATTATTGGAAAAAATAAAACAATTAAAATTAATAAAGAGATAAGGAGTTTTTTATTACTTATTAATTGATTTAGTGGTTTTTTGAATAGATAATTATTTTCTTCCATGTGGGGCTCTCCTTTTTATGTCTTCATAATAATATAGAGGCAAGGACATATATTGTCCCCAAATTAAGAAATTATTAATTTATTCATTTTTTTTATTTCATCTTTCCACATGGAAATCAATTTATCAGGACTTGTTGGTTTTGCATTTGACCCATACGATAATATTTTAGATAGAATCTCAGTGTATGATGAAAAAGGTAGAGTCATTATTAGTTTATTATTTTCAATTATTACCTTTTGATCTTTGTGCCAAGTCTGTGTTTTTACCATATTAGCAGCAGTATCTTTAAATTCAATAGTTGCAAAATAAGAAATAGCATTCATAAAGACTCCAAATCCTGAAGAAATATAATTTGTTAGTTCTTTTTCATCTTCTTTATATAGATATTCTTTTAATAATTCTTGTGGTTTTTCCATTCTTGATAAATGGAAATTTCTTAAATCTTTTTTATTTATATCAAATGCTATTAAATACCAAGCTTTTCCATCATTTATTAATCTTAATGGTTGAACTTCTCTAATTGATAATTCATTTTTTAAATTAATATAATTGAATTTTAAACAATAATTATTTTTCATTGTAAAAGAAACAACAGAAAAAATATTTTGATTAGGTAAATCTACAATTGGTGAAAGAAATAATATTTTTTTCGATAACTTCCTTGTTGATTCATCTAGTGTGCTATCGAAACCCTCTTTTATTAAAGTTGAAGATAATGGCTGTAGTCCATTTGCGTTACTAAAGTTCTCAAATATTGCTTTAAATATTAAAGTTTTATCATCACTTGAATTTGTAAGTGAAAAATCATTTTCATATTTATAATAATGTTCTCTATGATCATAAATAATTGGAGCTAAAAAACGATCTCGCATATATTCGATATCTCTTTTTACTTGTCTAGTGCTAATTTCAAATTCACAAGCAATCTTTGTAACTGTTAGATTTTTTTTCTCAGATAGCTGTTTATCAATATAAATAATTCTTTCTGTTTGGCTCATAATTATACGTTATCATATAAAAATATATCTTGCATTAAAAATATAATTCTATATTCAAGTAAAAAAAATAGTCGCCATAAAGACGACTATTATAATTATTAAGATAAAATATCTTATTTGAAATCACCAGGTTTGATTTCAGCACCATATTTTGCTTTTGCATCTGAGATTTTTGCAATAAATTCATCCCATTTGTCAAAAATTAATTGTGGGCAGAATTCATCCATTTTCTTGAAATATGCTTTACTTCTTTCTAATTTAGCAATCCATTTGTCACAACGGAAAGTGAATTGGTAAGTATATTCTTCAAGAGTATAATCTAGATCTAAATATTTTTTGAATAAGTTCTTTAAATCTTCATATAGTGGAATTTTACCGGTAGGTGTATCTAATGCTTCATATTCTCCGTGAATTCTTCCTTCAGCCCAATGTAACCATACTTTTTTAGCTAACTTGTCAGTACAGAATTGACCTTCAGCAGTTCTTAAGAAATAGTTTGTTGAGAATACTTTTGGTTCAGCTTTAAGATCTTTTACGAAATTAATGTTGTTTAAAGTATATTGTCCTAATGGGTATGATAAGAAGTCCATGTTAGCCATTGGGCTTGGAGTTCTAACACCTTCAGCACCTAAAGTAGCACTAGTTGTTTCAGATTCTAGTGTACAAGCTTTTAATAATACACCTTCTTCCCAAGAAGCTGATTCTTCAACAGGAACAGTAGTATCACTATCACGTCCACCATAAAGAACACCTTCAACTAATACACCATTTTTATCTTCAAAACCTTCTTTGTCGAAGTTATCTAAGTAATCTAATCTCATTGTGTAACGAGCATTTCCGTGAGCACATTTGATTTCATTACCTTTAGCATCTTTTTTACCTTCAAACCAGTCTGCACCAGAGAAGTTGTCACCTGATTTAGGTGTGTCTAAACCTGAACCTAACCAATATGGTTTATTATCTGGTCCACGTAATACGTTAGAGAAGATTACTTCTTGGTTGATGTTTAAGTTTTCAAAAATAACTGGGTCATCTTTTGCATTTACATCTTTAATAATACCAAAGATACCTTGTTCTACGTTAACAGCTCTGAAATCACCATCCATGTTTCTGAAATAAGCAATATCGTCACCAACGATTTGTTCACCAGGAATCATAGCTGTAGATGTTTTACCACAAGCTGATGGATAAGCGCCAGCGAAGTAAGTTTTGCGACCTTTTTCTTCATCAACACAAGCCATTACGAACATATGTTCACATAACCAACCTTCTTGTCCACCTTTATTGATAGCAAGACGCATTGAGTGTTTCTTTAAACCAACAGTATTACCAGCATATTGAGCGTTCATAGAATAAACAATATTGTTTTGTGTATCCATGTAGATTCTTCTCTTATCAATATTTACTGTACAACCTCTTTCATCTAATGGGCCAGCTGAATGGATAAATCTGAAGAAATCATCTTTTTCTTCTGCTTTTAAAGCTTTGAAGTGTGCATAAGCTGGTCTGTAAAGAATAGCTTCTGAGTGAGCAACATACCATGAATCTGTAAATTGTACACAAGGAATTGTGAATTTACTGAAAGCAGGACCTTCACAGAAGAATTTAACAACAGCATCTTTTCCTTCCATGTTATTCTTAGCAATTGACATGATTTCTGCTAAACCGTCATCATAAGCGATGGAGTTTAAGCTCTTCATTTTTTCTAAGTTTTCTTTGTATACCATGTAACGTGTGTTAACTTTGTCACGTGCTTGGTCAGATGGACCATCCCAGTGGATAGTTTGTTTGTCGTTATCTAGTACAAATTCTTCACCTTTTGCAACTGCTTGGTCTCTGATGTATTGTTCATCTTCTTTGCTATCATCACAAACATAAATTGTTGCTGGATTACAATGTTCAGCGAATTGTCCAACAAAATCCATTACTTTTTCATTTTCAAGTGCTGTTAGTTTTTCAAAACTAGCATCGCTCATTTTGCTCTTAAGTAAATCGGTATACTTAGAATTCATTTATTTCTCCTTTGGCATATTCAAAAATTGAATACCCATAAAATATATAATTACATTATTGTAATCATAATGTTTTTTTAACCCTTAGATGATTATCCATCTAACAATAGAAAATACTGACCTTCTTTATTAAGGCAGTATTAATAATCTAGATATTTTTATATCTGACCAAAAATCTATATGGAAATCTTTTATTTCCTTATCTAATAATAAAAAAAATTAACAAAAAATTCAATACTTTATCATATTTATTTCTGTTTTGGACGTAAAAAAATATAACAAAATTAGTATGTTTTTGTGTGATAGTCCACTTATTGATATTTTTTTATCCAAATTAAATATTTATTGTTGTCTTTTATTTTTGTTGAACTAATGAAAATAAAATTTTAATATTGTATTATGACATTTATTAAAGAAAATAAGGAAAAAGAATGATTGAACTTGCTATGCCTGCTGGCTCAATGCAATGTGCATTAGTCGCTTTTAGAGATGGAGCTGATGCAATATATTTAGGACTAAAAAGTTATTCAGCAAGAAAGAGTGCTGTTAATTTTAGTATCGATGAATATTCTAAAATTTATAGGTTTGCAAAAGACAATAATAAAAAAGTATATGTAACAATTAATACTGTAATATATGATGCTCAAATTGAAAAAGTAATCAAATTGTTGAAACAAATTCAAATCATTGGTAGTGATGGAATTATAGTTCAAGATTTAGGACTTGCTAAAATAATTAAAGAACATTTTTCTGATTTAGAACTTCATGGAAGTACTCAATTAGCTGTACATTCGGTTGATGGTGTTATTGCAATGAAAAATATTGGGTTTTCAAGAGTCGTCTTATCAAGAGAATTAAGTATTGAGGAAATAGAAAAAATAAGAATTACTTGCCCAGATATTGAATTGAAAGTTTTTATTCATGGTGCTTTATGTTATGGTTTTTCTGGATTATGTATGGCAAGTAGAATTATTACAAATAGAAGTGCTAATGCAGGCGCTTGTGCTCAAATATGTAGAACTTGGTTTTCAACAAAAGATAAAGATGGATATTTCTTTTCTATGAAAGATTTGAATGCTGGAGATAGTATAAAAAAATTGCAAGATATAAATATAGATAGTTTAAAAGTCGAAGGTAGGATGAAATCTCCTGCATATGTTTCTGCAGTTACTAAATATTATCGAGCTATTATTGATAATAAACCTTATAAACATTTATTAGATGCAGTTAAAATTTCATTTAGTAGAGAAAGTTCTAAGGCTTGGTTAGATGATTTTAATAATAAAGATAGATCTTCCTTAATTGTTAATTCTTATCCATCTCATAAAGGGGTTAAATGTGCAGAGGTTTTAGATATTGTTCAGATAAGAAATAATTATTATGCTTATTTAGATTTATATTCTGATATTGCTATCCATGATGGTATTATGTATTTGAAAAAACCATTTAATACAGAGATAGAAGAGCCTTTTAAGTTTAGTGTTAATTCAATTTTAGATAATAATTATAATTCAATAAAGAATTCACAAAATTTAAGAAAAGTTTATTTATTGTTATCGGATAGAGAAAATTCTTTAGAAATAGGTGATTCTTTGTATTTAATAAAAAAACATGATCAGGATGAAAAATTAATAAATACAGATAGATTAGTGTTTACAAAAAATTATTCAAGTGCAAATTTTATAATTGAAGATGATTGCTTGATAGTTAAATCTAAATTAAAGTTTATAAATGAAATTGAAATCAAGTCTTCTATTAATATAGAAAAGTCAAATAGAGAATTTGATTATTCAAAAAAGATTGAGGAAATATTTAAGCAATCTGATGATTCATTTTTTGAAATAAATTCTATTAATATAATTAATAACAGTTCTCTTGATATGAAAAATATTTTTCTTCCTTTATCTGTTATAAAAGAAATGAGAAGGAATTTTTATAAAGAGATAGAAGAAAAGTTAAAGCTATTTATTGAAGCCTCAATAGATTTAGATTTAAATGAAGAAAAACTTGTTTTAGAAAATTTACCTTTAAGAAAACGCTTAAATATTAAAAGGATTCCTTTTTTTCAAATTGTACCAACTGAAATAAATGAGTTAGTAAATATAGATGATAAATATTATTTACCTTTACCTGCTGTTTTTTTTAATGAAGAAGAACAAAAAAAGAATTTAAAAATAATTATTTCAAAACTAATCGAAAAAAAACTTATAAATAAAGTTTATTTTGGGTTAAATAATATTGCACATCTTCAATGGCTTGATCCATATCAAGTAAATGTTTTTGCAGATATTTATTTTTACCTAGCTAATAGAGAATCAGCAAGATTGCTTCTAAATACTAATAATAGAATAGTTGGTGCTTACTTGTTTTTAGAAACTGTTGTAGGAGATGTTAGTCTGTGGCCTTTCCTTCCAACAAAGGTTGAAAAGGATTATCTTCCTCCATTATTTATTTCTAGAAGTAATTTTAATTATGATAGTTTAAAAAATACTAATATTATTGAAGATTCAGAAATTGAAATTTATCAAAGGGATAAGGAATATGAAGTAATAACTAAAGGGGACTTAACTTATCTAATAAAGAAAAACTAGGAGGTATATTAACCTCCTAGAATTTAGACATTTTTATAATAAAATATTTTCTCCATTTGGCTTTTTAAAAAGATATCAAAAAGTATCTTATGAAAAGCTCTTTAGATTAATATTTTTATTCTTCTAATAAACCATATTCTTTTACAAAAGCTTCTGCATTTTGGATAGAACCACCGGCAGCACCTTTAACAATGTTGTTAACCATTAGTGCAAATCCCATTTTATTTCCTTTCTTTCTTAATCTTCCTGTATAAACAACCATTCCTCTTGGATTGCCCCAGAATGCATATTTTGGTTGAGGGAAGGTTTGTTCGCTACTATATACAACAGGTTGTTCTGGTGTAGAAGGTAAATCAGTTACAACCTTGAAATCTTTCCAAGCTTGAATTACATCTTCTTCTTGAATATCTTCTTCACATTCAATCCATACAGTCTCAAGGTGACCAAACATTACAGGAACTCTTACAGTAAATGCATAAACATCAGGTTCAATTGATAGTATTTTTTTAATTTCTTTTTCAATTTTTGCTTCTTCTCCATTAATGAAAGGAATACAGTTGTCTGTAATATCTAATGAAGAAAGACCAGGATAACCTGCCCCACTAACACTTTGATAAGAGTTAATGTGTATAGTTTTAATATTAAATTTTCTTAAAGGAGCTAGAGCCATTGCAAGACCTGTTGTTACACAGTTAGCATTTGTAACACAGAACCCAGTTTTAGGGTAACCTTGGTCTCTAATATAGTCTAATTGTTCTAGATTAGTTTCAGGGATTAAAATTGGAACATTGGAATCATAACGCATTGCAGCGGCATTAGAAAATACATAGAATCCATGAGCTCTTAATTGTGGTTCAGCTTCTTTTGCAATAGTAGCAGGTAATGCTGAAAATACGATTTTTACATCCGCTTCTTTCATTGAATCAAAATTAAATTCTTTCATTTCGATATCTTTAATTGAAGAAGGCATTTCCAAAGGTAAAATCCAGTGTGTAGTATTAGAATAAGTTAAACCTACTCTTGAAGCAGAAGCAGTAGCATAAGCTACATTAAACCAAGGATGATCTGCTAGCATCCACATAAATACCTGTCCAACAGCACCAGTCGCGCCAATTACAGCAACATTAATTTTATTTTCCATATAATTTCCTTCTTGGGGAGGACCCTATTTAAAATCTGTTTTATAGTACTGTAATTTTTTTTAGTTAAAAAATCAATACATTTCCAAAAAAAATGTTAATAAATTTACAAAATGTTATTATTTTAACAAATAAGTTTATTATATTAAACAGTTTTCATTTATTTTTTTAAAATATATATGGATTAAATGGTTGTTTGCTAAATATTGAAAAATATCTTAATTACTAAAATATTGGCTTTTATTTGGTTTTGTTTTAGTTTAATTAATAAAAAAGGTTATATTAATTTATATATTTGTAAAAATACCTATAGTGGATAAATATGTATAAAAGATTCAAGATATTAAACAAAAAAAATTTTATTTTTTTTAAATTAGAGCTAAAAAATATAAAGATTATTACTGATTTACTAAAAAATTTCCTAATTCTTTAAGATTATCTAATATCTCTTTACTAGGTTCTAAATTAGCAATTATTCCATTTGATATTAAATTTAAACCATGATCTTTACATAAAGTTTCCCAAGATCTCATCCATTCCCCATCTCCCCAATCATATGAACCAAAAAGTAATATTTTTTTATTATTTAAGCTTGATATAATATTATTGAAAAATGGCTCAAATTCAGATTCTTCCAAAGTCTCAGCTCCCATTGCAGGGCATCCGAATGCAAAAGCATCATATTGGCTTATTTTGTTAGTATCGAAAGACGATACTTCAAAAATATCACAATCCTCTTTAGCTCCTTCTTTTATTGCCTGGGCCATTATTTTTGTATTGCCACTCATTGTCCAATAAATAACTGCTAATTTCATATAAAATTTCTCCTAATCTTATAAAAGTTACTGTTAGTAGTATCTAACAATATAAATATACTTCTTAAAATTAAAATCGTCAATATTCAAGGAACCTAATTATTTAATAATTATTTACTATGTAATAAATAAAAAAATATGGTGACTAATAGAATAGTCACCATACAACAGGGAAAAATAATGGAGTTTCAAATTAATAATACTAAATAATAAATAACTGTGGAGTGATATTATTTATTTTTGTTAGCAATCTATAACTTATGTTTATAATATAATATCATCTTTTTATTTTGTCAACTAATTTTGCTTACAATTAAAAAAATATTTTAAAAAAGTAGTTTCATTGTTTATTCCAATTTGGTATTTTTTAAATTTTCTAATAATGTGAGCTCATTCATTTTTGATTTGTTGATGTTTTTTATAAATAGAATTAATTGCTGCATTCTATGCTCTAACTTGGACAGTATTCCACTCTGATGTGGACAGCATTATGCTACATTTGGACAGTATTTAAATTTCTCAAATTAAGGATTAA
>RZYO01000377.1 GCA_009930325.1 Spirochaetia bacterium | reverse complement strand
AAAAGTTCCAATATAATTTAAATCTTCTTTATTAATTTTAATTCCTGTTTCTTCAAATAATTCTCTTGTAGCAGCTTCTTGTGGTGTTTCACCTTTTTCTATTAATCCTTTTGGCAAATCATATCTTCCATCTATTGAACCTGTATTTTCGCATACTAAAACATATTTTCCATCTGTATAAAAAACAGCAGAAGTTATTTTTTCCAAAATATCAACCTCATTTCTTTGAATAAAGTATATCATAGAATGAACTAAAAGTCAACTGTTGATATAATTAAAAATAAACTTAATAATAGAAATTTTTGAAAAATTTTAAATAGCAGGTGATTTAATATGTCTTTTTTCGTTCCTTTTAGCGGATGCTTAGATAGATATGATAACATATATGTAATAAATTATAGTAAAAATATGGTTGAAAAATATAAAAAATCAGATTTATCTTTTGTATCTAACTTTGTTTCTGGTAGTTTTAGGAATCCTTCTAATTCTTCTGTAGATGGTTTTCCTAGTATTATTTCTAATAAAGCTGGAAGTGTTACAGAAGTTAGTGATGAAATATTTACTGTTCCTAATAAAGTAGATAAAGTATTTACTGGATTTTTATCTAAAGTAAGTATTGAAAATAACGATTCTGTATCTATTGTTACAAAAGTTTTAAATCCTGTTGAAGATGAAGCTGTTGATACAGGCGATGGAACAGAAGTTACATTTACTTCTACTTTAGCACAAACTCCTATTGCTGGTACTATCGTTATTACTGCTGGTGATATTACTGGTACTGATAGTGTAGCTGAAACTATTGCTGGTACTGGTATTTCTGGTACAATTGATTATGATACAAAAGGTTTAAGTATAACATTTGATGAAGCCCCTGCTCTTGATGTAGCTATTACCGTTACTTATTCTTATTCTTCAACTGTTACCGGAACAGATGTTGCTACTGCTGGTACTATTGCTGGTACTGGAGTAACAGGAACAATTAATTATCAAACAGGAGAAGTAGAATTAACATATACTTTAGTTCCTTATGATAATATTGTAGTAGATTATAAATATTATGCTGATTCAATATTTGTTGCTAATACATGGAGTAATAATGTTTCAGAATACGACCTTACTGGAAATCTTATTAGAATATATAGTCATTCTTCATTTAAAAAACCTAATGGAATGGCATTTGATGAATTAGGACAATTACATGTAACTTCATTACATT
>RZYO01000154.1 GCA_009930325.1 Spirochaetia bacterium | reverse complement strand
AGTCCATTAACACATTATGATTATTTGTATGATAACCAAACAATAGATTTAAATTTTACAGTTGAAGATGATGTTGCAGGTGTGGACAGTTGTTGGTATAATTATAATGGGGTATTAATTAATTCATATAGTTCTTCCGAATTATTTGATGTAGTAACAATAGAGAATCCTCAAAATTCTTTTATAGAAATATATGATGAGGATGATGATGTTTTACTAAAAACATATAATAATAATAGTTGCAATAATATAACCATTTATAATTATATCGCAACACAAGGGGGATTCCCCATTGGGATGACAAATATAACCTGTGATAATATTGTAGTAGAAAGTTTTCCCTCGGAGTTTAGTTATGCAAAAGAATATAGGGGATGGGGAACTTTAAATAGAACTCTTAACTGTTCAGAGAATACAACTTTTAATTATATTGCAGGATTAAATGATTTAACAATGTATTCAAATGATACATTTGGAAATGTAGGGAGTGAAACGAGGAGTTGGAACACATTTATATTACAAAATAATTTTATATTTGATAATGAAACTTTTGAGGGATTAAATAGTATATTTATTAATAATGTTACATTAAACGGATTAATACAAAATGCTTATTTAGAATATGCAGGAGTTAATTATACATCTTCAATTACTACAAATGATTATAACTATTTGTACAATAGTATTTCAATACCTAATATAGAAACGGATACTAATAATACTTTCTTCTGGTGGATATTAGTAAATGATACTTGGATACAAAGTATAAATAACACTCAATTAGTAAAAGCAATGAGTATCACAAATTGTTCTAACGGAACATTGTTAAATCTAACCTTACAAGATGAAAAAACTCAAACTAATATTAATGGAACTTTTGAAGTATTATTAAATATTATTTCTCCAACAGGGACTAATGTTATTACATATAATAACACGTTTACAAATAGAAATAATGTTCAGTTTTGTTTAGCTCCAAATGATACAGATAAAAATTTATTTGAGTTAAACGCACAAATAAGATATTATTCTACAGGTTATGTTTATGAATTATATAATATCCAAAATGCTAATTTATCTGATTATCCACAATCAATAATATTATATGATGTAGCAGATAATGAATCGACAACTTTTAAGGTTATATATAAAGGAAATAACTTCGTAATAAAAGAAGGCGTTCTGGTTCAGTTATTAAGAAAATATATCGGCGAAGATAGTTATAAGGTTATAGAAGCTCCCGTTACAAGTTCGTTAGGAGAAGTTATTTTACATGTTGATCTTAATAATAATCTATACAATATTATAATTTCAGAGGACGGAGTTGTTTTAGATACTTATGAGAATATAGTTTTCGCATGCGATAGTGAATTAACAGGTTTATGCACATTTAACCTAGACGGAATAATTAACCCTTATAATAGTGTTACAGTAGAACAATTAACAGATATACAATATAGTATTTCTACTATTAATGAAACGCATGTAATGGTTACGTTTAGCACTTCATCCGGAACACCCGCAACAGTTCAGTTAACAGTAGATGAGAACTCAATAACAGGTCAAAGCCAAATATATAATAATACTGTTTATTCATCTGCAGGCAGTTTTATTGTAGGAATGGACACAAATACTACACTAGGAATAGGTAGTAATGTTTATAATTTTGTATTAGTAAAAGATGGCGAAGTTATAGCGATTAAAGATTTCTTACTAGATAATCAAGACATGGAATGGGATAATAATAACTACTTTATTGTGATAATTCTATTATTATCTGTTGTAGGAATGGCGTTTACTTCTCCCGAATTAGTAATATTTAATGCTGTATTAACATTCTTATTAGCCGGTAGTCTTTGGTTATTTAAAGGAATGAACTTCGCAATAGGTTTAGGTGCTTTATTGTGGTTAGTAGTTGCTGCAGGAATACTTATATATAAATTATCACAACAAGAGGATAGATAAAATGGCGAACGATAATATAAAGGATTTTTCAATTAATTTTATTTTGTATGGGTTATTGTTTCTATCTTTATCTACATTCACAGTATTATTTATAACGAGCAATAATAGTAACGCTATTGGATCTGATTTATTAAATACGACAAATAATTCTATCGTTAGTATTAATTCTAACCTAGTGGCTATCGAGGGGACAGGCGATTCTATATCTAATACTACAAGTTTCACTAATCCCGAAGCCTCTTATTTAGGAAGTAAGGATCAAGTTGATACAGCATACAAGATGGCCGGAAGTGCTAAAACTTCGTTTGAAGCAAGTAAGAAGATGTTAAGTATTGTTCTAGGAGATTATCCAGTATTAATCGCTGTCTTTTCTGGAATAGTTATATTTTCAATGGTGTATTTTATAATTAAATTGTTAAGAGTTGGAACATAAACAATGGTTGAAAAATATCAAACAATAACGACTATATCTAACGAGTCAATCGGGATACAGCCATTACTTCAATCCGTATCTTTAGCTGTGCCTGTGTTCTGGCCTGTATTATTATTTTTAATTTATATTCTAGGGACTTCCTCTATTTATTTTGCTATTTTAAAAACTACTGGCAAAAAAAGATTTTGGCATTCTTTAACATCTATGAGTTTTGTTTGTTTCTTAGTAGGTTTATTATTAGCTTCAATGAACACTTTAACAATAACAATACTCCCTGGCTATTGGGTAATATTTTATTTGATATTATCGGTTGTTAGTTTTTTAGTTTTAAGTAGTTACAAGTAAAAATATGTTGTAGTATGAAACTACATTTATTTATATACTATTTTTAATATAATATTTTATGAATTATTATTACAAACATCACGTAGTGTGGTCTTTACAAGGAGGTTATTTTTAAAATGGAAGGAAAAGAAATCATAAAGACAGTAACAACTGTTATGGTTGTTGTTATTATGGTTGTTTTAGCTGCTTTAATTGTTGGAACATTTTTGTCTCAAACAGTTTTTTCTAGCTTAACTATCATAAATACAACTGAATTAGCTGAATCATTTGGATTATTTGTTACAGGTCTTATCGCATTCTTAGCAATAATGGGAACAGTAGCAGGTATAGCTTGGTTAGTTTCAGTAATAAAACCATTATTCGATAAGAAAAGTGGATTACAAGGTATTGCAGCATAAATAAACTAAAAATTTATTTATGATAAAAATAAGTTGTTAAACTTAAGAGGGAGGAGAAATCCTCCCTTGTTTTTATTCTATTTTTTTATATTTATGTAGTAACTTACTACAAAAAGAGAAATATTTATATAGTCTTTATAATTGATTATTATATGCCTATTACTGAACAATTAACTAATAATCCCGTATCACAAAGCGTATTTTCTAATATTGCTAAATATTGGTGGGTATTAGGAGTTTTTTTTATTATAGCTATTATTTTTGCTATTGGTGGACTATTATCTAAAGCTCATACCGTTAAAAAACAATGGACACATGTTTTAGTGGTTAAAAGAGAACTACCTAATCATAGATTATCTTCTGAGACAAGAATAAAAATGAAAAGATTTGTTGATCAAGATAAGAGGATAACAAAACTATTTCAGTTACAAAAACCATTAATGGGCTCTTACTTAATTCCAGAACTACCAGAATACTCAGGTTTAAATGAATATTCTATAATAATAACGACAGCAAACAGGATTTATATGAATACAGGTGAGATATTTAATCCTATATCTAACTCAATTAATGTTTCCGGAAGACATGCAGAAATAGATTTACAAATAGACGGTTTAACAAAAACAGTTAAGTTGGTTAATCAAACTTCAAAAAAATTAGATTGGAGTCAGATAGCTAAATATGGTATAATATTAATTGCAATTATAGCATTTTGTATTATAGCAATAAGTGGAATCCAAGAATGGGGCGAGACTCAAGATGCAAGGGCTCAAAGCGAAACTGCACAGGCAGAAGCAATGACTCAATTATCTAAAGCTATGGAGACTATGCAGGGTGTTGTTAATACACAACAATTAGAAATAACGCCAATGATTAAATTAATGTATAATACTTCAAACATCCAAGCTCTAATAAATGCAACTAGGACTAACAAATGATAAAACTGTTTAAACAAAAAAGCGAGAAAGAAATAGAACTAGAAGGCTATTTAAAAATATGTAAAACGCTCCCAAAACAAGACAGAACAGCTTTTATGAATTATGTTAATGATAATATAATTAATGTTAAATTAGCCAGTGATGACGATGATTTGATAGATAAATTTAAAGAAGAAAACGGATTAAATGATGAGTTTACTGACGAAGATTTTGAATATGATAATGAAGAAGAAACTCAAGAAGATGTAAAAGAAGAGGCCGAAGAAGAACAACCAGAAGAAACAATAATCGAAGAAGAAAATAATTCTCCAGAGGAAATAGAGGACTCCGAAGATTCAGAAGAAATGCCAGAAGAAGAAACAGAAATAGTGGAAGATGAATTAAACGGAGATGATGAAGATGGACAAGTCGAAGAATAATGATATAGTAGTAATATTTGTATTAATATATATAGTTTTATTATTGATATTTTTAATATTAAATGAAGCACTAGCTCTTGGATTTGTTTTTGGAATATATTTTATTTTCTCTTGTTTATGTATCTATGAAAGACTTGATAAAAAAAATGGAAAAAACAATAAAGGAAATCAATAAAAAAGTAATGCCTGTTATGACTTGGATTATTGCAATTATATGTTTAATTAGCCTAGTTCTACGGATATTTAAAATAACTTTTAATCCAACCATTACAATATTAATGATAAGTATCTTATCTATATCCACGACTTATATAATAGATAAATATGGGTATATTTGGGACTTCCTTAAGACTAAAAATAAGATGACTTCTAAACTAAATGATTTTATATTAAAAAATGGGTAAATTTATAGATAAATTTAGAATGGGAAAGTCAGTTGTAGAAAATAATCTAAACAAAATAAATAACGTAGAATTAAAACAAAAGAAGAGCGAGAACGATATGTTTAATGATTTTGGTAGCGATTTTATGGATGAATACCCAATACAAAACCAGGCTCAAAAACCGGAAAGTTTTCATAGATGGGTTTTAGATAATCAATATAGAGACTTAGAAAGGTCGATTAGAGGTATAAAAGATGTTTGGGATAGAAACCAACAAAAATTTATATCAATCAAGAAGAAGAATCATTGTTTTACTGAAGAAGAAGCAGAAGATATTCTAAGGACAGCAGAAAGCCATTTATCATCAGATATTAAATTATCTTATATTCGTAAAGATACTTTCGGGGATTATATGGTCGGATTATACGAACAATTTTTATTCATATTTAGATCAATAGCGGAATATAGATACGGGAGATATGGAGACGAAAATACTCAATATGAAATGAAAACACAGAATTTAAAAATATTAATAGAACTTTGGACTAGAATTCAGGCTAATTATTCAAGAGCTATAGAAGGGGCAGAAAATAAATATACACATGATACAATTAAGGGACAAGAAAGTTTAAATAATTCTGGGAATGATTTATTCGGGGCAAAGAGGTATTTCTAAAGATGGCATTTGAGCCGGGAGATGTTAAGATATTTAATCCACAGAAGGAAGTATCTAAAGAGGTTATTCTAGAAACTATAATAAGACATAGGGACGCATTCAAACAAGCTAGAACAGGCGAGAAGATAGGCGTTGATATGAATAAGATAACAGATAATGATAGAAGATTAAATCAAGTTCAAGCGTTATCTTTAATTATATCGGCTCAAAGAGAGATGATTACTATTTCCAGGCCGATAATAGTCCATAATTCTACTAAAAGATGGCAAAAAGCAAAACCGACTGAAGAAAAAAAAGAAGAAACCCCTTTTGAAAAATATAATTGTGATTACAATAAATTAATGAATTGGTTATCATTCTTAAAAAAGTGTCAAGAGGCAATAGCTTACGCGGATAAAACAAAAGACACCAATGATGATTTTTTAAAAACTTATATTGATAAGGAAGGGAATCAAGTATCTGAAT
>RZYO01000153.1 GCA_009930325.1 Spirochaetia bacterium | reverse complement strand
TTAGTACTGCAAAAAAACAGATTATTTGCCAATCTGGGTTTTTTGCGCCCTTTGGTAATGACAAATAAACATCGTACCTTAATTTTTAGGCAGAAAAAGCAAAAAGTCAAACGAAAAAAAGATTTTTCATTAAACTTTTCACTATTTCAATTGCATTAAGTCTTACAAATGCTCAAAAGGTTGCAGTTAATATTTCAAGTCACCTATCTCATCAGTAATTCTATTTTTTATATTTTTAAACCTATCTTCAATCGAAGTAGAAGATTTAATAATACTAAATCAAAAATATCACCTACAATATTCAATAAAATTGACAGAAAATCATATATAGTATTCTTACATAAATAAAAATCGAACAAAAACTTTATTTCCAAAATATTTAATAAATCAAAAGTACTCTCTTGTCAAAAATGCATTAAAAAAATTATACAATTATATTTCCAAAATTAATTCGTCGCATTTTTATATAATTATTTTTCTATCACAGCTTAATAACTTTCTCACAAAGTTAGGACCTTAATTTGAATCTAATTATATATGATTCCTTAGCTACACATAGTTATTTAACAATCATAAAAATAGTTAATATTTCTTTACTTTTATGTTAATTTTAATAACACTAATAAAATCTATTTATAAGATATATGTTAACCATAGTTCTTTTTTTTATTTTTATCTATCAATTTATTACCTACAGTTTTTTATAAGCCTCTAAAAAGTTATTGTTTTTATATCTTTTACTATCATTTCAGCTAATTTATCAGCACCAAATTCCATAGGAACTTTAGAAAAATTGGAATCCATTTTATTCAAGAAATCTTTATCCTTTATACTTTCTTCAATTAATTTTACTTGTTGATCAAGTTTCAAAGCTTCCCATCCTATATTATATTTTTTAACATAATTAACAGATGGAATAACAGTAAATACAACATCTGTAATCATAAATGGGCGATTCATATATAAAGCTTCTACCATCGTATTAATACCAGCTCTTCCTACAACAATATCACAAGCATACAAATATTCATCAACATTTTTAACAAAACCTGCAACTACTAGGTTTATACATTTAGGTAATTTTTTAGACATATTTTGTAATTTATTTTTAGAATTTTCTGACATTCCTCCAATAACAACAATCTGTATTGATAATTCTTTTTTTGCTATTTCTTCAATCAAGCTTAGAGTACCAACACCTTCCCCTCCTAAATTTAATTGAATAGTAAAAATATTTTTTAAATTCAATTTTTTTCTAGCTTCTTCTTTGCTTAATTTTACAGAATTTGCACAAGACGACTGAAGCGGAAAGGGACATATATTTATGCTTTCTTTTGGTTGGCCATAAGATAAAGCATACTCTGCCCCTTCTTTAGTTGGAATATAAAATTTTCTGATATTTTTACCAATCGAAAAACCTGGGCAAGAAAAAACATCTGTAGCATAATAATATACAGGTATTTTTATATCATAATCTTTAAAAATATCTGATAATATTCTAGAAGGTAAATAATGAGTGCATATAATAGCATCAGTTTTAGAATTTTTTGCCCATTTTTTTAAAAAACTACCCCTAATTAATTTTCCAAATTTTACCCAAGAATCTAATAATGAAGGACTATCATTTTTTGAACTCATTTTTTTTTCTATTTCTGGATGCTTTAATAAATATCGCCAAACTGACTTATTTATTTTCCCCACTAATGACATTTTTAAAAACTTATAAAAGTCTTCTATTATAACCTGATGTCCTTGTTTTTCTAATTGTTCTGCAATTGCTTGTGCAGGAACTAAATGGCCTTTCCCTCCATCAACATATATACAATCAATTTTCATATAAACTCCTTTACAAATATTTATAAATAAATTGTTACAACAATTCTTTATGTATTACAAGAGTAAAAATAAAAAATTAAAAAACAAGTATATTTACTTGTTCAAAATAAAATTCTGGACTATAGTACACTCATGAAAAACAAGAGCTTTTTTAGTAATATTACCCAAAATTATTATATTTTTATGCAAAAACATAGTACAATTGTATTGTTATTAATTGCATTAATAACAATCTTTTTTAGTTATAAAATCACAGAAATTAAAATTTCAGCTAACTATGAAATGTTAATGGCGAATGTAGAACCGTCCCCATTTATTTTAACTCCCGAAAATAATACTATAAAAGACAAGATTTATGTAGAAGATACAATAAGCAGTTCAGATGTAGATTATGGAGAATATACTGATGGGTTTGTATTTATGGTATCAGCTCCAACAGAAATTTTATTTTCAGCTGACACTTTGAACAGAATTTCAAATGCAATGATGGAAATAGAAAAAGAAGATGTAATTGGACAATGTCTATCCCCTTTTGACTTTGTAACAATTCAAAAAAAAGGCACCAGACTAGCCCCTATTCCAATGAATCCTAATAAAGGGACTTCTCCCTGGACAGAAGAAGAAGCGCAAATATTTAAATCAAGATTAATGAATGATGATATAGCAAAAAATTATCTTTATAATGAAGATGGAACGGCTCTGTTGATTTATTACAGAATGAAAGCAAATATCAGCAATGAAACTTTATTTAAACTAAAAGCTACATTAGACCCAATTAGAGAAGTAGCTAAAGTAAGTGTTTCAGGAGGGGCTTCAATTAATGAAAGAGTCATGTACTATCTAAAAAAAGACTTAATTAATTTACTTTCTCTTTGTTTATTAGTAATTTTAATTATTTATTATCTTTCTTTTAGAGCAAAAAGAGCGGTACTAATCCCCTTTTCTATGTCATTAATTGGAATAATTTGGACGTTAGGAATGATGACTTGTTTGGGATATTCTATCTCTTTGGTAACTGTTTTAACTCCTTGTTTAGTTTTAATATTAGGTTCTTCATATAGTATACATATGATTTCAGCATATTATGATAGTTATAAAAAGAAAATAAAACAAGAAATTTCAGGAGGATTGATTATAGGTACAATTCTTTTTGCATGTACCACTACAGTTGCTGGTTTTTTAAGCTTACTAATTTCAAGAAATGCCGTATTTAAAGAATTTGGAATATCAATTTCAATCGGTGTAATATTTTGTGCATTACTCGCTTTATCATATTTACCAGCTATCTTTAGCAAAATAAGCGACCCAAAAAAAATTCAACTTCAATTAGTATCAAGAGGAAAATTAACAATATTAATTCATAGAACCGGGTTTTTTGTAATAAAATTTTGGAAATTATTATTAGGTATTTTAGCTTTATTAATTATTTTATTTAGTTTTGTTTATAACAAAGTAGGATTCGAATCTAATTATATGAGTTATTTTCCAAAAACCGACCCTTTTGTACAAGAAAACTTAGACTTTGCACGAACAATGGGTGGGACGGATCCTTATTACTTAACAATTAATGCACCTAACGGAGAAAAGAATTTTTTCTTGAAACCTGAAAACTTGCAAAAAGTTCAAAACTATGAATCAGCAATTATGGAAAATTGTCCTGATATTGTTCAAATTTTATCATTTCCTAAATATGTTAGTTTTTTAAATAAAATTTATTCAAATAATGATAAAATCCCAGAACAAGCAGGGTTAATAAATATGTTAAACAAAATGTTAACTTTAATAAAAAATCAAATTGACTCAAATGCACTTGATGTTTTAATAAATGAAGACGCATCCCAAATAACCCTATCGATGAGAAATTACGACTCAATTGACAAAGATTTACAAACTACAAAAAGTGCTAGAAGAATTGAAAATACTTTAGACGAATATAGATATTTGTTACCTGAAAATACAAGTTCAAGAATTTGGTGTTTAGCCTCTGATACATTAAGGGCAAATGATATGATTTTATTAGACCAAAAAAAAGCAACTTATTTATCTTTTATTCTAGTCTTTATCATATGTGCAATAGCCTTTTTCTCGTTTAAATTTGGGATATGTGCTTTAATACCTATATTTGTTGGAATAATTGTTAATTATATTTTTATGTGGGTCGCTTCAATACCTTTTGACTTAGTAACTGTTGGATTCTCAAGTGTAACTATAGGAGTTGGTATTGATGATGCAATACATTTTATTCTTAATTTTAAAAGGCAAAAATTATTACGTCCTAATAGTTCAATAGAAAAAACAATTATCAATACAATTAATGCAACTGGAAGAGCTATTACACTAACTACTTTATCAATAGTATTTGGAATGCTTATGCTTACAATGGCAAGTTACTCTCCTATTAGATACTTTGGAATTATGCTTTCTTTGTCACTAATGTCAGCGATGATTTCAACATTAATTTTTTTGCCAGCAGTTATTATCGCAATTGAGAAATTTAAATCCAAATTCTTAATCAAAAACAATAAATAACTCTTAAAATTACGAGTTAAAAATTAGTAATAAGTAACTTATTTCTATATATATTGTTTAAATTAATATGGTATTTTCTATATATTAAAAAAATTGATTTTTTAGGTGAATTATGAAAAATAAACATAAAAGAGATATTACAAGAAAATCTCTTATATACTCTATTGGAACAATAGTTGCAAGTATTACTTCTGTATTAATTTTGCCTTTGTATTCTAATTATATTAAACCCTCTGATTATGGTAGCTATGAATATGCTTTTTCCTTTGTTCAACTCTTTATTGCAGTTGGTTTTTTTGAAATCAGTTCAACAATGCTTAGATTTATGTATGGAATAGAACAAGAATCCGAAGATACAAAAAAAACGGCGATTTATAGTGGTGCTATAATTCATTTAGGATGTACAATTTTACTAGCTTTTGCTGTTATCATAACTAATAAAGTTACTTTTTTACCTTTTGCTCCTTTAGTGTTTCTTTTTGGAGTAAGTTTTACAACTGCAACTTACTTTTTGAGTATTGCTAGAGGATTAGATAAAGAAAAAATTTTTACTTTGGCATTTTCTATTTATTCAGTAGTAAACATCATCATACTCAGTTTTTTGTTGATTAAATGCAAATTAGGAGCAAAAAGTATTTTTATTGCGCTTTGTAGTGCCCATATTATTGAAATAATTTATTTAGAGTTCAATATTCACTTTTTTAAAAATTTTAAAATTAAATATATTAAATTTTCTTTAATAAAAAAAATGCTAAAGTTTTCTTTACCGTTAGCCCTTGCATCATTTGGTACTTGGATAATGCTTTATTATTCTAGTATTAAAATTGTAAATCTTATTGGACCAGAACAAAACGGCTATTATACAATGGCAATGAATTTTGCAAGAGCTATTCCAACTATTGCAACCGGAGCAATACTAGCTTGGCAAGAAATTGCTTTTTCAAAAAGAGGCTCTGAAATAGAAAAAAATGTCTTTTTTTCAAATGCTATTGAAAAAGTTATATATTTACTTTGCTCCATATATATAATAATGGTTCCACTAGATTTATTAATAATACCCTTTTATTTAGGCGCGTCTTACCAAGGCATTAATACCATTATATCCATTTGTGTTGCAGGTACTACGATAGACTGTTTTTCTTTATTTTTAGCAAGTATCTATGGAAATCAAATTAATAGTAAACCACTCATGGTTTCAACTTCATTAGGGGCAATAACAGTATTCCTATTACTTCCCCTCATGATTAAGCATTTTGGAATTATGGGAGCTGCAATTACGAATGGCTTAGGGTTTTTCATAAATGCCTTTTTTAGACTTACATGGCTTACAAAAATTAATAAGTATAGATATAATTACTTCAAAATAATAATTTGGATTATTGTCGCAATCATTATAGGTTTTATAAGTGCAAATACAAATACTATAGGATATTTAATACTATTAATATTTGGCTTATTATTTGCGTATCCAGCTATAAAATTAATGATTAACTTTAAATCAAATAAAAATATGCAAAACATAAGTATTTAAATTAAAAGATCAGGCTTTATTAATACAAATTTGATATGCCTCCATTTAAGTTGACACTTAGAAGTTAACTGCACCTCCTCTAGTTTACAGCTAGAGGAGAATCTATGAAAAAGAAAAGAAGAAAACACCAAACGGTTAGTA
>RZYO01000376.1 GCA_009930325.1 Spirochaetia bacterium | reverse complement strand
GCTTTTCTCATTTTTCTAGAAAGAACAGCCGCTTCAATAAACATTTCAGGATCAATAGCTGATTCTAGTTCTTTTGTAATAATATCTTTAATATCAATATCAACATTACGACTCAAATCTTCTGCAATATCATCAATAAGAGTAGCTCTTTCATCTTCTGTCATAGCAATCGAAGCTTTAAGAATTAGTTCACCAAATTTTGCTGAATAACAAGCATTTCTAATTAATTCTTCTGTTTGTAAAATTACTTGCTCAATAGCTTCTTTAATATTTGAAATTTCGCTTTCTGAATCTACACTATATAGAACTTCTAATGAATTCAATTTAATACCTCCTAAGATTTTTTAATCTGTCACAAAAACTGTTGGATCAAAAACTGTATGATCAATAGAATTAATTTTTGATTTTAATATATCAACTCCTTCAACAGTATATCCTGCGTCCTCGATGTTATGTATATATTTTAACATAAAAAGCAAATCACGTAAACATATAGCTTCACTTTCATAATCATCATATAGCTCTTCATTATCTAAAAAAGAATTAACATTTAATCTATTTTTACTATTTAATTCTATTGTAGTAAAATAAGCAAAATTAGCATTAGTTTTTAATTCCCATTCTTGAAGATAACAATTCTTCATAATTGATTGCCATGAAGATTTCAGCAAGTCATTAGAAAATTTATTACTAACATCGTTAGAAATAGCTTTAATCATATTGACAACGTATTTAACTTCTTTATTTAATTCTCTTTTCACTTTATATTCTGGAACATCTGAAATTGGATACCTATATCTATATAGTAGATCAACTTCTTCTTCGTTAGATCTACCATTAAATAGAGCTTTAATATCAACTTCAGTTCTTATTTTAATATTTTCCAATCCACTATTAGAATATTGTCTAAAAATAGCTTTAAGATTATTTGAATAATCTATTGGAGAATCTTTAAGAAAGGTAGCAATTCCAACATCGTGAAAACCGTATCTTCCAGCTCTACCAATAAGTTGATGAAATTCAGAAGGTTCTAAGCTATTACCTGTAGGTCTTTGACAAGTAGTTATAACAACTGTTTTAGCAGGAAAGTTTACACCCAATGCTAAAGCATCTGTACCAACCACTGTATCGATATAACCTTTAGAAAAAAATAATTCTATTAATCTTTTTTCTTTAGGAAGCAATTTACCATGATATGCAGATATTCCATAATTCCATTCTCTT
>RZYO01000152.1 GCA_009930325.1 Spirochaetia bacterium | reverse complement strand
TGGAAGCTGAAGAAATCCCAAGAGCTATATAATTTTTTTCAAATACATTAATAATTCATTCAACTACTCTAAAATTGTTACTTTAGAGTAGTTCTTTGCTTATATTGCTCTTTAATTATATTCAGTTGGATATTATTGGTTGATAAAAACTCAGAAAATGGACCAAATTTCAAGAGATAATCTAAGCTAAGCCAAAATTCTAATAAAGATTTGAACATAAAAAAGAAGGTGATACTCAGTCCTTTCTTAAAAAGACTTTTGCAACACCCCCATATTTTTTAAAATTATATAACTCAAAATTATTATTATAAAGAACTGTTATTTATTTGAATAATCTTTCTCTTTTAAATATTTTTCAACTTCCATTCTTGCTAATTCAAGATGTTCTGTATCTCTTTTGATTGCATTATTTAAATCTTTAGAAATAATAAAGTCTATTATTTGAGAATGTTCATCAACAGATTCTTCAAATCTCTTTTTACTTAAAAGTGAATTTGCTCTAAATGGGTTAATCATAATTGAATAGTTTCTATAACAATCTGAGACAACATCATTTCCACTACAATCAACAAGAAATTGATGGAATTGAGCATCAATTAAAATGTATTGGTGAATTTTAGAATAATCATTTAATTTAATAAATTTATCTTTGAATTCCAATAATTTTTTAAAACAAGTTGGATCATTTTTTTCAATGATTTTTTGAATGCTAAAATGTTCAATGAGTACTCTATATTCATATATATCTAATATTTGTTTTGTCGATAATTTTCTAACAGTAACCGGTTTATTTGGGGTGCTATCTAATAGACCTTCACCAATTAATTCATTTATTGCACTATGAACAGGAGATCTGCTTACATTTAATTGAGAGGCAACATCAACTTCACTTATCTTATCTCCAGGAGCATATTTGCCAGAAATAATATCATCTCTTAAAATTTGGTAAACTTGTTCTTTTATAGTTTTGACAATTCTGTTCTTTTCTTTCGCCATTTTTATCCTCAGTAATTAATTGTTATTTAAATATACTATTAAACTTTATAAAAGGCTATTGTTTTTGATTAAACACTTTTAAATAGTATAAAACATAAATAAATACTAAACAAAGTTTTTTCTTGACAAATATAACATATGGTTATAATAATAAAGCAATAATGAATGATGCATGCATCATTCATTATATATTGTGCATGTATTATTGAGGAGAAAAAATGATAAAGGATATTCTTCTTCCCTATGGTCAAAGTAAGATGATATTAAAAATTGATGAAAATCGATTAAATGGTATTATTTCTGTTGCTCAAGAAGAAACAAAAATAAAACCCAATGAAAAACAAATTGTTCTTGATGCTTTAGCAAATCCTATTGGAAGTGAAACCCTAGCAAAACTTGCAGTAGATAAAAAAAACATAGTAATAGTGACAAGTGATCATACAAGAGCTGTCCCAAGTATGATTACTATGCCATTGCTATTAGAAGAGATAAGAAAGGTTAATGAGTCTGCAAAAATTACTATTTTAATTGCAACAGGGCTTCATAGAGGAATGACTAATGAAGAGATGATTGAAAGATTTGGTAGTAAAATCTTTAATGAGCAAACAATAATTAATCATGATGCATTTGATAATGATAATAATCAATTTTTAGGTATTTTACCTTCTGGTTCCAAGTTCGAAATGAATAAAATAGCTGTTGAAGCTGATCTGTTGATTGCTGAAGGTTTTATCGAACCTCATTTTTTTGCAGGTTTTTCTGGTGGTAGAAAAAGTATTCTTCCAGGAATTGCATCTGCTACTTGTGTAAATATTAATCATAGTTCACCACAAATTGCTTCTCCTTTTGCAACAACAGGAGTTCTTGATAAAAATCCTATTCATGAAGATATGGCTAGTGCTGCTAAGATTTCTAAAATTGCTTTTATTTTAAATGTCCTTTTGGACGATGAAAAGAAAATAGTAGCCGCTTATGCAGGTGATGTTGAAAAAGCTCATAGAAAAGGATGCAATCATCTTATAAATCAGAATGGTATAAATTCAATAAAAAGTGAAATAGTTATAACCACAAATGGTGGGTATCCATTAGATCAGAATTTATATCAATGTCCAAAAGGTTTATCTAGTGCATTAGAGTGTGTAAAAGAAGATGGTATTTTAATATTAGTTGCTTCTTGTAGTGAAGGCTTAGGTGGAGAAAACTTTGGAGAAATGATGCAAAGTGGCACCCCTCAAGAACTATATGACAGAATTCTTTCAACACCAATGGAAGACACGATTTCTGAGCAATGGTGTGTTCAATGTTTTTCAGCTTCATTGTTGAAATATAAGATAATACTAGTATCAATGCTTGAAAAAGCGCTTGTTGAAAAAATGGGTTTTATTTACGCAAGCGATGTAAATACTGCATTAGATATAGCTTATGAATTAAAAGGTAATAAATCAAAAGTAACAGTAATCCCTGATGGTGTATCTGTAATTATAAAAAAATAGGTGAGAGATGATATGAGTAAAGCAATTAAGCTTAATGAAAAAGATAATGTTGCAACTGTATTTAGTGATGTTAAAAAAGACGATATTTTAGAAATTTTAACCCATAAAGGTGAATCTTGGAATTTAAAAGTATTAAACGATATTCCATATGGTCATAAAATAGCGCTTGAAGATATAAAGATTGGACAGCAAATTACAAAATATGGTGAAGAGATTGGAATTGCTAGTAGAGAAATAGAAGCTGGTGATTATGTCCATATCCATAATATTGAAAGTATTAGAGGCCGTGGGGATTGGAATGAAGAAAAACAATCTGAAATTACAACTAATATGGTTAAGTAAGGAGAATTAATAATGGCAAATAAGGAATATAAATTTTTTGGATATGTAAGAAAAGATGGGAAAGTTGGAACTCGAAATTATGTTGCAGTAATACCATCTGTTGTTTGTGTAGATGAAGTTGTTGAATCAATAGTTAATAATACTTCTGGAACACAAGGTATTATTCATCATCAAGGATGTTGTCAAACTCCTCCTGATTTAGAAAGAATTACAGATTGTTTAATTAAAATTGGAGAAAATCCAAATGTTGGAGCTGTTTTAATTGTAAGTCTTGGTTGTGAAGGTGTTGATACCGATAGATTAGAAGCTGAAATAAAGAAAACAGGGAAACCTGTTGAAAGAATCAATGTACAAGAATTAGGTGGAACAAGCCGTTCAATTCAAGTTGGTATGGATAAAGCTCAAAAATTAATTAGAGAAATTTCTTCACAACAAAGAGAAGAAGTCGATATTTCTAATTTTGTAATGGGAATTAAATGTGGTGCCTCAGATACTACTTCAGGTATTGCTTCTAATCCGGTAATTGGGTATGTAGCAGATAAAATTGTTGATCTCGGTGGTACTGTAATATTTGGAGAAACAACAGAATTTATTGGAGCAGAACATATACTTCAAAGAAGAGCAAAAAATGAACATGTTGCATCTGAGATTGGTAGAATCGTTACTGAAATGGAAAATAGAGCCAAAGCAATTGGTGTTGATATGAGAAAAGGTCAACCTACACCAGGTAATATCAAAGGTGGTTTAAGCACAATTGAAGAAAAATCTTTAGGTGCTATTGTTAAATCAGGAACTAAAACAATCGAAGGTGTTATTGATTATACTGAAGCACCAAAGGGAAAGGGCCTTTGGATTAAAGATTCACCAGGTCGTGAAATTGAACTTTTATCTGGTATGGCAGTTGCTGGAGCCGATGTAATATTGTTTTCAACAGGCCGTGGGGCACCTCAAGGATTTCCCGTTGTTCCTGTAGTAAAAATATGTGGGAATCCTATTACTTATGATAGGATGCAACATGATATGGATATTAATGCAGGATTGATTACATTAGGTGAGAAGTCTATTGCAGAAATTGGTGAAGAAACTTTTGAGATGCTTTTAAGAGTGGCAAATGGTGAAAAGAGTAAAGGGGAATCAATTAATTATAATAAATCAATGGATTTCTATTGCTTAGGACCAGTAATTTAATGTTTTTCAATAAATAGTTTTTTGTTTTTCTTAAAACTATTTATATTGAATTGTTATTTTATTTTATCATTGGGAAAATGAGCTATCTATATCTGAGAGGTAATTGTGTATTTATAGCTCTTTATGTTTGAAAATAAACAGAAAAATAAGGGAGGAGATTATTGTGGGTGATATAAATATTGCTAGAGTAATCATCGGATTAGTAGTAGCTATTGGAATAATTTTTTATTGTTCAACACGTACTAAAATTCACGTTTTTGTTGCTATGATCCTTGGCGCGGTTCTTGCGGGATTATTAATCGGTTTGCCAATTGGTTCCATAACATCGTCTATTAAAACAGGCTTTGGTGGTACTTTAGGTTCCATTGGTATAGTTATCGGTCTTGGAGTAATGATGGGCGCAATCTTTGAAGCTAGTGGAGCTGCAAAAAGAATGGCTATTACTTTTATTCGTCTCTTAGGAGAGGGAAAAGAAGATATTGCTATGGCTATAACAGGTTTTATTGTTGCAATTCCAGTATTTTGCGACAGTGCTTTTGTTATCCTTACACCACTTGCTAAATCATTATCAAGAAAAACAGGTCGTTCAATTGTAACTATTGGTTGTGCTTTAGGTGCTGCTTTATTAACAACTCATTCTCTTGTTCCTCCAACTCCAGGTCCATTAGCAATTAGTGGTTATTTTGGATTAGATATGGGTAAATTTATTTTACTTGGTTTATTGTTTTCTCTTCCAATTTCAATTGCAGGTATTTTTTATGCAAGATGGGTTGGTAAGAAAATTTATAGAGTTCCTAATCCATTAGATAATGGATCCTTAATTGATAGACCTTATACTCAAGAAGAATTAAATAGTTATTCTGGTGTTATTAATGATAAAGATATTCCTAGTACTTTCCTATCATTTTTACCTATTGCACTACCAATTGTATTAATTTTATTAAATACTTTAGCTAAAGCAGTTGGTATGGCAGATGGAACTTTAAGAAGCATAATTGCATTAATAGGTGATCCTGTTGTTGCAGTAATGATTGGTTTATTAGTTTCAATATTTACCCTTGCAAGAAATATAGATAAAAAAGAAGTAATTAGCTTATTAGATAAATCTATTGAACAAGCAAGTGTTATTATATTTGTAACTGGAGCTGGTGGAGCTTTAGGTCAAGTATTAAAAGATAGTGGAGCTGGTTCTGCTATTGCAAATATTATGTTAAATTCAAATATCCCTGGTATTTTACTACCATTCTTTATGGCATATTTGCTTAGAATAATTACAGGTTCAGCTACAGTTGGTATGTTAACAGCTGGTTCTTTAACTGCTCCAATTATTCTTGAAATGGCTACTGTAAACCCATATTTAGCAGGATTAGCTTGTTGTATTGGTTCTATTGGTATTACCAACGTACATGATAGTTATTTCTGGGTTGTAAACAAATCTATTGGTTTAACAGATATGAACGAAATGTTTAAAAACTGGTTCGGTTGTGTATTAACAATGTCAACTGTTGGGTTTGTTTTCTTGATGATTGGTAATATATTTATGTAAATTGTTTAGAAACGTAATAATTAAATATTTTAATTATTACAGTTTTATATTTTACCTCATAAGTAGACATAATAATTTTAGGTATACCCCTTTTATTGAACAAATATTCAATATTAGGGGCTTTTTATAGAATTAAAAATGAAGAAATGAATTAATGACATTCATTCTATTGACTATAAAAGAGTTACTTTATATCGTTATAATAATTTAAAATCTGGGAATAAATATGTCAAAAATTAATAAATCTAAAAAAATTGGAATTAAAGATTCCTTTCAACTCCTGACTTTAGGACTTAGGAAAGCAGATTTTAATAAAAACCATTAATCCAGAAACTTCTTTTGTAGTTTTTGGACTTTTTTTGTCTAATTTAATTCTCCTACCAAATCCTAATAAATTGTTTACAACTAGTAATTTTTATGTTATATTATTTTTAAGAGGTATTTGCTATGTATGTAGGAATAGGTGGACCAAAAGGATATGAGGTTGTTA
>RZYO01000375.1 GCA_009930325.1 Spirochaetia bacterium | reverse complement strand
AAATACAACTTTAGCTAATTTATCATAACCAAAATTTTCAGTAATAGAAATAATAATATTAGGAGCAATATTCTTTCTAAACTTTATAGATTTATCATTATTTTTAGCATCAAACACTTGTACAATTTTTACATTTTTATTACTCATAGCTTCTGTTACTTGTTCATCTGTTGGATTAATAAAAATAATAAACCTGCTAGTATAATTGGTACTCATTTCATGTAGTTTCTTTTCAAGATTACTATCATTACAAAGAAATAAAACATATTGACGCTGATTACTCATTTTTTAAGCCTCCTAGAATTTAATAACTTGTATTTGATAAATGGTATTGCATTCTTAAGTAAAGATTCTTTTAATTGTAATGGTCCTTTTTCTTTAAGAATATCAGAAGGATCATTATCTTCTAAACTACAAATTAGAGTATTTGGAAATGTTTTAATTAACTTTTCAGCAATAAATAAATTATCAGCTGTTATATCTTTATCTTTCTTAATAGAATCCAAAGCAATATATACTTTAGTATTATAAGAAAAAGAATTTTCTATAATAGGTAATATACTTGTTATCTTATTCTTACCTAATAAAGCAATACTAATGTAATTTGAAAATGCGTAATTAATAGCAAAAGCATCAAAATAACCTTCAGTAATTACAAGAGAATTATTAGTAAAGTTTTCTTTAACTTCATCTAAAAATCCAATAGGATGAACTTTACCATCAATTGTATGCATTTTATATCTAGGACATTCACATTCTACATACCTCCTGGCCATAAAAGATACTATTCTATCTTCAATTGAAAGAGGAATATAAATATATTTATCATCTGCATAATAACTTTCTATTTCTATTTCAGAATTATATACTCTTTCTAAGGCATATTGCTTAGCGTATTTTAACTTTTTTATTGGTATTAAACACTTTTCTTCAATAAATTTCTTAACTTCATTTTCAGTATCATCTTTTATTGTAGTATCAACATATCTAATAACTTTATTAGACTTTAACAAAGATTGAATATCATACAATGTAATAGATGAAAGATTAGATAGCAATTCAATATATTCACTGTCTAAATTATATTGTTTAAGATAAGTAATAAGAGAGCCTGTAGTACCACATCTAAAACACTTAAAGCTACCCCAATCTAAATTAAGAGCTAAATTAAGATTCTTTTTATGTTCATTACAATATGGGCATTCAACTCTTATTTTATATTCATTAGAAGC
>RZYO01000374.1 GCA_009930325.1 Spirochaetia bacterium | reverse complement strand
CAAATATACCAGAGTTGTTATCTAAACTAGATAAATAATATGAACTTTTTTCATCATTTATAGTAAAATTAATCTAGAGGTTATCAAAACAGTGATAAAGTCCATAAAGACAAGACATATTAGATTATTTAGGGTAAATACAACAGTCATTTTCGACAGTTGACCCTTTTAAAGAGAAGAACCATCAAAATTGATGGTTTTTTCATGTAAGTGAAATATCAAATTTCACAAGGGATACAAATGAATCGAGATGATAAATTTGTTTCATGAAAAGCAGAGAAACTTTGAGGTAGGATTGTTTTGTCATATCTCTTTTTATTTACATATTCACTAAATGCAACTAAACGTTGCGTGACTTCTATTATAAACACGTATAAAATAGAGTTGTAGGAGGTAAAAATATGATTGATAGCATTAAAGTAGGATTAAGAATTACAAAATTTCGTAAAGACTTAGAACTGACTCAAGACGATCTGGCCAATCGATTGAACATTACACGTCAAGCTTTATCGAAATGGGAGAATGGAACGAGTTTGCCTTCTATTGAACTTCTGATTGACTTGTGCAAGTTATTTGAAACGAATGTTGAAGATTTACTTTGTCTAAATGAAATCACAACCATTGAAGACGAAAACAATTTATTTAAAGAACATAGTAGAACTTACATCATCAATCAAATCATCAAAGGAAAACTTCAAGTCAATATCCCAGACGTTCTTTATCAATTCTCACCCCATGAGCGTATGCAAATTTTAAAAGCCATTAAAGATAAGAAGATAACATGTAATTTATTCGATTTAAAAGTGCATTTAACGCAATCGGAACACAAATTTTTATTTAATAAAATTAAACAAGGAGGAGTAATTTTATGATTCTCAAAAAAATGATTGTCAATGAACAAGAAATTCATGTTCAAATTAGTATGGAAGAAGCAAAAAAAGCTTATTTAAATCAAGAAACTTTAATTTTTACGGATGAAAATGAAAAACAAACATTGCTAAAGTCCTTAGAAACACCTAAGGAAGAAACTAAATCAGAAGAGCCGAAACAAAGATCAAGAATGCATAAATTGATGCAAATGTTACCATTTATGGATAGTGAAACGATTCATGAGCTTCTTGAAAAAATTTTAGCGAATGATGAAAGTTTACAGGACATTAATATTATGGCAGTATTACCATTTTTAGAAAAAGAGCAAGCCACATCTTTATTTAAGAAAGCAATGGCAGGAG
>RZYO01000151.1 GCA_009930325.1 Spirochaetia bacterium | reverse complement strand
GATGAACAACTATCCTAGAAAAAGCTTAGATGGATTAACACCTATAGAAAAATATAAAGAAATTTATGGAGATAGAACAACTCTTCCTTCATATATCGCGACAAAGGAAGAATAGTGGACATTTTACTTTACACTAGAGGTTTAATTCTATTTATGATTTACATATACTTTAAAAAGTATAATTATGTATACATGTGTGTAATATTTCTTGTTCAATACGTTATTTATTTGCATTAATATTATTTGTTTAATATAATATTATAATGAATGTTTAAAATCTTGTGCAGGAGAAGGAGAAAGAAATGATTAGAGAAAAATTAGTGTGTAAAGATTCACATGTTCTTTATTATCATGTTTGGCAACCAAAAGTTGAATTAAAAGCTGTTTTACATATTCAACACGGGATGGCAGAGCATAGTTCTAGATATGATGAATTTGCTAAATTTTTAGCAAATAAAGGTATTAAGGTTTACGCACAAGATCATAGAGGTCATGGATATACTGGAGAGAAAGAAGTTTTAGGATTTTTTTCAGAAGTGAATGGGTGGGATAAAGTAATTAGTGATGCATTGGAATTATCTAATAAAATTATATCTGAAAATCCTAAAGTTCCTTTATTTTTAATGGGTCATTCTATGGGTTCTTTCATAGCAAGAGTTCTTACTGCTCAGAATCCTGATTTATATAGTGCAACAATAGTTATGGGTACTGGCGCAGATCCTGGTTTGAAAGGTAAAATCGGGAAGATAATTGCAAAAAACAGTGTTAAGAAAAAAGGAGCACATTTTTTAAATAAAAAATTAAATGATATGTCCTTTGGCTCATATAATAAAAAATTTGATCCTAATGGGTCTGCTTTTCAGTGGTTAAGTAGGGATAAAAAGCAAGTAGAAAAATATGAAAAAGACCCTTGGTGTGGTTTTATTTGTACAAGTTCTTTTTATTATGATTTGTTAGATGGTATTTTCATGGCTAATAATTTATCCTTAGCAAAAAAAATTAATAAGAATTATCCAATGCTTTTGATAAGCGGTAATGATGACCCTGTTGGAAATTATGGAAAGGGTGTAAAAAAAGTTAAAGATTTTTATGAAAAAGCTGGATTAGAAAATGTCACTTTAGTATTAGTTGAAAATGCTAGACATGAAATATTGAATGAAATAGATAAAGAAAAAACATATCAAATAGTTGCTTCTTGGCTTGAGGAACAAATAAAATAATATGGGGATTGAAGAAAAGAAACCAAACGAATTGAAAAGAAGATTAAATAGTGCCTTAAAAATCAGTAAAGTAACTTCAAATCATTTTATTGTAGATAAAGCATTTATTTCTTCTTCTGGTTTAGTATATACAACTCTAACTGCTTTAATACCAGCATTGACTGTTTTTTTTACTTTTTTTGGAGCTCTTGGAGTATTAACTCCTTTTAAAAATTTTGTAATATCGTCAATTAATGAATTTTCAAATAATGGCGTTGGTAATGATATTGTCAACCTTATCTCTGGTTATACGCAAAATGCAACAAGTCTTGGTATTGTTGGATTAGTATCTTTCTTAGTTACAATGATTTTATTGATAAATAGAGTTTGGTCTGTAATAAATGGAATATATAGAACTGCAATGAATAGAAATATTATTAAAAGATTTGCAAATTTTATTTCATTTGCAATTGTATCCATTCTTTTAATAGCCGCTTTTATCAACGTTCAATCAAGACTGAGTGAAAGATACATAGAATTAATGGGTTTAGCTACAATAAGTAGTACAGCAAAAATAGTAAATCAATTATTGCCTTTCTTTATTATTTGGATTGCTATATTTTTATTGATATTTTTTGTACCAAATACGAAAGTAGAATTTTCAGCAGCATCTATAGGCTCAACAGTTGGTAGTATAATTGTTTTATTAGCAAATGAAATATTTTTTAATTTATCTACTTTTGTTGTTAATTTATCAATAATTTATGGTTCTTTTGCTGTATTTTTCTTATTTTTAGTTTGGTTTTATATGTTATGGGTAATAATTTTATTTTCTGTTGAATTATCATATGTTTATCAATTTAGACCTGATCTAGAAAAAACTGAAGGTTTAGTACAAGCTCCTGCAAAATTTATTTCTGAAGGAATTAACATTATTATGTTAATTGGAGATAATTTTAGACAAGGAAAAGGTTCTACTGACACGAGAGAAATCAATGAACGTTTAGCTATTCCTGATAAAAGGTTATATGGTTATTTAGATTTTTTTGTAAATTTAAATTATTTGATTCCAACAAACAATGGTAGAACGGCCTTTATACCTTCAAGGCCTTTATCTGATATTATTATTCAGAATGTTGTTGAAGGCTTATATGGACTTGATAAAATTAGTTATGAGGACAAAGATACAGCCGGAGAAGCTGTTGTTATTCAAATACATGGACATGGTATTACTTCTTTGGGTAAATTAAATCTTGAAAATCTTTTAGAAAGAATATAACTTAAGTTAAGTTATGATTAATTTAGGAGAAATATATGATTGTTGCTAAAGAAAATTTATTGCCTTTAGATTCTTTGACTTGGCATTCTATTCCAAGTGAAGCTTATGGGGTAGTAAAGGATGAATGTTATAAAGTTAATAAATATGAATTAAAATTATTGAAAAACCCTTTAACGCTAAGTGGAGAAAATTTAGTAGCGATTGAATATTCTATGATTGTAAAAGTAGATGGTGATATTATTTTAGCTTTAAATTTAGAGAAAGATGATTTAAGAGCATTGTCTGCTTCTTTTGGATGTAGTTTAAGAGAGATTCAAGAAGATTATAAAACAAAATCAAATTATGGACCATTGCATTGTGTTCTTTATTCCCATGAAGAGAAAGAAGATATGGGTCAATATACTGGAGAAATGGATTTAATGACTTTAAGAATATTTTTTATGGATATTTTACTAGATACTTTAGATTGCTTTGATGAAGTAGAAAAGCTTTATAAAAAATAAAGTTATTAAGTACTGCAAATTTATTTACTTATGATTAACCTCTTGATAAATTAATTATTCAAGGGGTTTTATTTTGAATATAATCTTGTTATCTAAAGATGGTCATATTAGAACTTTGATAAATAAATGTTCTTCAAGAAGATGCATAATGATTTCTTCTTTGACTCAAATAAATAACAAATTAATCAATTTCGTTGATTTATTCATTATTGATGAAATTTTTTTTTCTGCTACGATTATATCAAATATTTTATTGGAATATCCAAAAGCAAAGATTATTTTTTTAATGAAAGGAAAGCCTGGGTATGTTGAAAAATGTGGAAAGATTATTTTTTATTATAAGCCAATATTGTTTGATACTTTTTTTTCATTAATTAATGATTTTGATAATTCTATAAAAAGTGAGTTTAATCAAAATGAAGATGATTTTTTAATAGGGTCTAGTCTTTGTATGGAAAGATTGAGAAATGAATTATTATTATTAGCAAAACAAGACTGTCCAGTTTTATTGTTTGGTGAAAGTGGAACAGGAAAGGAACTTGCTGCAAAAAGTATTCACAATAATAGTAAATATAAAAAGAATAAACCTGTGATTGTTAACTGTTCTCTATTAAATTCTGATTTATCTGATTCTTTACTTTTTGGTCATAAAAAAGGCGCCTATACAGGAGCTGAGGATGAGACCTCTGGTTTAATTGAGAGGGCAAATAATAATACTTTTTTTTTAGATGAAATTGAAAATATTTCAATTGATTCACAATCAAAACTGTTAAGAGTTCTTGATTTAGGAGAATATAGAAAACTTGGTGATCCTGAAGTTTCAACTAGTTTTTTTCGACTAATTTCAGCTTCAAATAAAGATATAAACGCTTTGATAAATAAAAATAAATTTAGAAAAGATTTTTATTACCGTATTTCTTTGATCCAAGTCAGATTGCCTTCATTAGATGAACATAAACAAGATATTGATGAATTAGTAAATTATTATTTCAAATTAAAAAATGAAACTAGATGTTTTGAAAAAGATTTTATAAAAAATTTACGTCAAATGTCTTGGCCTGGTAATGTTAGGCAATTAAATAGTGTCCTTGAAAAAAGTCGAATTTATAGTTCTTCATCTTGTATTAGACTTAAGCTTTAATAAATAATTTTTTTAATGCAATTTGAGCAGATTTAAAAGCTAAATCAATTTTATCAATATCTTCAATTTTATTTAAATCACATAATATAAAATCTGTAATCTCATTTTCATCTTCAGCTATCAAATTATTTATTATATTAATATTCCTATTATCTTTTATTTCAGCTAAAAAAAATATATCACAAGTAATATAATCAATCTCTTTGTAACTGTAATTATTGGTCGCACTTGTTAGATATGTAAGGCTTGTAGGGATTAACCCAATTTCTTCTTTACATTCTCTTTTAGCGGCTTCTTCAGCGCTCTCACCGGGATCTACAAATCCCCCTGGTACTGCTAATTTCCCCTTTTGTGGTTCTTTTCCTCTTTTTATTAAAAGTATTTTTGTATTATTGTTATTTTTGATTAATATTATTAATCCGACTGCAGCTGCCACATTATTATAAAGTGATAATTTGCATTCAGTACAAATCCACTTTTTATTATCTATATACTTTAAAGTTTTTTCCCCACAGCTTGGACAAAAAGACAAATTTTTCATTTAATACCTCATATATTTTTTCTAATTAATGGCATACTCATACATCTTGGGCCACCACGACCTCTTGATAATTCTGAACTAGGTATTTCAAGTGTTTTAATATCATAATCATGGAGGATATTGTTTGTTATAGTATTTCTGTCATAAACTATTGCAGTTCCAGGTTTGATACAAAGTGTATTTGAGCCATCATTCCATTGTTCTCTCGCTGCAGCAATATAATCATTGCCACCACAACTTATAAGTTCTATATCATCTCTGTTTAATAATTGAGATAGTAATAATTTTAATCCTTTATGATATTCTTCAACTTTTATAGAATTATTGTCCGAAGGAGTAATAATAAACAACCTTAATGTGTTGACAATATTTGGATGAATTACAAATTTATTATAATCAACTTGAGTAAAAACTGTATCGAGATGCATATAAGCTCTGATACTTGGAATATCTAAAGCAATAATTTTATTTATTTTACTGCTAGGGTCTTTAAATAAATTTTTTGCTATATTTTCGACAGCTTCAGCTGAAGTTCTTTGTGATAATCCGATTAATAAAAGATTTTCATTAATATTTAATATATCGCCGCCTTCAATATTATGAGGATTTTCATTGTGGTAATATATTGGTGTATCATTGTAGTCGGGATGGTAATTAAAGATATATCTTCCAAAAATAGTTTCTCTTCTTCTTGTTGGAGAATACATATGATTTATTGACACCCCATTGCCAATTGAAGCAAAAGAATCTCTTGTAAAATATAAATTTGGAATAGGGTCTAGAGCAAAACTTGTTCTAGAATCTATTATTAAAGAAGCTAGCGGGTTTCTTTCTTTTTTTTCAAATTGGTTTGCTTTAATTCCCCCCATCAAGGCAAGGATTAGACTATGATTGTCATCAAAATCTAGTAAATAAGAAGTTAATTCTTTTCTGTATGTATGAGCAATCGTACTATTACTTTCTTCAATAAAATTTTTGATGAATTGATTTTTAATTTTTTGATCTATATCTAAAGTTTCAGCCATCAATTTTGATAAATAAACAACTTCAATATTATTGTCATGTAATGTTTTTGAGAAAACATCGTGTTCTTTTTGTGCAACTTTTAAAAAAGGGATATCATCAAAAAGTAAAGCTTCTAAAGCTTCAGGTGTTAATTGTTCTAATTCAAGACCTGGTCTATGTAATAACACTTTTTCTAATTTACCTATTTCTGATGTGACATTTATCATAGTAACTCCTATCTAATAATTTACTCTAATTGTTTGCTTTTTACAATAAATCACTCCTGATATTTTTTCAGGAGTGAATAAAGATTATATTTGGTCTCATAAGATATTTGAATGATATGCACCCATTTAGGTTAACTATGCAAAGTTAACTGCCCCTCCTCTAGTTTACAGCTAGAGGAGAATTTATGAAAAAGATAAAAAGAAAGCATCA
>RZYO01000029.1 GCA_009930325.1 Spirochaetia bacterium | reverse complement strand
GCTTTTTGCTTCTTTTCTTTGTTTGTCATAGTTAAATTATAATTGATAGAATTTCGCTTGTAAAGTAAAATCACTTTTATTTACGAAATAAGCCAAAAATATAAAAATATTATTTCACAAGTAAAAAAACCTCATTTAGTTCATAAAGATTTGTGGGATGGCAATATATTTGTAGATTCAAAAACCTTTGAACTTATTGCAATTATAGATACAGAAAGAGCTATTTTAGCAGACCCTCTTATGGAGGTAGTTTGCGGTTTTTATGATAAAAATAAAACCTTCTTGAATAGTTACTACGGTTATAACAATTTAGATAAAAGTGAAGAAATTCGTGTTAAATTATATAAATTTTACTTATATCTGATAATGATGATAGAATCACCTTATAGGGAATATCAATCAAATGAACAATATATTTGGGCTTTAAAAGAATTAAAAAAAACATTATTTCAACTAAATAACTTTTAAGCACTTTTTTTATACTATATTCAAATATTTTAACTATTTTGTTGACATAAATTAATCAATAGAGGAATATAAATATTGTATTCAATATTTATATTATTAAGAGGTATTCATGCAAAAACTATTATTTTCTTTGTCAATAATCACACTAGGATTAGTTATTGGATATATTATTCAAAGACTGGTACTTTCTAAAAAAATCAAGGCAGATCCATCCTTAAAAAAGGCAAGAAAATTTTTACAAATTCTAGCTCTACTTTTTTTAAATCCTATTGCAACAGTTGGAGCCATTTGGAGTTTATCCTTTGAAAACCTTAGTATAGCTTTCTTACCTGCTATTGGAGTTTTCGCAATATTAACAGGAGGCTTTATAGCTCTACTTATTTCAAAATTCTTAAAACTAGAAGCTAAACAAGCTGGCGCTTTTTTTAGTTGTGGTGCTATGACAAATATTGGATCAATTGGAGCTTTAGTTGTTTTTATTTTTTTAGGAGAGAAAGCTTTTGCCTTAGTGCCTATTTATAAAATATTTGAATCAGTAATTTATTATACTTTATGGTTCCCTATTGCGAAAAGTTACTCTGTTAATACTCATGAAGAAGAAGAAAGTAATAAACTTTTAAAAATATTTACAGATCCTTTTATTTTGGTAGCGATAATAAGTATTTTGATTGGGATTGCTTTGAATGTATTCAAAATACAAAGACCTCAAATTTATAGTAGCATTAATGCTGTTATTATTCCATTTGCTAGTTTGTTATTACTTATTTCAATTGGAATGGCAATGAAATTTAGTAAGATTAAAACTTTTATAAAACCAGCATTATTTATTTCTGCTATAAAATTTATAATAGTTCCCTTTGTTGCCACTTCAGTAGCTTATTTATTAGGACTTGGAAAGATAGATAATGGGCTACCTTTAAAAGTAATACTAATTCTATCTTCAATGCCTGTTGGTTTTACAGCCCTTGTTCCACCATCAATTTATGATTTAGATGTAGACTTTGCAAACGCTGGATGGATGGTAACAACAGCATTCCTTATTGTAGTAATTCCCTTAGAAATGTTTATAATATCTTTTATTTAAATATTATTTATATAAATTTTAGGGTTAACTATTTAGCAGTTAACCCTTTTTTCATTTAAGAACAAATACTTTTGTTATTTTTTCAAACTTTTTTTTGCATTTTCTAATGCATTGATAACATTATCGCACCAATTATCAAATTCAATATCTTCAACTTGCAACTCTGGATTTTTCAAAATATTATCAACACATTCTTTAATTCCTTGATCAAATCTTATTGTTGCACAAAAGTCTGGAACTAATTGTTTCAACTTACTATTATCAAAAACAACTGTATTTGCTTTATCGCCAATCAAGCCACCATAAAAATCATAATCACTAACATCAGCTAAAAAAGATGATGCTACATAATAAGGTTTTAATTCAACATTTAAAGCTTTAGCTATTGCCAAATATATTTGGTTCCAGGTTAAAGATTCATCACTAGTAATTTGAATAGCTTGTCCAATTGAATGAATATTACCCATTAACCCAATAAAAGCTTTAGCAAAATCTTTATTAGAAGTCATTGTCCATAAAGAAGTACCATCGCCATGAATAATTACTCTCTTTCCTTCTAACATTCTTTTTGCTATTTGCCAACTGCCTTTATTTCCATGAACTCCCAAAGGAATTGATCTATTACTATAGGTGTGACTTGGTCTAATGATTGTAATAGGAAAGCCTTCTTCTCTATATAATTTCATTAAATATTCTTCACAAGCAATCTTTTTTCTTGAGTACTCCCAGTATGGATTCGAAAGAGAAGTCCCTTCATTAATTCTATAATCGGATAAAGGTTTTTGATATGCTGAAGCTGAACTTATAAATATATATTGTTTAGTCTTATCCTTAAAAAGTCTAAAATCTCTTTCAATAGCTTTAATATCAAAAGCAATGAAATCAGCAACTACATCAAATTGTAAATCTTTTAATAAAGCACTTACTTTCTCCTCATCATTAACATCTGAGGTTATATAAGTTACGCCAGTTTTACCTAAAACTTTATTTCTTTTTCCTCTATTTAGAATATATAAGTCTTCACCCATGCTAATTAGTTGCTTAGATATTGCTTCACTTATTGTACCGGTTCCACCAATAAATAAAATTTTCATCAATTACTCCTTTTTTTAACAAAATAATTATTAAATCGGTTTTCAAACAAAGTAATATAATATACTAAATGTATTAAATATTAATGTTTTTACTATTTAATTATATACATAATATCATAATATTTTTTTTTTACCTACTTGAAAGGAATATACTTCAAATGATAAGGTTTATAACTTGAAAATTGAACATATTTATATAGTAGGAAAGTAATGAAAGAGAAAAACAATCAAAATATTACAAAACGAAGTAATTTTTCAGGTAAAATGGGATATGTATTATCTGTTGCAGGTTCTGCAGTTGGTCTTGGGAACATATGGCGATTCCCCTATTTAGCAGCAAAATATGGGGGTGGGATGTTTGTATTAGTATATCTAATTTTAATGATAACCTTTGGATATGCTTTAATCATTTCAGAAACGGCTTTGGGTCGAATGACTAAAAAAAGCCCCGTTGGAGCCTTTCAAACTTTTGGAAATACAGCACCATTTAAATTTGGTGGTTGGATTAATGCTATTATTCCTATGCTAATAGCCCCTTATTATTGTGTTATTGGAGGATGGGTAACAAAATATTTCTTTGAATACTTAAAAAATGATCCAATAAAAATAGCTAATGATAATTTCTTCACTAATTATATTAGCAATGGAATTAGTGTTGAATTTTGGTTTATAATCTTTTCATTAAGCGTTATTTTTATAATTATTTTAGGAGTAAATAAAGGCGTTGAGAGAGTATCCAAAATCATGATGCCTTTATTAGTAATCTTAGCTTTATTTGTAACAACTTACTCAATTACCAGAGAAGGAGCCCTTGAAGGTGTAAAATACTTTCTCATTCCCAATTTCAAAAACTTTTCATTAATGACTGTTGTTGCTGCGATGGGACAAATGTTTTATTCTCTATCAATTGCTATGGGGATTCTTTACACTTACGGCTCTTATATCAATAATGATGTTGATATTGAAAAATCAACATCTCAAATTGAAATATTTGATACTGCTATAGCAATTTTAGCTGGATTAATGATTATACCTGCTGTTTTTGCTTTTTCAGCAGGGGATCCTTCAACATTAAAAGCAGGACCTTCTTTGATGTTTATCACAATTCCAAAAGTTTTTGCTACCATGGGTTTTGGTAAAATTGCTGGAATTATTTTTTTCTTATTAGTATTATTTGCAGCTATTACAAGTGCTGTATCTTTAGCAGAAACAAGCGTTTCAACATTGGAAGATCAATTTGGTTTTAGTAGAGTAAAAAGTAGCTTAATAATTGCAATAGTTGTGCTTATTCTAGGATCTGCCTCTGCTTTAGGGTTTAACACTTTAAGCTTCATAACTATTTTCAAAATGTCAATCTTAGACTTTTTTGATTTTTTAACAAATTCTGTAATGATGCCAATTGCTGCACTTTCAACATGTATTTTAATTATTAAAGTTGTTGGATTAGATAAAATTGCAAAAGAAATTGAAATATCATCTAAATTTAAACGTAAAAAACTTTATAATTTTTTTACAAAATATTTAGAAATTATATGTATTGGAATTATATTAATAAGTTCAATTGCAAATGTATTTGGGTGGATTTCTTTTTAATTTATAAATAATAAAAATATTATAATTTCTATTTTAAACATATTAGCCAATATTAAATTTTTGCTAATATGTTTATTTCTTTAATTAAATCACTTTTATTTCAATTATACTTAATTATACAATTGACTAATAATCTTTAAGCAATCATATTATTCATCAATATAACTCTTAATATTAAATAAGTATTTTATTACTTTAGGGAAAAAAATGACCGTAGAATATTTTCGCTTTAATGAACAAAGCGAAAAGAATCAACTAATTATATCAAAAATTTTATATAAATCATTCGAATTAAAATTTAAACCAATATTAAAAAAAGTGGGATACGATGAAGGTTTACAAATTATAAAAAACACACTTATCCCAACAGGTGGTTTATTAGCTCGCGAAGCTACAAGCATAATTGGGGTAGCTATTCTATCAACAAAATCTAGCCCTGCACTTTTTATTGATAAATCTCTAAAAAAACGATTAGGACTAATATCTTATCAATATTTTAAATTTATTTTCCATTCTGATAAAATTTTAACAGATGATACAATAAAAATTGAATTGTTAGCAATAAAAAAAGGAACTAGAGGAAGAGGTTATGGCTCATCCCTACTTAAAGAAATAATAAGATATTCAAGAACTGAAAAGTATAAAAAAATCTTATTAGATGTTGTTGATACAAATCCAAGAGCAAAAGCTCTTTATAAACGAGTTGGTTTTAAAACTATAAAAAGACATTACTCAGGTGTTTTAACAAAATCTTTTGGCTATAATTCACACGATTCTATGTCTTTAAATATTAATAAAAAATATAAATCTTACTAAAAAATATAAATCTTTATTTATATTTTAAAGTATTTTTTAAACAAAAAAGATTTCAGAAAATAGATATTATCCCTAAAATCTTTTTTTGTATTTGATAATTAAATTAAACAATAATATTATTTACTAGAAACTTCAAAAAATAACTTCGAAAGTCTCACCGATAATACAGAACCGACACATATAAGTTGTTCTAAATAATCTTGAGGGGTTATAACAGGATAATTTGTTAACCATCTTAAAAAAGAAGAGACCAAGAAATCTGAAAAGGAATCAGCAACGATTTCAGTTTCACTTTCATAATCCTCAGGTATCATTAATTCTTCAACAATAGGATTTAATACATCACCAAAATAATCTCTTAAACTATGTGGTCCCATCTCTTGAAAAGCTTTAATATAGAATGTTTGATTATTATAAATACATGTTAAAAAATGTAAAGCAGCATCATAACTATAAATCGTATTATACTTCTCATAGGTAGAATCAACTATCTCTGTTTTAAAAATCCAGATTAATAACTCATATTTATCACCAAAATGATAATAGAAAGTCTTTCTATTTATATTACAATCTCTACAAATATCAGAAACTGAAATTTTACTAATAGATTTTTTTTCAATTAATTTCTTAATTGAATTTGCTATTGCCGTTTTTGTTAATAAATTGTTTGCCATAATTTCTTCCTAATTTAATTTATTTTATTTAAGAGAAAATTCTGCACTTAGATAAAAGGCTCCAACAATATATGAACCAACCGAAAGAGGTGTATTAATAATATTTTTACTATAAATAATATCTAAGTCTCCCATCACTGTATCAATTGTTGAAATAAAGCATGGATTATTTCCAAAATTATACTGATTTGTTTTTATAACTTTTGCTGCAATTAAATTAAATAATAAATTCTCTTGATAACGTTTTTTATCAACCTCAGATAAGTTCTCTTCTAAACTTCTAATATAAAAATAAGGTAAAATAGATTTATCCTTTAAAAGAGAATCTTTTACAACACTTTCATAATCTTCTCTACTTTCATACACTTCTAAAGATGAGGGGAAAGCACATATTTGTAAAGATATTTTTGATTCTGTATTCATTTCTCCCTTTACAAGCCCTGCATGCAATAAATTTGCAATAAAAGCTGTTTTATCATCAATTGAAGAAAAAAGAATAGCTGGAATTTCACTAGTTTGTCCTAAGCTAATTACAGGTTTACTTAACCATTTAGTTGAGTTAATTAAATGAGAATCTACTCCAACAAAATCATAATCTTTACTATCTTTATTTATTCTAGCTACAAGCTCTAACCCTTCATCATATACAAATGTTTTATAATCATAATCTTCGCCAGAAATTTTCTCTATATTCGAAAATAAATTAATAATATCATTTTGGTTTTTTGAAAGTTCACTTAATCCTAAACTATCTAAAAAAAATGCCATATAATCCTCCACTTTCTCCTATATTATCAATAAAAAGACTTGATGAAAAGTACAGAACTCAATAATATTGACTCATGTGTAACAATTTAACAAAAAAGGAAGGCTTTCTTGATGGCTTTCCAATTTTTTTAGGCTATTTTTCAACGGCAATTGCTTTTGGTCTTGTCTGTAGAAATATTAATATCTCCTTAATTAATACAACATTAATAAGCATGACTAGTTTTGCTGGAAGTGGACAATTTCTTATGGTTAATTTACTTTCAAATGGAGCTCTTCTTTTTGAATTATTTATTTCTATTTTATTAATTAATTTAAGATATTTATTTATGGGAGCTTCTCTAAATCAAAGACTACCATCAGATATTACATTTTTACAAAAAATTATTATTGCTTTCTCGACAACTGATGAAATTTTTTCTGTAGCAATACTAAAACCTCAACAATTAAATTTTAAATATTTATTTTCTTTAGAATTAACAAGTTATAGTGGTTGGGTTTTAGGAACAATAGCAGGATATATTATTGGAATTGCTTTACCATGCAAATTACAGTTAGCTCTTTCTATAACCCTTTATGCAATGTTTGCATCTTTGTTGGGAAATGAAACTAGAAAAGGTGGTTATAAAATATTAATTGTAGGCTTCATTTCTGCTGCAATAAACTCTTTTTTAATAACAGTTGTTGATCTTGCAATAGGATGGGCATTTGTTATTGCCATGTTAAGTGCAACAATCATAGGGTCTTTTTTTATAAATGGAGAAAATAATGAATAACATAAATCTTCCAATGATTATCATAGTATTAATAGCATCAATTGCAACACTTATTCCAAGATTTTTACCTTATTTTACGCCAATAATTAATAAAATCCCAAAAAAAATAACTGAAAAATTAAAAATTTTACCAATAGCTGCTTTAGGAGCATTAATCTTCCCTTTTTCTATCATTGATTTTTATCCTACCTGGATTGCTTCTGCTATTGGGGTGTTAGTTGCTTTTATTTTTGGGTATTTAAAATTTAATATGATTATATCCATTCTTTTTAGTGTTATTGCAACTTATTTACTTCTAATGATATTATAAAGCATGTTTGATTTTCATCGTCATATAACTTTAGATAATACTATCGACAATGCATTTTATGCCACTTCTAAAATTGAAGAATGGGAAAATCCTTCTAAATATTTTAGTTATGGAATTCTTTTTGAGAATATAAATATAAGTATAGAAGAATATGAAAAACTTTTAACAAATAAATTGATTGAAAACCCAAAACACCATATTGGCGAAGTTGGACTCGATTCACGATATGATAATATGGAAATTCAAGAATTATTTTTCAAAAGATCATTATTAATAGCAAATAAATTGGATAGAATTTTTACTATACATATTGTTAATTCTACTAATCAATTACTAAGAATATTAGAAGAAAATAAAAACAATTTACCTAAACATATAATTTACCATGGGTTTAATAAGAGTATAGAATTAGCAAAACAATTACAAAAATATAATGTCATTGTCAGTTTAAATCCCAAAGTAACAAATACAAAATTAATTAATAAAATCGATATATTAGATGAGTTAGGGTTTTTAGTAGAAAGTGACTGGAATAAAGAAACTGATAAAAATTATTCTAGTTATTTTAATAATTTTATAAATAAGCTAGAAACTTTAAAAGCAAAGAAATTTAAGGATATAAATAATGAGTTCAGATCAATTCTTGAGAATTTCTAGATTAATCGGAGATTCAACTATAAATGAATTACATAATAAAAAAGTCATAATTGTTGGTATGGGAGCTGTTGGTAGTTTATGCCTAGAAGCCTTAGCAAGAAGTGGTGTTACACATTTTAGAATAATTGATTTTGATGTAATTGGAGTAACTAATATAAATAGACAAATCATTGCTACCTGGGAAACTTTAGATAGAGTAAAAGTTGAAGTTGCAAAAGAAAGAGTGCTTTCTATTAACCCTAATTGTAAAGTTGAAGCAATAAAAATTTTTTTTAGCGAAGAAACTGCAAGTGAACTAATTGATAATTCATTTGATTTGGTTATTGATGCAATAGATTCATTAAATCCAAAATGTAGCCTTCTTTCTTATTGCTATTTAAATAATATAAAAGTAATTAGTTCAATGGGAGCTGCTTTAAGAAGAGAACCTTCTTTAGTACAAAGTGCAGACCTCTTTGATACTTATGGATGTCCATTAGCAAAACTAGTTAGAAAAAGACTCCGTCATCGAGGAATAGATAGAGGAATAAAAGTTGTTTTTTCACCTGAACTTCCAAGATATGAATATAAAGACCCTCAAGATGAAGAACATTTAGATTTTAATGAACAAATTTTAGAGAGAGGAAGAGTTAGAAATGTTCTAGGCTCTTTACCTACATTAACAGGAATTTTTGCACTCAACTTAGCTCATCTTGCTTTAAAAGAATTAATTGGGGAAGCTGAATTTAGTGGAGAATGTGCATTTAACTCAAAAGAAAAATTCATAAAACAAAAAAATTTAAATAAATAATATTTCTTTAAAACTATTTGGAACATGAAAATTAGGACTTTCACTATTTATTGGGAACAATGACAAATAGTGAGGTTCTTTCAATTTATCCCCACATTTATAAAAATTTCCTTTTAATATCAAATTTTCTATATTTTCACCGTCATTTAATAATCCCCATTTAACGAAATCAATAGATATGTTTACTTTCCAATGACAATTATTACTATTTTTTTCTAAAATTAAAATATCTCTTTTAATTTCACTTATTTCCTTATTACTAAAAAGAATTCTATTAAACCTTGACTCTCCTTTCCCAACTAGCATAAAAGAAGAAGCACTTATTTCAAAATTAAGATATTCTTTGCGATCACATCTTTTTACAAAAAACTCAACACAGCTATCTTCATATACTTTATCATTATTAAATTTAGATTCCATTCTCAATTCTTTTTCAATAATATCAAATTCAATAAATAAATCTGTTTTTGTATGAAATAACTCAAGTTTTACTTTGATATCTTTAGTATCATCCCATTGAGGCATTAAAGAATGATATTCATCATTATATTTTTTTGAGTATTTGTTAACATAAAGTTTGTCCATTAATACCTCTTATTGTTATTTATAAAATTATTTTTATCTTTTTTTTAAAAAAACTCAAGCATTATTACAAAATTATATATTTATTAAAATGAAGCCGTATTAAAGGTAAATAAAAACTACCTATTTTTTGTAGGGTTTTATTGTAAATAAAGCTCTACATTTTATTTTAAAAATTTGTAACGAGGTATTTGATGAAAACAAAAACAAAAGTATTATTCTATTCTTTAGTATTTTCAATTTTGAGTATTACATTCTACTCATGTGGGGCACAAAATGAATCTCAATTAATGGATTTAACAATATCTTTAAAAAGTAGCGCAAAAACAGCCCAATCAAAAAATATTAGTCCAAGTGATGATGAGCTATCTGTATTTAAATTTGTAATATCAGGTATTGGACCTAGTGAAAAAACCTTTGAAAAAGAAACAACTAATGAATCAACACAATTAAGCAATTTGGTAAAAGGGAAATGGGATATTAGCGTAATTGGATATAATATTAATGATGAAGCTATTGTGGAAGGAAGTGGAACTTATTACTTATTTAACTCTCAATCTATTGTAAATATAACTTTAGAATATATAAATGGGACTGGTAATATAGATTTAGATTTTTATTGGAACCCTGATCAAGTAGATGCTGATAAAGTTGGAGTATTAACTAAATACTATAAACTAAATAATAATACCTTCACTGAATGCTCAATTACAGATACCATAAATTATGAAATAGGTCATGCTAATATTAGTGCTCCAATTGAATCAGGAAATTACATTATATCCTCAAAACTATATAGTGGGCCAACAGAGCTTTCAGGATTTGCTGAGCAATTGAGAATTTTAGCAAACCATACTACCGAAGGTAGCAATACTTTTGTTATTGGAGACACTACTCTAAATTATGGTATTAATTTTTACTGCAATACTCATTTGCCAATTATTGGTGTAATAAATTCGACACCTGAAACTATTGTTGTAAATCAAGAATTAACATTAAGTTTTACTCCAACAAGTATTCCTGAAGGATATGATGAAAGTGATATAAATTACAGTTGGTATTTCGAAGGAGATTTGATAAGTGATGAAAATACTAATGTATTGACAATACTCCCAGTAAAAGGAGAACATCGTTATGATTTATTTGCATTCATTGATGGAGTTTCTGGAACTTTAGGCAGTACAAAAATAATCATTACATGTTCTGAGTAATAAATTAATAAGGGTTCTTTATACTTCATTTCTTGACAAAGCAATAAAAGATATCCATATTGTAGCTATGCAAGAAAAAAAACCAACAATAATAATGGAAATTCCAATAAAATGTGGATTTCCCTCCCCCGCTATTGATAGTAGAGAGAACCCTTTAGATTTTAATGATTTATTACTAAAACATAGAGCTTCAACTTATTGTTTAAGAGCAAGTGGTAATAGTTTAGAAAAATCAGGGATATTCGATAGTGATATTCTAGTTGTTGATAAAAGCATTAAGGCTAAAAATAATGATTTAATTGTTGCAGAATATGAAGGCGAATTTACAGCAAAAAGATTAAAAATAAAAGGCGAAAAAGTCTATTTGCATCCAGAAAATGAAGATTTTGAAGACATTGAAATACTCAATTTAGAAAATTTTTCAATTTTTGGAGTAATTACTGCAGTAGTTAGGACACTAAGACAATGATTGGACTATGTGACTGTAATACATTTTATGCTTCCTGCGAGAAATTATTCCGTCCTGATTTAAGAGATAAAGCTGTAGTTATATTATCTAACAATGATGGATGCATAATAGCTCTTTCAAAGGAAGCAAAAAAGCTAGGCATTCAAAGAGGAATGCCTTATTTTAAATGTAAAGAAAAAATCGAAAATAACAACATTACAGTTTTTTCTTCTAACTATACCCTTTACCAAGATATTTCAGATAGAGTTATGGAAGCCTTACGAGATTTGGTCGGGGTAATTACTCCCTACTCTATTGATGAAGCCTTCTTTATAATGCCAAGCCATATAAGTGCTCAAGAAATTAGAGATCAAATAACTCAAAATATAGGAATTCCGGTCTCAATAGGCGTTGCTAGAACTAAGACTTTAGCAAAAATAGCAAATCATATTGGAAAAACATTAAAATCAAATTGCTTATACTTAAAACCTGAATGGGAAGAAAAAGCTCTACTTAAAACTCCTGTTGAAGAAATCTGGGGTATTGGAAGAAATAAAGCTAAATTTTTACATTCACACAATATTTTTTCAGCTTACGAATTAACACAAAAAAATGAACTCTGGATTCGAAAAAATTTAACTATATCTACTTTAGAAACTGTTAAAGAATTAAAAGGATTCCCTTGTATAAACATTGATACCCCACAAACAAAAAATATCTGCAGTGGAATTACTTTTTCTAAGCCAAGAGAAACATTAGAAGAATTAGAAGAAGCAATTGCCTGTCATTGTACTATTATTGGTGAAAAATTAATTGATAAAAATTTAGCCACAAAAGCTTTGAGTTTAAATTTATTCACTAATAGATTTGAAGAAAATTATATTGCCCCAATTTCAACAATATTTTTAGAGGATCCAACAAATTATATACCTACATTAATAGAGGCAACAAAAAAAATTCTTTATAAAATTTATAAAAAAGAGAAATACAAAGGATGTAGAATTTGGGCATTAGAATTGAGTAAATCAAACTATAGACAATTAGAATTATTTAAAAGTGAACAATATAATTTAAATTTAAAAAATCAAGATACTTTATCAAAAGTAGTTAATGAAATAAGTCAAACTTATGGCAGGACAAAGATATTGAGTGGAGCAACCAATAAAATAGAAAAAAATAATTTACAGAAAAGAGAAAAATTATCACCATGCTATACAACAAAATGGAAAGATCTACCAATAGTAAAAATATAGCTTTAGAAATAATTATTATATAATATTATTAAATAATATGTAAAAAAACTTGATAAATTTAAATTAGTGGACTATTCTTAAATTATAAAGAAGGTATTCCTATGAAAAATATTAAATTAGTCATAGGCCTAACTAGTTTTATTTTTTGTGTGCTTATTTGTGTCCAGTCTTGTTTAATAAGTTTATATATATCAAATATAAACAATACGAATTTTATATTCAGTTTTGATTTTTATTTGGGAATAGATATTTTACTTGCTGGATTGTTAGTTTTATTAAGTATATTTGATAAGTATAGTTTTTTGTTGCTCGCAGCAAGTATTTTATACTTGCTGGGAGGAATATACTCATTAATAAATAAAGGCCCTTTTAATAATCAAATAATATGGGCAATAATTTATTTTATTTATTTTATGATTATTACTTTTTTGACAATTAATAAAACAAAATTTTCTGACAAAATAAAGGATTAGGCTTACTTACCTAAAAAATATCGATAGTAATTATACTATCGATATTATTAATTATTTTAAGTAATCTGTAATTTTTAATATTTTATTGGTTTCTAAATTAATACAAGCAACCTTTACTTTCAAAGTACAAATTAATTCTTCGTCCTTAAATATTTCTTGAAGTAATACAATACTAAAAGTTTTTGAAGATTCAACCGTTGTTGTTATTTTCAAAATATCATCTAGTTTAGCTGGTATATTATAAATTACATTTATTTCTTTTAATACAAAACCTACATTATTTTCAAGTAAAACTGATTGATCAACTTTTTCTCTAATCATTTCAGTTCTTGCATGTTCTGCAAAATCTAAATATTTTCCATGATATACTATACCTTGGCAATCCGTATCTGAAAAATAAACTCTTTGAAAATAATTATGTTCTATCAAAGTTGTACCTCTGCACCATCAAAATCTAATGTTTCAAAATAATCTTCAATAGTTTGAGCTCTTCTAATCATTTTAATTTTACCATCAGCAGTTAATAAATATTCAGCTGGTCTTAATTTGGCATTATAGTTGAAACCCATTGCATGACCATGGGCACCAGTATCATGAATAATTAGAGTATCTCCTTCTTCGATTTCTACTAGTTCTCTATCTATTGCAAATTTATCATTATTTTCACACAAACTTCCAGTAACATCATAAACATGTTTCTCTCCATGTTTATTTAATACGGTAATATGATGGTATGCACCATATAAAGCAGGTCTCATCAAATCAGCCATCGAGGAATCTAAACCTACATAATCTTTATATTTTTTAGTTACGTGTCTTACTTTTGAAACTAAATAACCATAAGGACCTAAAATATATCTACCCAACTCAAAAGAAATTTGTAAAGGAGCTAAACCTTCTTCTATAATCATAGAATTATATAATTCTTTAATTTGATTGCTTACATATTGTAAATCCATTGGTTCTTGATCTTCTTTATAAGGAATACCTACCCCGCCACCTAAATCAACAAAATCAATTTTTACACCTGCTTCATCATGTATTTTTTTGCATAAAGCAAATAACATCCTAGCAGTTTCAACTATGTAATCAGCCTCTAATTCGTTTGACGCAACCATAGTATGAAGACCAAAACGTTTTACACCTTTTTCTTTCATAATACGGTAACATTCAACTACTTGCTCATTTGTAACACCATATTTTGCTTCAACAGGATTACCTATAATTGCATTCCCAGTTCTATCTTTACCTGGATTATATCTAAAACAAATAGTCTCAGGTATTTGATCAACAGCCTTTTCTAAGGCTTCAATGTGAGTAATATCATCTAAGTTAATAATTGCATTAATCTCATTTGCATACTCAAACTCTTCTTGTGGGGTATCATTACTAGTCATCATTATTTTGTCACCAGAAAGTCCACATTTTTTAGATAAAATCAATTCTGGTAAAGAAGAACAATCTGCGCCATAACCAATATCAAATAATCTTTTCATTATACTAGGATTTGGACACGCTTTCACGGCAAAATAATTAATAAAATTAGGAGCCCAAGAAAATAAGTCATAAAATTTTTTTGCATTTTCCATAAAAGCTTTCTCATCATATAAATAAAATGGTGTAGGAATGTCTTTTATTAACTGTGATAATTTCTCTTCTGCTAAAGGTAAAGTCTTAGTTGCCATTTATAAAATTCTCCTTAATTGAAGCAATTGCTTTAATTACATTTTCTCTATGGCCATAGGAGGAAACTCTAATATAATTTTCTCCTGAAGGGCCAAATCCACTACCTGGGGTAATAACAACATGACACTTAGTCAAAAGATAATCAAAAAATTCCCAACTAGTCATATTATTAGGCGTTTTAGCCCAAATATATGGTGAGTTTTCTCCTCCATAACAAACAAGAGAAATACTTTCTAATCCTTCTTTAATTATTTTAGCATTACCCATATAATAATCAACTAAAGTTTTACACTCTTTTAAACCTTCACCACTTAAAGCACTCAAACCACCAGCTTGTGCAATATTAGAAGCGCCATTAAAGAAAGTACATTGTCTTCGATTCCACATCGAATTTAATTGTCCCTCTTTACTATCTTGACAAACCAATTGTTTAGGAACAATTGTCCAACCTAATCTTACTCCAGTAAAACCGGCATTTTTACTAAAACTATTAATCTCAATTGAACAATTTTTTGCACCTTCAACTTCATAAATACTTCTTGGTAAACTTGGGTCTTTGATATATTCACTATAAGCACTATCAAAAATAATTACAGCCTTGTTTTCATTTGCATAATCTACAAATCTTTTCAATTCTTGATGAGTCATTACAGCCCCAGTTGGATTATTAGGAGAACATAAATAAATCAAATCAACTTTTGTTTCTGGTAGTTGTGGGATAAAATTATTTTCTTCAGTACAAGGTAAGTAAACAAAATTCTTATATCCTTGTAATAAAGGATCATAACCTTCAGTTCTTCCTCCAACAACATTAGAATCAACATAAACAGGATAAGCTGGATCTTGGAAAGCAATAATGCTATCAAGGCTAAATAATTGTTGAATATTTGCAGCATCTGCTTTAGCACCATCACTGATGAAAAATTCAGTAGCATCTAAATCAACATTATAATTTTTATAGTAATCTTTCAATGCTATTCGTGACGGAGTATCACCTTGCTCGTCCCCATAACCGGAATATGTTTCTCTATTTGATAATAAATCTAATTTATCCTTCATAGCTTGTACTAGAGTTTTAGGTAAAGCTTCTGTAGTATTTCCAATTCCTAATTTCATTAATTCAACATCAGGATTTTCTTTTAAAAATGCATTTGTTCTTCTTGCAATTTCTGGAAATAAATACCCAGCTGACAATTTAGTAAAGCTATCATTTATTCTCGCCATTTTCTTTTTATCTCCTTGCCCAGCAATAATTATAGCTAGGGTTTTGTTCTAACTCTTTAAGAACATTAAATAATTGTTCTCTATTTTCTTCACTTGCCATAGTACATAAAGGCAATCTAAAACTTTCGTTACAATATCCATACTTTGCTAAAGCAGTTTTAATTGGAATTGGATTTGTTTCTAAAAAACAAGCTCTAAAGAATTGAGATAATTCTTTTTCGATTTCTCTTGCTTCTTGTATTCTATTACTTAAAGCTAAATTTACCATTTCACTCATTTGTTTTGGAAATAGATTTGCTGCAACAGAAATAACACCATTTCCGCCTCTTTCAATCAAATCTAAACACATATTATCATCACCACTTAAGACAAGAAAATCATCTGGACTTCTTTTAATAACATCTTCCATTTGAATGATATTACCACTTGCTTCTTTAACAGCAACAATATTTTCACAATCATTTGCTAAAGCAACTAAGGTTTCTGTTTCAACATTTACACCAGTCCTACCTTGAATATTATATACAATACAAGGAATATCAACACTATCTGCAATTGCTTTAAAATGTAAATATAATCCTTTTTGAGTTGGCTTATTATAATAAGGATTTACTAATAATACAGCATCAGCTCCAACAATTTGAGCATGCTTTGATAATCTTATCGCTTCAGAAGTAGCATTACTACCTGTTCCTGCGATAACTGGAACTCTATTATTAGTATATTCTACTGTTAACTGTATTACTCTATCATGTTCATCATGAGATAAAGTTGGACTTTCTCCTGTTGTTCCACAAGGTACTAAACCACTAATTCCATTTTGAATTTGATAATCTATTAATTGCTTTAAAGCGTCAGTATCTACGTTATCCTTTTTTGTAAAAGGTGTTATAAGGGCTGTATGTACTCCATTAAATCTTGATAAATCCATTTTTTTCTCCTATTAATTAATTAAGGTGTTAACCAAATCGTCTAAATTATAAAAGCCATTTTTGTCTTTTATCCATGAAGCTGCAATTAGCGCCCCTCTTGCAAAACCTTCTCTGTTTTTTGCTCTATGAACTAATTCAATACTATCAACTTGAGAGTCAAATACGACACTATGTGTTCCGGTTATATAACCCCCTCTTGTTGAAGAACAATGAATTTCATTCTTTTCTATTTTTCTCTTTAATTCTTCACTTATAATTTTATCTTTTGATTCAAAATTTTCCAACACAGCTTCAGCTAATAATAAACTTGTGCCTGAGGGAGAATCTGCTTTATCTCTATGATGTATTTCGTTTAAAAAAACATCATAAAGTTTAGTTTGTGAAAGAGTTTGAGCTGCCACTTTTACAATTTCTCTAAAAATAGCTACTCCAATTGAGAAATTACCACTATAAATTAAACTGCTTTCTTTGTAATTACTTGCAAAATCTTTTAATTCATTAATTTTATCATACCAGCCTGTAGTCCCAATGACACATGGAATTTTATTTTCTAAATAAAATTTAATATTAGATTCAATTGTTGAAGGGTGAGAAAAATCTATTACAACTTCAGCATTATTTAAGCTTTTAATTGATAATTCTTTTGCACTAACTTCGCTATTATCGCTATAAAGATCTATAATAGAAACAATAGAATCTTTGTCTTCTATTAAGGACCTTATCATCTGTCCCATCTTTCCATATCCAACTAATGCTATGTTCATTTTTTTACCTCTAAGTTCAATATATCAAAATTATTTTTATTTGTCTATATAATAACAATATGTTTTTATTTTAACAATTGTCCTTTTCTTATAACATATTAAAAATAGAATTAAAACCCTTATAAAGTTATTTCTTTGATTTTTTTTTATTATTTTTTTATAATTAATCAAAGTTGAAAAAAAATTAAAAAAAGAGAACTATTTCTATGACATCAAGACAATTTTATCATATATATAAAATATTAGAAGACTACTCAAAACTTTTTATTAGTTTTGACTATACTCCTGAATTTATAATCCACAAAAATTATTATCTTTCTTACAATGATATTAATAATATACTTAAAGAAAACCAGCTTTTAATTAACGCTTTATATAACAAAAATGAAACAGAAATTAATCAAATACTAAAAAAAGAAGATATAATAATTGATGAATTCAATGACGCTCAAATAGAAAATGAATCAAAAAAAACTTTTCCTTTATTAAAAAAGACACCACTTCCAATTCAAGCTAGATATGTTCTTAAAGCTTGGAATATGATTAGATTATTTGAAAATCAAGAAAAAAGAAAATCAATGATAAATACTTTTAATAAAAAAGCATTTAATAATTCTTTTTTCCCTCAGATAACAAAGATGGCTCTTGCTTTTGATTTACCCATTTTTTCAAAATATGCTTTAGAATCACAAAATTGCGCTAAATCAAATGAACAATTAATATTATTTTATTCTCTGATTACGTATTATTTTAGAATTAATAAAAATCAAGAATTACAAGAAAAAGCTATTTTATTAGAAAAAGCTTATAAAGAGAATAATTTAAACCTTAAAGAAGAACGAAATATTATTAAGGAATATTTAAAGAATAAAGCTATTTTAAATAAAGAAAAATCTTAAATAAAATAGCTTTAAATAATATATGTTATTTCTTTTTCTTTTTCTTATACCTATTTTCACTAGCTTTTATAAAATCAGCAAAAGTTGCATTAGAAGAAACCTCTTTATTATTATAAGTTGAATTCTGCCAATTTGAATCTTCTCTTCTGTTATAATTATTTCTATTTAATTTGCTATCTCTTACGACTTCAATAACAGTTTCAATTTTATAAGGAACATCTTTATTTGAAACAGCTTTTTTTACAACCATTTTGGGTTTAGTTGAACTTGTTTTTGCAATATTTTGAAAATATGAAGCAGAAGAAGAAGCTTTAACAGCTTTTTCTAAAACAACATCTTCCTTTATTTTTGGTTGAACTTTTACAACTTTTTTTACAACAACTTTTGGTTTTTTAGCAATTTCTTCTGGGCTTAAAGCTACTCTTTTTTTAATTTCCATTTCTTCATAAGAACAAGACAATTTTTGGCAAATATAATGAACTCTATCTTGATTATCGATTACTTTCATCATATCACTCTTACAATAAGGACATTTTTTCCCATCCTTAAAAATAGGTGAAAAACTTTCATGCGAATTTCCAATATCTTTTACTAATTTTTTTGTTAATTCTTTAATATCTTCAATAAACTTTTCACTATCTTCTTTTCCTTTAGAAATATTATTTAATCTTTCTTCCCATTTACCTGTTAATTCAGGACTTTTTAATAAATCTGGAGCTAATCTAATAATTTCTCTACCGATTGGAGTAGGTACTAATTCATTATTCTCATTTCTATTTATGTAATTATTTTGAATCAATTTTTCAATAATGTCAGCTCTAGTTGCAGGAGTTCCTAATCCAGCTGATAGATTTTTCTTAATTATTGCATCATCAACATATCTTCCAGCATGCTCCATAGCTGATAAAAGGGTTGCCTCATTGAATCTATTTGGAGCGTCAGTAGTTAATTTCTTAATTGCAAAATCTTTCATTTCAATTTCTTGATTTAAAACAAAAGTATCAAACTTATTGACTTCATCATTATTTGAGTTGTAGCGTGTTAGTTTTTTCCACCCTTCTTGTTTTGAAACAGATAATCTAGTTTTAAATACCAAAGAATCTATTTCAATAAAAAGAGTTGTTGTTTCATAAATATAATCATCTTCTAAAACTTCTAAGAATCTTCTAACAATTAATTGCCATAAAGCTTTTTCATCATCACTTAATCTATCTACATTAACTTTTTGCTCAGTTGGAATTATTGCATGGTGGTCACTCACCAATTCATTTTGAACAAACCTATCAGTAACTCTTAACTCTTTTGATAAAATATTTTGAACATCCTTTGAAAATTCAGTACTATTTATCGCCATAAGTCGAGATCTAAGGGTTGGAACAATATCATCTGTAATATACCTACTATCTGTTCTAGGATAAGTGACTATTTTATAATATTCATACAATCGTTGAAGAACATCAAGTGTTTTTTTTGCACTAAAAGATAGTTGTAAATTAGCATCCCTTTGTAATTCGGTTAAATCATAAGCTAAAGGATTTTGTTCTATTTTCTGTACAGTTTCTATATTAACAATTTTACCAATTTTATTCTTTTCTAAAATTTCTTGTACTAATTTAACATCACTTTCATTATCGATTCTAATAGTATCAGCTGTTGGATAATAAGAAGCGTTAAATGAATTAAAATCAGCCTTTACCGTCCAATAAAATTTTCCACTAAACGCTTCAATTTCTTCTTCCCTTTGACACATTAAATATAAGGTTGGAGTTTGGACTCTACCTGCTGACATCTTTGAATCATAATGGGTTGTCAAAGCTCTTGTAACATTTAAACCAACATACCAGTCTGCTGCAGCCCTACAAAAAGCGGCATTATATAAATTTAAATATAAATCACCCTCTTTAAGATTATTAAATCCGTCTAAAATAGCTTGATCTGTTTGACTACTTATCCATAATCTTTTAATTTTTTTATTATAATTTGATAATTTTAAAATCCATCTCGCAACAAGCTCTCCTTCTCTTCCAGCGTCAGTTGCAATAATAAATTCACTAATATCTTCTCTTTCTAACAATGCTTTTACAATGTTAAATTGATCAATTGTTCTCTCTATTGGTTCTTGCTTCAAGTCCTTTGGTAAAATAGGCAAAGAAGCAAAACTCCATCTTTTATAACTTTGAGAGTAATATGCTGGTTGGGCTAATTCAACTAAATGACCAAGAGCCCAAGTAACAATATATTCACTTCCTAAAAGATATCCATCTTTCTTTTCTGTGCAAGCTAAAATTTTAGCTAAAGATCTTCCTACACTAGGTTTTTCTGCTAATACTAATTTCATACAAATATAAGGTTCTACCTTTCCCCTCTAAATAAGATATAAAAACGATAAGTTAAATCGATGTATTTTACAAGATAATTTATTTTTTTTTGATAAGATAAAAAATATTTTTTTATTCAAAATTATTGAGAATGTTTGTTCTAACAATCTAACATATGATAAATTAATACTACTAATACAAAATAAAGTTAATGATAAAATTAGGTTTTTTATTATTTAAAAACAAGGCTTTGACTTATTGCTATACTTGACTACCGTACAAGTTGATGTTAAAAAGTATGTATAAATTACAAATAAGTAAGGAGTGACATCATGGCTTACAAAATTACTGAAGACTGTGTTGCATGTGGAAGTTGTATTGGCGAATGCCCAGTAGAAGCTATTTCAGAAGGTGATATCTACGTAATTGATGCAGATACTTGTATCAGTTGTGGCGCTTGTGCTGAAGCTTGTCCTACAGGTGCAATCTTAGCTGACTAATTATCAATCAATTAAGGTCAAAATAATCTTAATAGGGCTGTGTTTAACAGCCCATTTTTTTGTCATATGTTATTTATTATTTATAAAAATTACTTAACAATATACTATACATAATAAAAAAAATCTAATTTAAAATAAAAATTAATAATAATTTTTATAACATATAATTTTTATTTTTTAATTAAAAAAACATATAATAAAAGTAAGATTTTTTTATATATTGTTAGCTAATGTATACATAAATTCTTTTCTTAAGTACATCCATCTAGAAGTCACATTAAAAAAGATATATATTGTTTTATATATTCTAATTGGAGAGATATGTGAATCAAGAAAATATTCCTATATTGAGTGTTAGTGCTTTAACCTCTTTAATAAAAGACACCCTAAATGAAAACTTTCCCTACATAAATATAGTTGGTGAAGTATCTAATTTTCGACCATCTTCAACTGGACATTGGTATTTTTCTCTGAAAGATGAAAATGCTTCAATTTCAGTAGTAATGTTTAAAACTAACACCTGGAAAGTTGAAAGATTATTAAAAGAAGGGGATAAAATAAAAGTTTTAGGGACTTTAGATCTTTATCCACCTAGAGGAACATATTCAATAAAATGCGACAGCTTGTCTTTTGTAGGAACAGGAGATATTTTAGCAAATCTTGAAGAAAGAAAAAGACAATATGAGAAAGCAGGTTGGTTTGATTTGGAATTAAAAAAACCCATAAAAAAATATCCAAAAAAAATTGGGGTAATTACAAGTCCTACTGCAGCAGCTCTTCAAGATGTTCTTCAGGTTTTACAAAGAAGAGCGCCAAGTCTAGATGTAGTAATAATACCATGTGTTGTACAAGGAAGTAATGCTGCTCTTTCAATCTCTAAAGCTATTGATATAGCTAATATATTTGATTTATGTGATCAATTAATTGTGACTAGAGGTGGTGGTTCAATAGAGGATTTACTGCCCTTTAGTGAAGAAATTGTTTTAAAATCAATTTTAAATAGTTCTATTCCCATAATTACTGGAGTTGGACATGAAATAGATTTTGCTCTATGTGATTTTGTATCAGATTTAAGAGCACCTACCCCTTCAGCAGCGGCAGAATTAGCAAGTAGTGGCTATTATGAAATTGCAAACACAAGAAAAGAGCTAACAACATCAATAAAAAATTCTTTTGATTCTAAATTTGATTATTTAAAAGAAAAAATATATAGATATGATATTAACAATTTAAAATCAATTCTATTAACTAAAATTGAAAACAACTATTATAGAAGTGTAAATACTTCAAATGAAATTGAATTAGCTCAAAATAATAAAGTTAACAATTATTATAATAGATTTAATTTAGCAAAACTAGAAATAGAATCATTAAGCCCCAAATCAATATTGAATAAAGGGTATGCTATCATCAAAAATAACGATAATAAAATTATCAAATCAAAAAAAAGTTTAAATAAAGAAGATATAATTAATATCACATTTAAAGATGGTGATATTGAAGCAAAGGTAGGTATTTAATGAATTTTGAAAAAAAGTTAAAAAGAATGGAAGAAATTGCAACTGCTCTAAGAAATAATGAAACTCCTTTAGAAAAAAGTATTGAATTATACGAAGAAGGTATGATACTTTCTAAGGAATTAGAAAAAAGTCTTGAGGATGCAAAAAGACGCATTGAAATAATAAAAATAAAAGATGAAAGTGAAATTGAAACTGAAGATTTTGGAGATCAGCAATAATGGTAAAAGATGAAACAAAAACTATTAGCTTTTTAATACAATGTGAAGATAGAAAAGGAATTATGAAAAAATGTGTTAATTATTTCACAGATAAAGATTTTAATATTCTTCACTGCCAACAACATACAGACAGCTATGAAAATATGTATTTTATGCGGATGGAAATAGATTTAGCTGATTTAAAAACTTCAAGAAAAGAATTAGAAAAAGATTTTGATTTATTCGCAAAAGATAATAATCTTAAATGGTCTTGCCATTACAGTGATTATAATCCAAGAGTAGCAATTCTTGTTAGCAAAACAAGTCATTGCTTATATGATTTAATTGCAAGACAAAGCCAAGGTCAACTTCATTGTGAAATACCAATTATTATTTCAAATCATCCTAATCTAGAAAATCTAGCAAATAGTTTTAGAATTCCATATCATTATTTACCAGTAACCCCTGAAACAAAAGCAGAACAAGAATTAAAAGTTAGAGCTTTATTAAAACAATTTGATATTGATTTAGTAGTATTAGCAAGATATATGCAAATTTTAAGTGCTGATTTTGTATCTGAATGGGAAGGAAAAATTATCAACATACACCATGCTTTTTTACCAGCATTCCAAGGGGCAAATCCATACCAAAAAGCATATGAAAGAGGCGTTAAAATGATTGGTGCTACTTCTCATTATGCTAGTAAAGATCTAGACCAAGGCCCTATAATCGAACAAGAAGTTGTAAGAGTCGGGCATGAATTAACCCCAAAAGGATTAAAAGAAGTTGGAAAGGATGCTGAAACTAGAGCTCTTGCAAAAGCTGTTCAAGCACATCTTGAATCTAGAATACTAATATATAAAAATAGAACAGTGGTTTTCAATGCAAAACATTAATCAAATATATTAATAATTAAAATAAAAAAAAGGAGATTTGGAATTATGCAAGTCTCCTTTTTTTGATATAAAAATTACAATTTATTTAGAAACTTAGTTTTTAATATTTGATTTTAAAAAATCATTAATCATTTCTAAATCATTTTCTGTTACAACTAACACACCCAATTTAGTTAATTCTCGAGCTGTTACACCTATTCCCTTAACTACATTATTAGAAAATGTACCATCATAAATATAATTAATTCCGCAAGAAGGAGATTTACTTTTTAGAATCGCAAATGTAATATTATTTGCTTTCACTTTGTTACACGCAATTCTTGCACCTTTTTCAAAATAAGCGGTCTTATCTTCTCCTGCTGTATTTATTACTTTTTCACCAACTACTTCACAACTTAATCTAGGGACTTCCATTCCAGCTTCTACTTCAGGGCACACTGCAATAAAATTATGAACATTCTTATATGTATTAATCAATTCCATTAAAGAATCTTTTTTAAAAGCCTTACCATCGTAGCGACAAGGAAATCCAAGTAAGCATCTTGAAATTAATATATTCATAATTTTATATCCTTCTTAGTAACCGTTTGTTCTTTTAAAGTATAGGGATTAAGAAAGGTCATCTCAAAACAATCTAGTCCAAAATCTCTATTTATTGGAGCACCATATAATACATCCCCAACTAAAGGATAGCCACTCCAAGCCATGTGAACTCTAATTTGATGTCTAAATCCATTTGTTAAAGAACAAATAAAATAATTTATATCATCTTTTTCTTTTTCAAAAACAACAGTTGTTTCATAATATTTATTTGATGCTTTTGAAATTATTGAACTTGAATAAGTTTCTAGTACAGGTCTTACACAAGTCCTTCCTCTTCCATAATGTCTAAAAAGAGATTTAATTATTATTTGTTTTTCATTTTTTGGGTCTTTAAAAGGAAAATCCCCGAAACCTGGTAAATCTGACTTTTTACTTATAGATTTAACCAAATATTTTTTTATAAACAAATCCTCTTTTTGCTTCTCTCTTAGAAATTCAAAGGAACTTCTATTTTTAGCAATTAATACTAAACCAGTTGTAGGAGTATCTAATCTATGTAATACTCCTCCTTCATGTTCACTATAGCCCGCAAAGCTCTTTACTTGGGGACAATAGTCACTAACTACATCTAATAAAGAATTACCTTCATTACTATTTTTTAATGGAACCGTAGGCATATTTGATACCTTGTTCACAACCAATATATTTTCATCCTCATAAATAAGGTTATTAATTAATTCATATCTCACAAATAATTCCCATTTTATCAATAGAAATAATTATAAAGCAACATTTGTCAATATACAAGTTTTTTATATCAATTCTTTATTTTAGCTTTTAATTTGTTAATTGAATTATGTAATCAAATTATAAAAAACATAGTGTGCAAACGATTGTACATTTTTTAAATATTATTTTTAATAAATAGTAAATTATTAGTTAACGTTCTATATTAAATATTAATATTAAAAGTAATTAAATCAGTTAAAAATAAATTGACACATTTAACTAATATGATATAATCTAGATTATAGAAGAACAACCGGTTGCACAAATTAAAGGAGTTTACTAAAATATATGCCTATTACAATAAATGATATTGCCCAAATTACAGGATTAAACAAATCAACTATATCAAGAGCACTAAATGATAATCCTAGAATATCAAAACAAACAATTGAAAAAGTTAAAAAAGTTGCTAATGATTTAGGTTTTGAAAAAAATAATAATGCAAGATCCTTATCAAC